>JBFYYO010000001.1:0-62955 GCA_041310025.1 Syntrophobacterales bacterium
GCTGGCGAGGTCGCTGATCTGTGCTGTGGATTCGACGAGATCCGCCATCCCCAGGAAATCCCTTCCCCCGATCCGCAGAAAGTGGCGCTGTTTGAACTGGCGCAAAACAGTCATCAGCGAAGCCAGGGTCCCGGCCTGAGCAACGGATCGGATTAAATCCTGGTGAAGCTCGGCGACGGGCCAGCGGCGAAAGATGTTTCTCTGGTCCCAGAGCCAATCCACGTATTCAGGATGACTTCTCATGAGAGTGGCGAAGTACTGGGAAGCCGTCCGAATCGTTTCCAGCTCAGCGTGCGACATTCACAACCCCGGATGGTGGACGCTCAATGAAGGATGGTTCCTTCATGTACTCTTCGAGAGTACCCACTCGCTGGGCCAGTTGACCGTTCGGCATGTCTGCTCCTTTTCACCTTGGAGATTGAACGAGCTGCATGGTCCATATATACCCTTTCGTCAGCTGTGTTCTCAAGCCTCCTTTTCCACCACCATGACACCCGCGAATTTGCTCGCTCGTCCGAAGGGTAAAGAGCTGCGTGCATCCAAAGGGCAATCGAAAGGTTTTGTGGATCATGCCCTCTCCGCCCGGACGCTCCTGCAGAAGCCGATGTTCACACGCGACCCATATTGATGTAGGATTGAACAGTGTCGGCATCTCCAATCACTGCACGTGAAGGGAGTGAAATGCCGAATGGCCAACGATTCGAAAACAGAACCGTATGCTCTATCCTGGTCAAGCCACTTTTCCAGTGAGACCGGTCGAAAGGAATGCCATGCAGATCGTGGGGATCATCCCGGCTCGATACCAGTCCAGTCGCTTTCCCGGCAAGCCGCTGGTCGAAATCCTCGGAAAGCCCATGATCCAGCACGTCTACGAGCGCTCGGCAGCAGCGACTGGGCTGGATCAAGTGTATGTGGCCACCGATGATTCCCGGATCGAAGCCGCCGTGCACCGGTTTGGAGGACGCTCCGTCATGACGCGGGAGGACCATGCCAGCGGGACGGACCGGCTGGAGGAAGCTTGCGGAATCCTCAGGCTCAACAAAGACGACGTGGTCGTCAACATCCAGGGAGACGAACCCCTTGTCCACCCCGACATGATCGAAGACCTGGTCCGGGCGCTCCTCGAAGATCCGCGATGTCCCATGGCGACACTGGCCTTTTCGAGCCGGAATGAGATCCAATACCACGACCCCAATGTGGTGAAGGTCGTGACCGACCTTGGAGGCCGCGCCCTCTACTTTTCAAGGTCCCCCCTGCCCTTCCGGCGCGACCCCGATGCGCGTCCCCTCGAATTCCTCAAGCACCTGGGATTCTACGCGTACCGCTGCGGCTTTCTGAAGACCTTTTCGAAGCTGGGCCAGGGAACGCTTGAAGAAATCGAGAAACTGGAACAGCTCCGGGCCCTGGAGCACGGCTACTCCATTCGGGTCGCCCTGACCCCCCATGAAACCCACGGCGTGGACACCCCCGAAGACATCGAGGAGATCATGAAGAGACTTTCTCAGCGGACAGCCACATGACTAGGTGCTCGAGATCCAAAACGTCATTCCGTCTGCCTTTGGCCGGAACCCAGGTTTTCGTGACTGTTTGTTTCGGGCATACATTTCAGTGCTTGGATCATGAGCGAAACCGCCAGTGAGTGATGCAACTGTTAGCCTGGCTGATGACGGGCCATGCAAAACCTCCGTTTTTGATCTCTGTGAATGAAATCGGTTGCCAATCTCCGGTGAATCGATAAGATTGCCGGGTTTATATTCCAGGCAGCTTCAGCGCTGCCACCCCAGCACGACCAGAAACGGCCCTGTTGATCGGCTTGAGGCTCGCTCATGGCGTCATCTCTGGGAAAAGAGGGCCTGAATCCCCTGATCATCCGGTTTCCCGCCTTCGCGGGAACGGCGATCAGCGGGTCTCGGACCGTTTTGAGCTTTTATGGAGCGCTCCGGGGCCGAGCATGACCGGGCCGAACCCGGGTGCCCTCCCTGCAAGCGGAGAGATTGCCCGAAATCGGCAGACAGACGGGTTCTTTTCGCATCACGCATCATTCAAGGATGATTTATGTCTTCTCCATGGGAACGCACCCGAGCGCTGCTCGTTCTCGAAGATGGGACGGTGTTTCGCGGCACCGCTTTTACCGGCCAAGGGCGGGCTCTGGGTGAAGTGGTGTTCAACACCAGCATGAGCGGCTATCAGGAGGTCCTGACGGACCCTTCCTACAAGGGTCAGATCGTCACCATGACCTACCCCCTGACGGGTACCTACGGGATCAACGATGAAGACATGGAGTCCGCCGCCATTCAGGTGGAGGGCTTCGTCGTCAAGGAGTACCAGGATTTCCCGAGCAACTGGCGCAGCAACCGGTCTCTTGCGGACTTCCTCAATGAGCACGGCAAGATCGGCATCGAGGGCATCGACACCCGGGCGCTGACCCGCCACATCCGGGTTGCCGGAGCCATGCGCGGGATCATCTCCACGGAAACCGAGGATGTGAAGAAGCTCCTGGAGCAGCTTGAGACCTTTCCGGGACTGAACGATATCGACATGGTGCAGCACGTCACGTGTGCCAAACCTTACCGCTGGCAGGGGGAGCCACTGTCGGTGGACCTCGCGAATCCCTGGGATGGGAACGATCCACGCCATCGAGTGGTCACCCTGGATTGCGGCGTCAAGTACAACATCCTGCGCAAGCTGGAACAGGCCGGGTGCCAGGTGCTTGTCGTTCCCGCGCGCATCTCCCCCGAAGAGATCCTGAAGACGAAGCCCGACGGGATTTTCCTCTCCAACGGCCCCGGAGATCCCGCCGCCGTCCATTATGTCATCGAGACGGTGCAGGGGCTCCTCGGACACAGGCCGCTGTTCGGCATTTGCCTGGGGCACCAGATGATGGGGCTGGCCCTGCGCGGACGCACCTTCAAGCTCAAGTTCGGCCACCGGGGAGCCAATCAACCGGTGAAGGACGTCACCACCGGAAAGGTGGAGATCACGTCCCAGAATCACGGCTACTGCGTGGACCTGGAGTCCATGAAGGATTTGCCGGTCCGGCTCACGCATTTCAACCTGAACGACAACACCCTCGAAGGGATGGAGCACCTGGAGCTGCCTGCTTTCAGTGTACAGTACCATCCGGAGGCTTCGCCCGGGCCCCACGACGCCTCTTACCTTTTCGAGCGTTTCATTCGGCTGATCGAAAAGCACAAAGCGGCCAGGCGGATGGTTTAGGGTGTCCATATGCAGTGCACCTGAGGAAAGGATCAAATGCCAAAGCGTACGGATATTCGCAAGATTCTGATCATCGGCTCCGGCCCCATCATCATCAGCCAGGCCTGTGAGTTCGACTATTCGGGGACGCAGGCCTGCAAGGCCCTCCGCGAGGAGGGATATGAAATCGTACTGGTGAACAGCAATCCCGCCACCATCATGACCGACCCGGAGACCGCTCACCGCACTTACATCGAGCCCATCACCCCGGCGGCCGTCGCCAAGGTCATCCGCCGCGAGCGGCCCGACGCGCTGCTCCCCACCCTGGGGGGACAGACGGCCCTCAACACGGCGGTCAAGGTGGCCGAGATGGGGGTGCTGGCCGAGTACGGCGTCGAGATGATCGGGGCCAATGTGGACGTCATCAAGAAGGCGGAGGACCGCGAGCTTTTCCGGGATGCCATGAAGAAGATCGGGCTTCGCGTCCCAACCAGCGGCATCGCCAACTCGATGCATGAAGTCGAGTCCATCGTGTCCGAGATCGGCTACCCGGTCATCGTCCGACCTTCCTTCACCCTTGGGGGCACTGGCGGCGGCGTCGCCTACAACCGCGAGGAGTTGATGGCGCTCTCCCAGGCCGGCCTGGATGCGAGCCTCATCCGCCAGGTCATGCTCGAGCAGTCGGTTCTCGGGTGGAAAGAGTTCGAGCTCGAGGTCATGCGGGACCGGATGGATAACGTGGTCATCATCTGCTCCATTGAGAACCTGGACCCCATGGGGGTGCACACGGGGGACTCCATCACGGTAGCCCCGGCTCAGACTCTTACTGACCGGGAATACCAGCTCATGCGGGACGCCTCCATCGCCATTCTTCGGGAGATCGGCGTGGAAACGGGCGGCTCCAACGTGCAGTTCGCTATCAACCCCGCCACGGGGGAAATGGTGGTCATCGAAATGAACCCGCGGGTGTCGCGCTCCTCGGCGCTTGCATCCAAGGCCACGGGCTTCCCCATTGCCAAGATTGCGGCCAAACTGGCCGTCGGCTATTCGCTGGACGAGCTGGCCAATGACATCACCCGCGAGACCCGGGCCTCCTTCGAGCCGACCATCGACTACTGCGTCGTCAAGGTCCCGCGGTTCACTTTTGAGAAGTTTCCCAAGACCGAAGACCTGCTCACGACCTCCATGAAATCCGTCGGCGAGACCATGGCCATCGGGCGCACGTTCAAGGAATCCCTGCAGAAAGCCATCCGCTCTCTCGAGATCGGGAGCTACGGCTTTTCGGATCCTCCCGCTGCCTCCGACAGTCAGTATATCGAACAGCTTCGCCAGCAGATGAGACGCCCCAATTCCAAGCGACTTTTCCAGATTGGCGAAGCCTTGAAACTGGGGCTCTCCATTGAGGAAATCCATGAGCTCACGGCCATCGACCCCTGGTTCCTGCATCACATCCGGGAGATCGTTGACATGGAGCAGGCCATCCGGGATGCCGCGGCCTCCGGCTCCTTCCTGAACGACCCCGAAAAGCTCGCCATGGCCAAGAGGTTGGGTTTTTCCGACATCCAGCTCGGGAAGCTCACGGGAACCGATGAGGAAACCATCCGGCAGAAGCGCATCGAGTACGGGCTGAAGCCCGTCTACAAGCTGGTGGACACGTGCGCGGCCGAGTTTGAAGCCTACACGCCTTATTATTATTCCACTTATGAAACCGAGGATGAAGCCAGGCCGTCGTCCCGGCCGAAGGTTATGATCCTCGGCGGAGGCCCCAACCGCATCGGACAGGGCATCGAGTTCGACTACTGCTGCGTCCATGCGTCGTTTTCCCTTCGCGAGGAAGGTGTCGAATCCATCATGGTGAACTCGAACCCCGAGACCGTTTCCACGGACTACGACACCTCGGACAAGCTGTACTTCGAGCCGCTCACCCGGGAAGACGTGCTCCACATCATCGAGACGGAAAAGCCCCTCGGCATGATCGTCCAGTTCGGAGGACAGACCCCTCTCAACCTGGCTGTGCCCCTGGAAAAGGCAGGCGGCAAAATCCTCGGGACCTCTCCCGATGCCATCGACCTGGCCGAAGACCGCAAGCGGTTTCAGCAGCTCCTGCAGAAGCTGGATCTCAAACAGCCCCGTAATGCCACGGCGTTCACCGTGGAGGAGGCCGTCGCGGCGGCCGAGGCCATCGGATACCCCGTCGTGGTCCGCCCTTCCTATGTTCTGGGAGGCCGCGCCATGGAGATCGTCTACGACGAGCCCATGCTGCGACGTTTCATGGCAACGGCCGTGCATGTTTCCCCCGGCCATCCGATCCTCATCGACCAGTTCCTGGAGGACGCCATCGAGCTGGATGTGGACGCCATCAGCGACGGCGAAACGACCGTCATCGGCGGCATCATGGAGCACATCGAGCAGGCCGGCATCCATTCCGGCGACAGCGCCTGCGTGCTTCCCCCCATCAGCATCTCGCAGGAGCTGCAGGAGGAAGTCCGTCGACAGACCCGAATGCTCGCGGCGGAGCTCGGCGTCGTCGGGCTCATGAATATTCAGTACGCCATCCAGAAGGGCCAGATCTTCCTCCTGGAGGTCAATCCGCGGGCATCGCGCACCATTCCCTTCGTGAGCAAAGCCATCGGGGTCCCCTTGGCGAAGCTCGCCACGAAGGTTATGCTCGGCAAGTCATTGAAGGAACTGGGGTTCGTCAAAGAGGTGGAGCCCAGGCACCTGTCGGTGAAGGAGTCCGTTTTCCCCTTTTCGCGTTTTCCCAATGTGGACATCCTCCTGGGACCCGAAATGAAGTCCACGGGGGAAGTGATGGGGATCGGAGACAGCTTCGGCATTGCATTCGCCAAGGGACAGGCCGCGGTGGGCTACGACCTGCCCACCGGGGGCACGGTTTTCGTGAGCGTCCGAGACATCGACAAACCCGGTCTGGTGCCGGTGGCCCGGAGGTTTTCGGAGCTGGGATTTCGGCTCATCGCCACCCGGGGAACGGCTGACTTTCTGCGTGACCACGGCATTCCCGTGGATAATGTCTTCAAGCTCCGCGAAGGTCGCCCCCATGTGATGGACCATATCAAGAACGGACAGATCCAGCTGGTGATCAACACGAGCCTGGGCAAAGAGACTTCCTCCGATTCTTACGAGATCCGGCGGACCACCCTGGTGTACAACATCCCGTACACCACGACCATCGCGGGGGCGAGGGCACTGGCCGAGGCCGTGAGCGCACTCCAGGACGGCGATTGGGATGTCAAGACGATCCAGGAGTATCATCAGGAAAATATTGAGAGATAACGTATGTGCGGGATTTTTGGGGTTTACGACAATCCGGATGCAGCCAAGGTCACCTATTTCGGTCTCTACGCGTTGCAGCATCGTGGGCAGGAAAGCGCGGGCATCGCCGTCTCCGACGGATGCCATGTGCGGGAATACAAGCACATGGGCCTCGTTCCGGAGGTATTCAACGAAGAGACGTTGAAGAACCTCACCGGGAACCTGGCCATAGGCCACGTACGGTACTCGACGACGGGCTCCTCCCTGATCGCCAACGCGCAGCCTTTTTTGGTGTTCATCGGCAACGAATACTACGGAATCGCCCACAACGGCAACATCGTCAACGCGCTGGAGCTCCGCAGGGAGCTGGAGGCTGACGGAGCCATCTTCCAGTCCACGATGGACACCGAGATCATCATGCATTTGATGGCGCGGGAGCTCAGGCATGGTCTCGAAGAGGCGCTGGTGCGCGCCCTGAGTCGGGTCAAGGGGGCTTATTCGCTGGTCATGTGCACCCGCGACAAGCTCATCGGCATCCGGGACCCCCGCGGTTTTCGCCCGCTCTGCCTCGGTCGGGTGAACGGCAGCTATGTTCTGGCCTCCGAAACCTGCGCTCTGGACCTGATCGAAGCCAGCTACATCCGGGACATCGCGCCGGGTGAGATCGTCGTCATAGACCGTGACGGGCTCCGTTCTCTGCATCCTTTCAACCCGGAGCACCCGGCTCAATGCATCTTCGAGTTCATCTATTTCGCAAGGCCTGACAGCAATATCTTTGGCCAGAATGTCTACCAGTTCCGCAAGCGCCTGGGGCGTTTGCTTGCTGAAGAGAACCGCGGCCTTCGGGCGGATCTCGTGACGCCCTTCCCCGATTCCGGCAACTACGCCGCGCTGGGATTTGCCCAGGCTTCGCAGATCCCCTTCGAGATCGGGATCATCCGGAACCACTATGTGGGGCGTACCTTCATCCAGCCCAGTCAGGCCATGCGGGACTTCGGGGTCCGGGTCAAACTGAACCCCGTCCGCGAGCTCCTCGATGGGAAACGGATCTGCTGTGTGGAGGATTCCATCATTCGCGGCACGACGACGCGCACCCGAATCACCACGCTTCGGGAGGCGGGGGCGCGGGAAATCAGCATGTTCGTGAGCTGTCCCCCCCATCGATTCCCGTGCCCGTACGGCATCGACTTTTCGACCAAGGGTGAGCTCATTGCCGCAACGCACACCATCGAAGAAATCAGGAAGTTCATCGGGCTGGACTCCCTGAATTATCTCTCACTGGAAGGTTTGCTGAAGGGTGCGGAAGCGCCCAGGAACGACCATCCTTATTGCCTGGCCTGTTTCACCGGGGAGTACCCGGTTCCCTTTGGAGAGCCTGTGACCAAGCACTGCTTCGAGCAGGCCGAATAGGTCACTCCCCGAGCTCTGCCGGAGTCTCGATTACCCATGAACGAGATCGCGTCAGCTCCATTTTCCCAGTGTTTGGCCGAGACGCCCGTGAACGGCCGATCCGACCTCCTGGAGATCGCCCGGGAGGTGCTGCGGATCGAAGCGGAGGGCATCCTCCACCTCCTCGATCGGGTGGACGAATCTTTTGCCGAGGCCGCTCAGTGGATCTACGAATCGACCGGGCGGGTGATCGTCACGGGGATCGGCAAGTCGGGCATCGTTGGGAGAAAAATTGTCGCCACATTGAGCAGTACCGGCACTCCGTCGTTCTTCCTGCACCCGGTTGAGGGGATGCACGGCGATCTCGGCATGGTCCGAAGTGAAGACCTCGTGCTGGCCTTGTCCAACAGTGGTGAAACCGATGAACTGAATGTCCTCATTCCCAGCCTGAGACGACTCGGCACGCGGATCATCGCCTTCACGGGCAGGATCCCTTCGACGCTCTCCCAGCACAGCGACCTGGCCATTTACACGGGCGTCTCCAGAGAGGCCTGTCCCATGGGGCTCGCCCCCACAGCCAGCACAACGGCCATGCTGGCCATGGGTGATGCTCTGGCGGTGGCGCTCATCAGAATGCGGGACTTTCAGGCGGGCGATTTTCAGCGATACCACCCGGGCGGCCATCTCGGAGAACGCCTCCAGGTTCCGCTGCATGAAGTCATGAGCCAGGGGGATTCGATTCCATTCGTCGGCCCCGACGCTTCGGTTCCCGAAGCGCTCCAGGAGATGAGTCGCAAGGGAGTTGGAGCCACCCTCATCATCGGGAATTCGGGTGAAGTCATCGGCATTTACACCGACGGCGACTTGAGGCGGTCCCTGAACAATTACCCGGATCTGCCACAGAGGCGCATCCACGAAGTCATGACCCGCAACCCGCGGTCCATTTCTTCCGACCGGTCCGTGGCTGAAGCCCTCGAGATGATGGAGCGCCATCTGATCACGGTGCTGCCGGTCCTGAACGCTCAGGGCCAGCTGGCCGGTATTCTCCACCTTCACGATCTTCTTGGCAAAGGCAAGATCCGGTTCACACGATAGGGGCCTGCGAAGCCGCATGTACAATCAACTTCTCTACTTTATCGTCGCCCTCCTCGTTTTCATGATTCAACAGCCGGGGGACAAGGCGCTGTTGTCTCCCGCCGTGACCCTCCTGGCCTCCTTCGCCTTATTCGGCATCTACTTGGCCCTTTGCCATCGAGCCTTCAGATCATTGAAGCGGGCCCTGAACGAAGACGTTTCCGCGGCGTGGCTTTCCCAAAGCTTCCACGCCGTTCAGGCGCGCCTCTCCATCCTGGGACTGTTATTTTTGGCGTGCTACGCGTTCGTTTTGAACGTGAACTTCTACCTGCAGGCCTTGCCTGGATTCCAGTGGAGCCAGACCCTGTCCGGCGCTGCAGGGGTGATTCTGTACATGATTCACCTGTCGGTGATCTGGGTGATGGGGCATCCGGTTTACCAGAGGATTCACAACTCGACCCGCAGTCTGGCCGCTTACCTGCGAGGCAGCGCATCCTTCCAGCTGGCGATTCTCGTTCCGTGGTTCCTCATTTCCATTCTCGCAGACTTGATGGACCTCGTGAAGAAGCCCCCGTTCTTCAGCTCCGATATCGGACAGGTGCTCTTGTTCGCACTCATGCTGGGCGGCTTTCTGAGCTTCGGGCCGTCTCTCGTGGTCAGGCTCTGGGGATGCAAGACGCTGCCGGAGGGCGCGCTGAGGACTGCCCTGGAGGAGCTCACGGCCCGGCATCGCTTCAGGGTGGGGGATTTCAAGCTCTGGTCGCTTCTGGGCGGTGAAATGCTGACGGCCGGGGTCATGGGTGTTCTGCCGGGCCTGAGGTACATCCTCATCACCCCTGGTCTCATCTCCCTCCTGGATCGGGAAGAGCTCGAAGCCGTGGTGGCGCATGAAATGGGTCATGTCAAGCGTTTGCACCTGCCTTTCTACATGCTTCTGTTTCTGAGCTTCTTCACCATGGCCCTTTCCTACCACGACCTCTACGTGGACCTGATCTCCTTTTCGTTCTACCAGAGCGATACCCTGCTGGGTCTGGCCATGGAAAACAGCTCAACCGCCGCCACACTGTTTTCGTTCTTCTATGTCGGCCCCATGCTGCTGGTCGTTGTTCTCTATTTCCGGTTCATCTTCGGATTCTTCATGCGAAACAGCGAACGGCAGGCTGACCTCTACGCTCTGAAACTGCTCGGCCACCCGTATACCCTGATCTCCTCGCTCGAAAAGATTGCCTACGCCAGCGGACGCATTCGAGACCTGCCGAGCTGGCATCACTTCAGCATCCGTGAGCGCATCGATTTTCTCTGGCAAGCCCATGAGAATCCGGGGCTTCCGCGAAGGCACGACAGGAAGCTCTATGTTGCTGCAGCACTCTTTATTGCTCTAGCGGCGGTCCTGACCTGGGCAGGACCTCAGCTGGAACAGACATCGGCGGCACGCCAGTGGCGCCAGCACGTGTGGGTCAAGACCCTCGAGAGCGCCATTCAAAAGGACCCGGGCAATCCTCAGCTCCAGGCTATGCTCGGAGGTCTCCTGTTGGAGCAGAAGCAGTATACGGAAGCTGAAAGCCATATGCTACGCGCTCTGGAGCTCGCCCCCGAGGATCCGACCCTTCTCAACAACCTCGCCTGGATGTACGCGACTGCACCACCCCCCTTCGCCAATTCGACGGCCGCCCTCCAACTGGCCGAAGAAGCTGTCCGGCTCAAGCCCGAGCCCTTTGTCTGGGACACGCTGGCCGAAGCCTATTATGTGAACGGGCTCTACGAAGAAGCTGTTACGGCCATAGACCAGGCAATCCGGAATGCCCCCGACAATCGAGCCCACTACCTGGAGCAGAAGGAGAAGTTCCAGAGAGCCATGGAACGGGAGGAGCAAGGGCCATCGAGCTGACGACCCCGTGGATTGTCACCGCGTTCCCCTTCAATCGCACTATGAAATGGGGCTCTGGAGGCATCTCACAACTCACCGATGGTTTGCTTGCCCCCCGCGCGAGCTTGGATATCAGTGCAAAATCGTTGAAACAATTGCTGGCACGGGCTGAGCGAAGCTTGCCCGTGGTCGGGCGAGCCCAGCATCGGCAAGCTCCGCTTTGCCCATGACACCCGGCCTGTTGCAGCTCAATGAACTGGATTCGAAAGACTTGCGAGCTGTTTCCAGCGCCGCATTCTCGGCTGAGGCCGATTCAACAGCGCTGGAAATAATGCGAGCGGTCAGAAAGTGCTGAGGATTCCGAGGAGGTGTGTGACTTCACTGAGGGGGGCATTCAAATTGGCCCGATGATTGGCCACAAACCCGTCCAGATCACCATCCAGAATGAACCACGGCTCCATCTCCTCGACTCGGTGGAGCTCGTGCAGGATCTCATCCATCAGCTCGATCCCGTTCATGGTCGAGGCCAGCTGATTCTTGTACCCCACACGAACCACCCGCAGGATCTCATAGTACACATGAGCGATACCCTTGGCATAGTAGAAGTAGTCGTCTGTCTTCCACAAGCTCACGGGGGACACGATGAGGCTCTTGTTCACGTTGCCGAGCAGATCCTTGTAACTTGCGAGGAGAAGCCGGAGGTTGTCCACACGGTAGTAGAAGTTGCGCTGTCCGCCTTTGAGCTTTGTGACGAAGCGCTTGAGGTGCTCCACGCCCTCCCCGTAGGAGGTTTCGGCCGATGGAAACCAGAAGAGCGTCGCCCGGTTCATGAACAGATTGACCGCCAGTTCGAGATCAGGATCGTAGGTATCGGCATCACCCATCCGAGTCAGGCTGTCCTTGAGCCTCAGGGTCGTGAAACGCAGGGCCTCGAGAACCCCCAGCTGGTAGTTGTTCACGTTGTCCGTGAATTGCCCCACGATGATGTCGTTGGGGCACCATCCCAGAAAACGCCCGTCGAGCTCGTGCTCCATAAGCTCGATCATGGTCTCCACAAAGGTCACTCCAGGCGTCGGTGAGATCTCGGGAAGCACGGGACCATGCCCCACATGAGCCTCCTCGTGGGGAGCCTCGCCATGACCGGCTTCCTTTCCGGGCTGGGGGGCGTGGCTGGGGGCTGCCGGTTGTCCACCGTGGGGTTCGGCGGACTTCGCAGCTCCGGCCCCTCCTGCCTGAGGCTGCTGGGCCGCAGGTGCCGGTGCACCATGCCCTGCACCGGAAGCGGCTGGAGCTCCGGGAGCATCGGCCGCGGGTTGTCCACTCTTTGCGGGGGCCTGCTGAGGTCCGGATCCCGGCGCCTGAGCCTGCTCCTCTTCGGACTGTTCGGGCAGGAGCGTGTGGCGTTGCAGTGCCCAGCTCTCATGAACAGCACTGGATGCAAACATCAGCACTGCGATTGAAAACACCCAGAGTAAAAGGCACTTCGCTGACGGCCGTCTGAGGGGAGAGCAAAGGTCACCCCTGCCTTGAGTTCCCATCTTTGGACTCCTTATCTCGTGATGTTGTCTAGAATGCACCCAGGGAAACCGCTTGGTCGGTCTGCGGCGGAGGGCCGCACGCGGATGAACGCCGCTTCATACAAGAAGGGTCCGGGAAAGCATCCACAGTTTCTCTCAGCAGACCCGGAGTTGAAGTTGAAGTTGATCTGGCTTTGGATTGAAGCTCTTGGACATCGGGAGGGGCTCCGAGCCCGCGAGAACCACTCATGGGCCGCCGCCTTCAGCGTTCCGTGGCCAGGTAGGTGGCGCAGGCTTCCGCCGATTCCCAGGCCGTCACACTGTGGATCCAGCGACCTCCATTCTCCAGCCTCTCACCGAGCCTTTCGAACAGATAACGGGCGATGTTCTCCGACGAAGGATTGTGGGTGGCGAAATAGGGAATATCGTTCAGATACTTGTGGTCGATCTCAGACAGGAGCAGGCGCACGGCCTGCTTGATTTCGCCGAAATCCACCACAACGCCGCTCTCATCCAGCTCAGTCCCCCTCAACACCACTTCGATCTTCCAGTTGTGTCCATGCAGCTGTTCACACTTCCCACGAAAATTGCGCAAGTTGTGGGCCGCGGCAAAATCGCTGATGACCTTCAATTCATACACATGCTTCATCTTCGAGGCCTCTTGTCAGATGGGCCGAATGGAATATCCCGGCTCGCAGCAGCCGCAAAAGCAATCCTTGCCATTCGTACATTCCCCTTCTCCTGAGCCCCTGAGCCCGACCCACCCTCATGAAATATGACTGAAGCCGGATGTGAGAGGAAAAGAGTATTGCATCCAATGAGTTATCCCCATTTATCCAAAAGGGTGTGCTTTGTCAAATCCTATAAGCCATCGAGACATCCCATTATCCACATCAACTCATTGAATTTTCATTGATTTTTTATCCAGCTGGTCCCGTTGCGAAGCAGGCATCGGACCATTCTGAAAGCTCTGCCCCCGGTGAGAGAGCTCCCCGCGCAGCCTTCAGCACACCGTCCGGATCCGCTGGGACGCCTGCAGAGGAGGTGCGCATAAGCCCTTACTTTTTGTGGTTTTTGTTGGATTTTTTGACTCCGTGTGCTATCGGTCTGTTTTTATCGCTTGCTGATGGATCGTTGTCGGGGTGGTCTAGACGGTCTCGGGGCCTGTTTAAAAATTGCCTGAATTGCCGCGTTTCGGGTGCGAGTGAACCCCGCCCGGGCACCTCGTTGCCTGCGTGGGTCAGACATTTCCCATGAGGCTCCCGGGCGGCGGACATGAAATGGCCACCTCCCACCAGTAATTTCGGGAAGCGAGACAAGGGGATGAGCCGTGGCGGAATCCCAGTTTCACAACGTTGAGCACCCTGCCCCCAACGCGGGGGCAAGACCGGGTGAGCTCAAGCACACCGAAGCGTCTCCTTCTTCCCTCTTTCGAGAGGCGGTGGAGGGTTTTCTCACGCATCTGCACACAATCCGCAATCTGAGCAGTCAAACGGTCCGTGCTTATGCCGCGGACCTGGCTCAAGTGGAGTCCTTTGCAGAGGAGCGCCTGGGGAAGAAGCCCGTGGAAATTCAGGATGTCTCGGTTCAGATGATTCGAGGCTTCCTCGCAAGCGGTCAGAAGCGATGGCAGAAGACGAGCCAGGGGCGGAAGCTCTCCACCCTTCGCACTTTTTTCCGTTA
Source organism: Syntrophobacterales bacterium (assembly GCA_041310025.1). Lineage (GTDB taxonomy): Bacteria > Desulfobacterota > Syntrophobacteria > Syntrophobacterales > Syntrophobacteraceae > JALOOX01. The sequence continues at coordinate 13,999 of JBFYYO010000001.1, forward strand.
CCTGAACGATGTCGGAGCTTGTGAAGGAAACCCCGCCGAAGGAGTGATGTACCCCAAGACGCGCTCGAAGCTCCCCGGCTTTCTGGGCATCGACGCCTTGTTTCATTTTCTGGATTCCCTGAGGCATGCGGCACAGCAGCCTGGGGGCTCGTGGCGAAGGTGGCGCAACTGGGCACTTTTTGAGACCGCTTATTCATCGGGACTTCGGGTGAGTGAACTGGTGGGGCTGGACGTTCTTGATCTCAACACGGAAACGGGTATGGTACGGGTCCTCGGAAAAGGCGGCAGGGAGCGGGTTATCCCCATAGGGGACAAGGCCGTCGAATCGATCCATCGCTATCTCGAGGCGCTGGGGCGGCAGCCGCTCAAGACTTCGGAGGCGAGCTCGGCGTTGTTCCGAAATGCACGAGGCGGGCGACTCACGGTTCGCTCCGTTCACCGGCTGCTCAAGAGCGAGCTGGAGCGCTGCGGACTCTGGCAGCAGATCAGCCCTCACGGGCTGAGGCACAGCTTTGCGACCCACCTGTTGAATTCGGGAGCCGATCTGCGGGCCATCCAGGAGATGCTCGGCCACTCGTCCCTTTCAACGACCCAGCGCTACACGCATGTCCATCTGGAACAGCTCATGAAGGTTTATGACGGAGCACATCCACGGAGCAGGAAACAACACGATTGACGCCGGCCCGGCCCGGTACGTGTCGCGGGCGCAGCCGTTTGGGACGAATGGGAGTTTGAACGGATCATGATGGAAAACCGCATAAGAAGCACCACGGTACTATCCGTGCGCAGGGATGGCCGGGTGGTGATGGCGGGTGACGGCCAGGTGACCATGGGAGACACCGTTGTGAAGCATCACGCGCGCAAAATCCGCAGGCTTTACAACGACCGGATTCTCACAGGTTTTGCCGGGGCCACCGCAGATGCTTTCACCCTCTTCGAGAAGCTCGAAGGGAGGTTGGAGCAGTACAATGGAAACCTCAAGCGCGCAGCGGTGGAACTGGCCAAGGACTGGCGAATGGATCGGGCACTCCGGAGACTCGAGGCCCTCCTCATCGCGGCCGACGCTACGGAGTGCTTCATTCTCAGCGGCACAGGGGATGTGATCGAACCGGACGACGGTCTTGCGGCCGTCGGATCCGGAGCCCCCTTCGCTTTGGCTGCTGCGCGGGCGCTCATGGCGCACACGCAGCTCCCGGCTCGCCGCATCGCCGAGGAGGCCATGAAGATCGCAGCGTCGGTCTGCATTTACACCAACTCTGAGTTCACCATCGAGGAGCTATGAATCGATGCAGCAACCTTTGACACCGGCAGAGATCGTCCGCGAGCTCGACAAATACGTGATCGGCCAGAGAGAGGCCAAGCGGATGGTGGCCATAGCGCTTCGGAACCGCTGGAGGCGCCAGCAGGTGCCGGAGCACCTGCGCGATGAGATCGCTCCCAAGAACATCATCATGATCGGCCCGACCGGTGTGGGCAAGACCGAAATCGCCCGCCGTCTGGCCAGATTAGCCCAGTCCCCCTTCCTGAAGATCGAGGCCAGCAAATTCACGGAAGTCGGCTACGTCGGGCGTGATGTGGAATCCATGATCCGGGACCTGACCGAGCTTGCGGTGAACATGGTCCGGAGTGAGGAAATGGAAACCGTCAAGCTCAAGGCCGAGGAAATCGCCGAGGAAAAGCTCCTGGACATCCTCCTGCCTCCCAAGCGCCAGCAGGAGGCCAAGGAGCCGCTGCTGCCCGAGCCCGAGGCCATGCACGCCGCTCAGCAGGAGTCCGAGCAGGCGGACTCGACCCGTGAGAAGCTGCGAAAACTCCTCAAGAAGGGCTCCCTGGACGATCGTTACGTGGAAATCGACGTGCCCGACCGCAACGTTCCCATGGTCGAGATCTTCGCCGGTGCCGGCATGGAGGACATGGACTACAACCTTCGGGAAATGCTGGGCTCGATGCTCCCCCGGCGGACCAAGCGGCGCAAGGTCAAGATCCCCGAGGCCCGCGAGATCCTGGTGGCCGAAGAATCCCAGAAGCTCATCGACATGGACAAGGTCATCAAGCTGGCCATGGAGCGGGTGGAGCATTCCGGGATCATCTTCCTGGATGAGATCGACAAGATCGCGGGCAGGGAGTCCGGGGGGCGCGGCCCCGATGTCTCGCGCGAAGGCGTTCAGAGGGACCTTCTGCCCATCGTCGAAGGGTCCACCGTCACGACCAAGTACGGCATGGTGAGAACGGACCACATCCTGTTCATCGCCTCGGGAGCTTTTCACATCGCCAAGCCGTCGGACCTCATCCCCGAGCTGCAGGGGCGGTTTCCCATCCGCGTGGAGCTCACCTCCCTATCGAAGGACGACTTCGTCCGCATCCTGAAGGAGCCCGAAAACGCTCTCATCGTGCAGTATACGGCTCTCATGGAAACCGAGGACGTCAAGATCTCCTTCGACGACTCGGCCATCGAAGAGATCGCGGAGCTGGCCTTCCAGGTGAACTCCAGCACCGAGAATATCGGGGCTCGAAGACTGCACACGATCATGGAGAAGCTGCTGTGCGAAATCTCCTTCAACGCTCCGGATCTGAAGGGCCAGATGATCCCCATCACCAAGGACTACGTGCGCGAAACGCTCCAGGAGATCATCAAGGACGAGGATCTCAGCCGCTACATCCTGTGACGAAGGGTTTCGAGCTTGGGGTTTCGGGTTTGCGGAGCCTGCTCTTCGTTCAGGGGGCCCCGAAGGGTCATGAGCGACGACAACCGATGAAAGGGTGATCAATGGATTGCATCCCGTCCGAGGAAGGTCGAAGAATCGAGAAGGCTCAAATCCTCAGCGAAGCGCTGCCCTACATCCGGCGTTTTTATCAGAAGACCGTGGTCATCAAGTACGGGGGCCATGCCATGGTCGCGGATGAGCTCAAGGAGAGCTTCGCCCGGGACATCGTCCTGATGAAGTACATCGGCCTCCATCCCGTGGTGGTCCACGGCGGGGGCCCCCAGATCGGGCAGATGCTTGAGCGCATCGGCAAGAAGAGCGACTTCCGGGCGGGGATGCGCGTCACCGACGAGGACACCATGGACATCGTCGAGATGGTTCTCGTGGGCAAACTGAACAAGGAGATCGTCTCGCTCATCAACCGCCACGGGGGGCAGGCCGTGGGGCTGAGCGGAAAGGATGCCCAGCTCATCAAGGCCCGAAAGCTCCACGTATTCCGCTACCAGGGCGACGACCAGCCTCCGGAGATCGTGGACATCGGCCTGGTGGGCGAGGTCCAGGGCGTGAACGTGGAAATCCTGCGGCTCCTGGAAAAGAGCCAGGTCATCCCGGTCATTGCTCCCGTGGGCATGGGGACAAACGGGGAGACCTACAACATCAACGCAGACCTGGTGGCAGGGCATGTGGCCGGGGCGCTGCAGGCCGAAAAGCTGCTGCTCATGACCGATGTCCAGGGAGTCCTGGACCGTGAAGGGCAGTTGGTCTCGAGCATGACCGTGGCCGAGGCTGCCGATGCACTGCAGGACGAGACACTCAAGGGCGGCATGATTCCGAAGGTGCAATGCGCCATCGATGCCATCCAGGCCGGCGTCGCCAAGGTGCACATCATCGACGGACGGGTCCCCCATGCAGTTCTCCTGGAGCTTTTCACGGACCACGGCGTGGGCACGGAAATCACCAAAAGACGACCCTAGGAAATTGGAGCGCTGTATGGAGGACACCAAGGCGGCCTGCCAGGAGCACATATGCACCACCTATGCCCGGCTCCCCGTCACTTTTGTGCGGGGTCGGGGATGCAAGCTCTGGGACGAACGGGGCAGGGAGTACCTGGACTGTTTGGCGGGAATCGCCGTGTGCAACCTGGGCCATTGCCCGCCCGAGCTGACACGGGTGCTTTGCGACCAGGCGGATACGCTGGTCCACGTGTCGAACCTCTTTTATACCGAGCCGCAGTCCCGACTGGCCGCAGAATTGACACGGCTTTCTTTTGCAGATAAGGTATTTTTTTGCAACAGCGGCGCCGAAGCCAATGAGGCCGCCATCAAGCTCGCGCGCAAATACAGCCAGGACCGCTACGGGCAGGGACGCTTCCATGTGTTGACCATGAAGGAATCCTTTCATGGAAGAACGCTCGCCACCCTGTCCGCCACGGGGCAGTCCAAGGTCCATAAAGGCTTCGAACCGCTGGTGGAAGGCTTCACGTTCGTGGATTTCAATTCCGTCGCCGCTGTCGAATCGGCTCTCACCGAGCGGACATGCGCCGTGATGGTGGAGCCCATCCAGGCGGAAGGCGGGGTGAACATGCCGAGCCCCGGATACCTGCGTGACCTCAAGGCGCTTTGCCGGGAGAGGGATGTTTTGCTCATTTTCGACGAGGTCCAGGTGGGAATGGGCCGGACTGGAAGTCTGTTCGCATATGAACAGGAGGAGGTGGCTCCCGACATCATGACCCTGGCCAAGGCTCTGGGCAACGGTCTCCCCGTGGGTGCCATGCTGGCGGGCCAGAGCGTCGCCGAGTCGTTCGTCCCCGGAACCCACGCCACCACCTTTGGAGGTACGCCCCTGGTCACGGCAGTCGCACTCGAGGTGCTCAAAACGATCTCCGGCCCGGGCTTTCTCGATCGTGTGCGATCGACGGGGGACTACTTTGCGAGCAGGCTGAGGGAGCTGCAATCGAGGTTTGGTTGTGTTCGGGAAGTGCGCGGCAGAGGGCTCATTCTGGGCCTGGATCTGGACAGGCCGGCGCAGCACATGGTGGAGAAATGCCTCCATCGCGGCATCGTGATCAACTGCACGCGCGACAGCGTCCTTCGTTTCGTCCCGCCGCTGGTCATTGGAAAGGACGAGATCGATCGTCTCATTGGGGTACTGGACGAAGTTCTGGCTGAGGAACCGGCATGAAAAGAGACCTTTGCACCATTCTCGACCTGACTGCGGAGGAGATTCTCGCGCTCATTTCCCGTGGCCGACAGATGAGGCGGGAGTGGGCGGAGGGTTCTCTCAGGCCAGCTCTGGCCGGCAAAGTCCTCGGATTGATCTTTGTCAAGCCTTCCACCCGGACACGCGTCTCTTTCGAGGCGGCCATGTACCGGCTGGGCGGGCATTGCATCACCATGGCCGAAAAGGACACCCAGATCGCCCGCAAGGAGAGCCACGCCGACACGGCGAGGGTTCTCTCCCGGTATGTCGACGGCCTGATGATCCGGACTTACCGTCATGAAGACGTGGAGGAGCTGGCGCGCTTTTCCACGATTCCGGTCATCAACGGACTCACGGATCTCTTTCACCCCTGTCAGGTCCTGAGCGACTTGCAGACCATCCAAGAGAAGCGGGGATCGCTCGATGGGCTCAGCGTGGCATGGGTCGGAGACGGGAACAACGTGGCCCATTCCTGGATCAACGCTTCGGCTAGGCTGGGCTTCACGCTGCATCTGGCCTGCCCTCGGGGCTACGAGCCCGATGCCCGGATCCTCGAGCGGGGCAGGTCCGAAGGGCGAGGAAGGATTCATTTGACGGCTGACCCGAAAGAGGCCGTTAGATCAGCGGATTTCATTTACGCCGATGTTTGGGCGAGCATGGGAATGGAGTCAGAAGAAGCGGCTCGAAGAAAGGTTTTCACCCCCTATCAGATCAATGCGGCGCTGCTGGCCGCAGCCCCGCCCCATGCGCTCGTGATGCACTGCCTCCCGGCCCATCGTGGGGATGAGATCACGGATGATGTCATGGACGGGCCTCAATCCATCGTGTTCGACCAGGCCGAGAATCGACTGCACCTGCAGATGGCGCTGCTCGAGTGGCTGCTGAACCCCAGATCCTGAAAGGAGGCGCTGCTGCGGAATGAAAGTTGACAAGGTAGTTCTGGCGTATTCCGGAGGACTGGATACCTCCGTCATCCTCAAGTGGCTGATCGAGACCTACCAGTGCGAAGTGGTGGCGTATGCGGCCGACCTTGGGCAGGCGGAGGAGCTCGACGGCCTGGAGGCCAAGGCTCTGGCTACCGGAGCAGTGAAAGCCCGCATCGAGGATCTTCGCGAGGAGTTCGTCCGGGATTTCATTTTCCCCATGTTTCGAGCCAACGCGATTTACGAGGGCCACTATCTCCTCGGGACATCCATCGCGCGCCCCATCATCGCCAAGCACCAGGTGCGGATCGCTGCCGAGGAGGGAGCCGATGCCGTGAGCCATGGGGCTACGGGCAAGGGCAACGACCAGGTGAGGTTCGAGCTGACCTATACGGCGCTCAACCCCGCCCTCAAGATCGTGGCCCCCTGGCGCGAGTGGGACCTGAAATCCCGCACCGCCCTGGTCGAGTTTGCGAGCAAGCACGGGATCCCCGTTCCGGTGACCCAGGAGAAGCCTTACAGCTCCGATCGCAACATGCTGCACATCAGCTACGAAGGGGGCATCCTGGAGGACCCCTGGCTCGAGCCCCATGCCGATATGTTCACCCTCACCGTGGATCCCCGCAACGCCCCGGACGAGCCCGAAACGGTCGAGATCGATTTTGAGCGGGGCAACGCTCTGGCGGTCAACGGAGAGCGGTTGAGCCCGGCTCAGCTGCTCCAGCGTTTGAATGAAATCGGCGGAAGGCATGGCATCGGGCGGGTCGACCTGGTGGAGAACCGCTACGTGGGGATGAAATCACGGGGTGTCTACGAGACCCCGGGAGGAACGGTGCTCCGGGCAGCGCATCAGGCGGTGGAGTCGCTCACCATGGATCGAGAAGTGATGCAGATCCGGGATTCCCTGATTCCCCAGTATTCCCGCCTGGTTTACAACGGCTTCTGGTTCTCCCCTGAGATGCAGCTCCTGCAGGGACTCATGGATCTTTCCCAGGAAAACGTCTGGGGAACGGCACGCCTGAAGCTTTACAAGGGCTGCTGCACGGTCGCGGGCCGAAGATCCGACCGTTCGCTTTATCAACCGAGCTTTGCGACCTTCGAGGAAGATTCCGTCTACCGGCAGGACGATGCGACGGGCTTCATCCGATTGAATGGTCTCAGGCTGAGGATTGAATCGCTGGTCCGGAAACAGTGAGACCAGAGGGAAGACGCGCATGAACGACAAGCCCTGGCAGGGGCGTTTCGACCAGCCGACCAACCGACAGGTGGAGGAATATACCGCCTCGATCCATTATGACAGTCGCCTCTACCGGTTCGACATCGAGGGGAGCATGGCCCACTGCCGGATGCTGAGCGAGTGCGGGATCATCTCTCACGAAGAGGCGTCGCTCATCATTGGCGGGCTTGGAGAAATCCTCCGGGAGATCGAGCGGGGCAACTTGAGCCTGGATTCTTCCGAAGAAGACATCCACATGGCGGTCGAGCGCCGTTTGATCCAGAAGATCGGCGAGGTGGGCGGGAAGCTCCATACGGCCCGCAGCCGCAACGATCAGATCTGCCTGGATATGCGGCTCTATATCAAGGATGTAATCCGACAGTGCCGGATGCTGCTGCTGGAAGTGCGCAAGGGCTTCATCCAGACCGCCGAAAAGTGTGTCGGTTCCGTGATGCCCGGCTTCACTCATCTGCAGCATGCGCAGCCCGTTTTGCTTTCCCATCACCTGCTCGCCTACGATGAAATGTTCCGGCGGGACGATCAGCGGATGGCTGACTGCCTCCGCAGAGCCGACGTGCTTCCGCTTGGCAGTGCGGCCCTGGCCGGGACATCCTTTCCCATCGACATGGATCTCACGGCCCGATACCTGGGTTTTCCTGAGGTAACCCGCAACTCCATCGATGCCGTAAGCGATCGTGATTATCTGATCGAGTTCAGCAGTGCCGTCGCCATTCTCATGATGCACGTGAGCCGGTTGGCGGAGGAGCTCATCCTCTGGTCAACGAGCGAGTTCGCCTTCATCGAGATCAGCGATGCCTTCTGCACGGGTTCCAGCATCATGCCCCAGAAGAAGAATCCGGATGTACCGGAGCTCATGCGGGGCAAAAGCGCAAGGGTCTTCGGCAATCTGATGACATTGCTTTCTTTGACCAAAGCTTTGCCGCTGGCCTACAACAGGGATCTCCAGGAGGACAAGGAGCCGGTTTTCGACACGGCAGACACGGTGCTGAGCACTTTGCGGCTGCTGAGCCGGCTGCTCCCCGAGATCCGCTTCAACGAACAGCGGATGCGCGAGATGGCCATTGAGGGCTTCACACTGGCCACGGAGCTCGCGGATTACCTGGTGCGCAAAGGCCTGCCATTCCGGAAGGCGCATCACTTGGTGGGCCAGATCGTGCAGCATTGCATTCAAGCCCAGAAGGGGCTGCAGGACTGCACCTTGGAGGAGTTTCGAACCGTCTCCAAGTCTTTTGACTCCGATGTTTTCACTTTCCTGGATCTCAGCAGCGCTGTGAATCACAGAACATCCCGGGGCGGTACGGCCACCTCGCGAGTCGAAGAGGCCATTGCCCGCTCCCGAGCAGAGGTTGAAGATCTCGAGCGGGAGCTGACCCGGTGAGGGTCGACTGCCAGTTGAGCCGGCATCGGAAGCACCGACCACATCGACCGACCTTCGCAGACGGTCGCGAAAAATAGAGGACATTCTATGACGAGCCTATCCAATCAGAGCTGGCCCGGACTTGCTCATCGCTCATGTGCCGCTCTCCTGCTTCTGTTTGCCATTGCGGCGACTGGCTGCGCCAACAAGACTTTTCCAAAGCCCCTGTCGGAGACTGCACGTCCCGAAATCGTGGATCTGTCCGCCCGCATATTGCCGGGAGCCGTGGAGCTCAGCTGGACGGTTCCCGGGGTTGTCAAGACAACGGAGAAGGGCTCCTCCCATCGATTCCTGATCGTCAAGGCGCCGGTTCGCTGGGAGAGCAGGAATTGCCTGGAGTGTCCCGTGGAATCCCAATCGGAGGTGCTTCAGATCGACCCGGCAGCCCCACAGCCGGCTCGAAGGGCGGCGGACAGGCTCATCTGGGAAGACTCTGCAGTTTCGAAGCAGCAGGCTTACCGTTACCAGGTCATCATCCAGGACCGCAAGGAGCGCCCCCAGTCCCAGTCCAACCCGGTCATTGCCAAGATGATCCCGGGTCCGGGGCGCACGAGCGATCTCACCGTCAACACGCAACCCCAGGGCATTCTGCTCAAATGGAAAGCCTCCAAGAAGGATGCGGATGGCAAGCCCCTGCAGGAAGAGCTGCAGTATGTCATCGAGCGCAGAGCGGGTGGCGGCGACTGGGAGAGTATCTCTTCGGTCCCCATCCGGGCCAACACTTTTCTGGACAAGGCCGTCGCATCTCAGCACAGTTATGATTACCGGGTTACCCCCATGATCAACTTCGAGGGAACCCTGGTGATGGGGGAGCCCGTGGTGTCTGCCAAAACCAAGGCTCCGTCCGCCGTACCCCCTCCTCCTCCCAAAACCGTTTGGACGATTCCTGCCCAGGGGGCCGTTGAAGTCAACTGGATGGAAAGTGAAGGAGTCGTCGGCGGCTACCACGTCTATCGAAAGGAAGGCAAGGAGATCACCAGGCTCACGGCAGCGCCGGTGCCCCGAGGCCCTTATGTGGACCGGGCAGTGAAGAAGAATGCCGTCTACTCCTATGCCGTATCGGCAGTCAACCCCCAGGCGCAGGAGCAGGAAGGGTTGTTGTCGAAATGGGTCGAGATTCGCAGCCTGCAGTTTGACTAGAACTCAAGGAGACAGAAGAGACCCCGCATGCATTACTTCCGTTTCGATCAGGATGAGCTCCATTGCGAGAAAGTTCCGCTGAGAAAGGTGGCGGACGAGGTGGGAACGCCCTGCTACGTCTACAGCCATGCCACCTTGAAGCACCATTTCCGCGTTTTCGACGAGGCCTTCTCCAAGGTGCCGCACCTCACCTGCTTTGCCATGAAGGCCAATTCGAACCTCGCCATCCTGAATCTCTTCGGGTCATTGGGCGGCGGAGTGGACATCGTCTCCGGCGGAGAGCTTTTTCGCGCCCGCAGGGCGGGGATTCCTGCGGACCGGATCGTGTATTCGGGGGTCGGCAAGACCCTTGAGGAGATCGACTACGCCCTCAAGGAAGACATCCTCATGTTCAACATCGAGTCGGAGCTCGAGCTGGAGGCCATCAACACGAGGGCCGGGGAGCTGGGCACCCGGGCCCGGATCGCACTTCGGGTGAATCCCGATGTGGATCCAAAAACGCATCCCTACATCTCGACCGGCCTCAAAAAGACCAAATTCGGTATCGATATCGAAGGCGCCATCCACTCCTACAGGAGAGCGATGGAACTGGATCACGTTGAGATTCTTGGCGTGGACTGCCACATTGGAAGCCAGCTGACGGACATATCCCCCTTCGTGGATGCGCTCAAACGACTGCGGGTCCTCATCGAGCGGCTGGAGGCAACAGGGATTCCCGTGCGCTACCTGGATATCGGGGGAGGTCTCGGAATCGTCTACGACCAGGAGTCCCCTCCCCATCCCCATGAATACGCGGAGGCCATTCTGAAGGAGCTCGAGGGGCTTTCCTGTACCTTGATTTTCGAGCCCGGCCGCGTTATCGTCGGCAACGCTGGGATTCTGCTGACCCGCGTTCTTTACACCAAGAAATCCGCCAGCAAAGACTTTGTCATTGTGGATGCCGGGATGAATGATCTGGTGAGGCCAAGCCTGTATGGATCGTATCATCAGATTCTTCCGGTGGTGAAGAGTGACCGGGAAATGCAGGTGGTGGACGTCGTCGGGCCCATTTGTGAGTCGGGAGATTTTCTGGCGCGGGAGCGGGGGCTTCCCACGGTGCAGCCCGGGGATTGCCTGGCCGTCATGAGCGCGGGAGCCTATGGCTTCACCATGTCCTCCAACTACAACTCGCGCCCGAGAGCCAGTGAAGTCCTGGTCAAGGACGACCAGTATTTCGTCATCCGCGAGCGCGAGACTCATGAGGATCTGGTGCGCGGAGAATGGATCCCGGAGCTGGCGTGATCGGGTGAGGCATCACCTGATCCGTTGCTCGAAACCAAAGACGACCGCTTCATTTCCGGCGAGTCCCTTGCGGGTCGAGAATTCGTACCCTGAAGACGGCGGCATTTCAGAGCCTGTTCTGGGATTCTTTATTGGCACTTGAATGGCGGGCACGGGCGTGGATGAGCCCCGCCCCTGAGGCTATTCATGCGGGCCGACTCGTAGGGATGGGGTTCATCGCCGCCCGAAACGGGGCATCATCGGAAATCCCAAAACGGGCTTTTCAGTGCGAGTCCGATATGAACATCTATTCTTGGCGTGGCTTTGGGACGTTCGCAGAGCGTGCTGGAGGATGAGCTCCCCTATGGATAACGCTGGTTGGAACCGGATCCCTTTCTTCAAAATGACGGGCAGTGGCAATGATTTCATCCTCATTGACAATCGCTCCCTGAGGATTGCCGGAGAGGAGAGGCAGAGGGAGCTTGCCCGAAAAGCCTGTCGCAGCAAGCTCTCCGTCGGTGCGGATGGTTTGATCCTCCTCGAAGACGACTCGGAAGTGGACTTCCAGTGGCGGTTCTACAATGCCGACGGCAGTGTCGCCGAGATGTGCGGCAATGGTGCGCGCTGTGCGGCACGATTCGCTCTTCTAGCTGGAATCACTGGAAAAACCCAGATGGCTTTCAGGACCTTGGCGGGCGTCATTGAAGCGGAGCTCCGGGGTGAGCGCGTCAAGATTCGCACGACGCCTCCTCGGGGATTGAAGACCCGCTTTGAGCTGGAGGCCGCCCAACGATCGTTCGTCCTCGATTTCGTGAACACGGGGGTGCCGCACACGGTTCATTTCCTGGAGACGGCCGTCGCCCTTGAAGAGGCCAACATAGCGGAATGGGGGCGGGCGCTCCGCTTCCATCCGCACTTTCAGCCTGCCGGCAGCAACGTGAACTTCGTTCATGTTCGAGACGCACATGACCTGAGCATTCGCACGTATGAGCGCGGAGTGGAGGGAGAAACCCTCGCCTGCGGGACGGGCTCCATTGCTTCAGCCCTTGTGGCCGCGGCGCGAGGATGGGCGGAATCCCCGGTGGGTGTCCTGACGAGGAGTGGGGAGACCTTGACGATCTATTTCACCCACACCCCGGGAGAGCTGGATTCACCGTTTTCAGAGGTCTGTCTTGAAGGCGACGCTCGTGTGGTTTACGAAGCGGAGCTCTGGGATGAAACTCTTAGAGACTAGGGAGGGAATCATGTTTCGAGGGGCTATGGTGGCCATTGTGACACCGTTCAAAGGCGGTCAGGTGGACGAAGCGGCGTTGCGCGATCTGATCGAGTTCCAGGTCGCCAATGGAACCCACGGGATTGTCCCTTGCGGCACCACTGGGGAATCCGCGACGCTCTCGTTTCAAGAGCATGAACGGGTGGTGGAGATCACCGTCGAGCAGGTGAATAAGCGCCTTCCGGTCATTGCCGGAACGGGCTCCAACAACACGGTTGAAGCGGTGCGACTGACGAAGCATGCCAAAGCCGCCGGCGCCGACGGGGCGCTCATGATCAGCCCTTACTACAACAAGCCCACCCAGGAAGGCCTCTATCAGCATTTCAGAAAGGTGGCGGAGTCCGTGGACATTCCCATCATCCTCTACAACATCCCGGGGCGGACGGCGGTCAACATGGAGCCGGACACCATCGCGCGCCTGGCCAAGATCGACAACATCGTCGGCGTGAAGGAGGCTTCGGGCAGCATGAAGCAGATCACGGACATCATTGCGCGGTGCAGCGATGATTTCTCCGTGGTTTCGGGTGAGGATTTCCTGACCTTCCCGCTGCTTTGTGTGGGGGGCAAAGGGGTCATCTCCGTGACGTCGAATATCGCGCCCAAGGATATGGCCGACCTCTGCAACCTCTACTTCGACGGCAAGTTCGCCGAAGCTCGGAAGCTTTACTATCGCCTGCTCCCGCTCTGCCACGCGCTGTTCTATGAGACCAACCCGGCTCCGGTCAAGGCCGCTCTGGCCATGATGAACAAGATCAAGAGCGACGAAGTGAGGCTGCCGCTCGCAGCCATGTCCGAGGCCAACAAGGAGCGCCTGAAAAGAGACCTGCAGGCCTATGGGCTTCTTTGATTCTCGGCAAGACCACCGGAAGGAGAAGGCAAGATGATCAAAGTCGCTGTGGCGGGGATTGCCGGGCGTATGGGCTCGCGCATCGCTCAACTCGTTTGGGAGACGGATGGCATTGAACTGGCCGCTGGCTTTGAGCAGCCGGGTCATGCATCTGTGGGGCGCGATCTGGCCGAGTGTATCGGCGGCTCGCCAACCGGCCTTACCGTAGCAGGCTCAGTGAAGGAAGTTTTGGGCAATGCCGACGTGGTCATCGACTTCACCAGCGCCTCGGCTTCCTGCGGCCACTTGGAGGCAGCCGCCGCCGCCGGCAAATCCATGGTCATCGGTTCCACGGGTTTTTCCGCCGAGCAGGTTCAGAAGGCCAGGGAGCTGACCCGGGATATCGCCTGTGTTTTGGCTCCCAACATGAGCATGGGAGTCAATGTGCTGTTCAAGATCGTGGCCGATGTGGCCAGGATGCTTGGAGACGGCTTCGATATCGAAATCGTGGAGGCTCACCATCGATTCAAGAAAGACGCTCCGAGCGGGACAGCCTTGAAGCTGGCACAGGTGGCCGCGGAAGCGCTCGAGCGCGACCTGGATCAGGTGGGGGTGTATGCGCGGCATGGGCTCATCGGCGAGAGAACGCAGACGGAGATCGGCATCCAGACCGTCCGGGCGGGGGACATCGTGGGCGAGCACACGGTGACCTTCGGGGGGATGGGGGAGAGGATTGAGCTGACGCATCGGGCTCACAGTCGGGAGAATTTTGCACGCGGTGCTCTCAGGGCTGCCGCGTGGGTGGTCAGTCAGCCGCCGGGCCTGTACGACATGCAGAATGTCCTCGGCATCAGGTGAGAGCCCGGTTTGACATTGTGGCAGATCACGGTTCGATACGGCATCTCAACACGATTGTGAGACCGAATGAATGGTCACCTCATGTGGTGTGGACGTGCAGTTAGGACCTCGCTTCGGCCGATGGAGCGCCCTCCGGAGCTGAACTTGAAACTTGAAACTTGAAACCTCGATCTATGGAGAAATGGATGGGATTCGAAAAGGCTGAACGACTGCGACGGCTTCCCCCTTACCTCTTTCAGGAAATTGACCGCCTCAAGGCCGAGCTCACCGCCAGGGGCGTCGATGTCATCAATCTGGGCGTGGGTGACCCCGATCTTCCCACACCCAAGCACATCATCGAGTCCCTGCAGCGTACCGCCGAGGATCCTGTCAATCACCAGTATCCCTCCTACTCGGGCATGAACGACTTCAAAGGGAGTGTTGCCCGCTGGTATAGGAGCCGCTTCGGTGTGGATCTGGACCCGGAAAAGGAGGTGCTGACGCTCATCGGATCCAAGGAAGGCATCGCGCACCTTCCACTGGCCTGCATCAATCCGGGGGATGTGGCTCTGGTCCCCTCACCGGCCTATCCGGTCTACGACATCGCCACCATGTTTGCCGGGGGTGAGAGCCATTTCATGCCCCTGCTGCACAAGAACGGCTTCCTGCCCGACCTGGACGCCATTCCTGCGGAAACAGCCCGAAGAGCCAGGGTCATGTTCATCAACTACCCCAACAATCCCACGGGCGCCACTGCCGACAAGGGCTTTTTCGAGAAGGTTGTGGAGTTCGGTCGCGAAAATGACATCATGATCTGCCATGATGCCGCCTACACCGAGATGGGCTTTGACGGTTATCGGCCCATGAGCTTCCTGGAGGTGGACGGAGCCAAAGAGGTGGGTATTGAGTTTCACTCACTGTCCAAAACCTACAATATGACGGGCTGGCGTCTTGGCTTTGCCGTCGGGAATGCCGACGTGATCGGCGCTCTGGGGCAGGTGAAGAGCAACATCGATTCGGGAGCGTTCAACGCCGTCCAGTGGGCCGGCATCACCGCATTGGAGAGCGACCAGCAGTGCGTGGCGGAGATGCAGCAGATCTATCAGGAGCGCCGGGACATCCTCATCGACGGACTGAAGAGCGCCAACCTGAATCCTACGCCGCCCAAGGCAACCTTCTACGTCTGGTGCCCGACTCCACCAGGGTACACATCCAAGGCTTTCTCCTCGCTTCTGCTCAAAGAGGCGGGGATCGTGACCACCCCGGGCAGCGGGTTCGGGGAACCGGGTGAAGGTTACATTCGCATGGCGCTGACGGTGAACAAGGAGCGAATCCGGGAGGCTGTCGAGCGGATCAAGAAGCTTGCCTTTTAGCCCGGGCTCCCTTTTTCATCATTTTTGCCGATGAGGCCAACATGAAGTGTCAGGCTCCTGCAAATGCAGCCTTGGATCTGATAGGTGAAGAGCAGTCCGGCATGAATTTGGTCCTGATTGGCATTGGAGCCAACCTGGGCGATCCCGTGGACTCCATTCGCGAGGCCGTCGAGAAGCTGCGGGAGAATCCCCGCATCACGCTCCTGCGTTGCTCTTCCCTTTACCGCACCGAACCGGTGGGAAAAGCCGAGCAGGATTGGTTCGTCAACGGGGTGATCCAATGCGGGACATCCCTGGAACCGGAGCAGTTGCTCCTGGAGCTGCAGGCGATCGAGCACAAATTTGGACGGGTTCGTCGCGAACGTTGGGGGCCCCGGACCCTGGATCTGGACATCCTCGCCTTCGATGAACGGATCCTGGAACGAGAAGGCCTGACGATACCGCACCCGAGGCTTCACGAAAGAAGATTTGTGCTGATCCCGCTCCATGAAATCCTCCCTCACTGGAGACACCCGCGCCTCCGTCGCACGTGCCATGAGCTGTTGCAGGATCTGGGCGGCGAACGGGGACAGAGGGTGGAGCTTTTGGTGGCCGTATGATTCGACTTCTTTTGTATGGTTTCATCATTTATGTTGTATATCGCTTCTTGAAGTCCTGGGCGAAATCCCTCACGGGACCGGACGGGAACATTGACGGCATAACCAAGTCCGATAACACCGAGCTGATCAGGGATCCTCAGTGTGGCACTTACTTTTTGCGGCAGCAGGGGGTTGAAGCGAGAGTGGATGGTCAGAAGCTCTTCTTCTGCAGTGAACAGTGCCGAGACACCTACTTGCGCGAGCACAGGCTTTCATGAATCTTTGAATCTATGGAGGTTTCTCTTTGAAGTTCTTCATCGACACGGCCAACCTGAGTGAGATTCGGGAGGCGCACAGTCTCGGAGTGCTGGATGGCGTGACCACGAACCCGACGCTCATCGCCAGGGAAAACATCTCAACGCGAAGTGCCTTTGAAAAGCACATCAAGACGATTTGTGAGATCGTCGAAGGGCCCGTGAGTGCTGAATGCGTCAGCTCGTCGGCAGAGGAGCTCATCGCCGAGGCACGCACGCTCGCCGCCATCGATCCTCACGTCGTGGTGAAGATACCCATGACGACGGACGGCATGAAGGCGGTTCACCGGCTGTCGGAGGAAGGGATCAAGACCAACGTCACCCTTGTGTTTTCGCCCCTTCAGGGACTCATGGCAGCAAAGGCCGGAGCCACCTACGTCAGTCCGTTTGTCGGGCGCCTCGATGATATCAGCCACGAGGGCATGCAGGTTGTGGAGGAGCTGCTGGATGTCTTCTCCAATTACCTTTTCGAAACGGAAATCATCGTCGCCAGCATTCGCAACCCACTTCATGTATTGGCGGCGGCCAAATTGGGAGCGGATATTGCTACAATACCTTTCAAGGTGATCGACCAGCTCGCCAGGCACCCTCTGACGGATGCAGGCATTCGCAGCTTCCTGGACGACTGGCAGAAGGTTGAAAAGACGCTGAAGTAGGAACAGGTGGGGCGGTTCCATGCTCACGTCCGGACTCGGTCGGGTGGAGTCTGTGGAGATTGGATCGGACCTGATGGTTTGAGCGATCAGGGGCGTGTCCGGAGCCGCCGGAATGCAACGCGCGCCACTCCTAAGGATGAGGCTAAGCTATGATCGAGACGGCTGACTTGATCAATAGGGTGACAACGGGTGCATTGATCGTTTTTTGCTTTTGCCTTGTGCTGCCGCCACAGTCACGCGGAGAGATCTACAAGTATGAAGACCGTGACGGCGTCATCCACTTTACGAACATACCCGTGCAGTCGGATGCCAAGAAGATCGTCCCGGTGCGTAAGCTCATCGTTGCGAAGCCGGGTTCGTTGCGCGTGTCGCCGGCAAGGTTCATCCCCTCTCTCGACTCATGTACCAATCAGAACCAGTTCGAGCCGCACATTCGGCTGACATGTCTGCGTCACGGACTTGACTCGAACCTGGTCAAGGCGGTGATTCGAGCCGAATCAGGATTCAACGCCAGCGCCGTCTCCCCGAAGGGGGCCATGGGACTGATGCAGCTCATGCCGGGCACATCCCGCGACCTGGGCGTTTTGAACCCCTTCGATCCGCTGGAGAACATCGACGGTGGCTCCCGCTACCTGCGCCTGATGCTGAACCGGTTCAACAACGACCTTCAGCTCGCTCTGGCAGCATACAATGCGGGACCCGAGGCGGTGGCCAAACACGGCGGCATTCCGCCGTACGACGAAACGCAGGTCTACGTCCAAAGAGTTCTTGAATTCTATCAGAGATACAGCCGCTGATGGCGCTCCAGACCGCAGATGGATCGGTGGAACGCATTCAGTGCAGCTCTAGAAAACCATTCAACCGGGAGAATTCCAGCTCCAGTCCCGACGACCATCGACGCCCCATGGAAGCCATGAGTGAAGTGCGAAGTCATCTAGCACGCCAGCATCTGACAGGTCTTCCCAACCTTCTGACTTATCTCAGATTGGCGGCCATCCCCGTTTTGATCGTCATCCTCGTCGGAACCGGCATCGGGGAATCGACCAATCTGGCCTTCCTGGTATACGGTCTGGCCTCCCTCACCGACTATTTTGACGGCATTCTGGCTCGCCGCAACAACATGGTGACAGCCCTCGGCAAGCTGCTCGACCCTCTGGCCGACAAACTGCTCAACTCCGCCGCTCTGATCATGATGATCCCCATCGGCAAGGTGGAGGCCTGGCTCGTCTTCTTCATCCTTGGGCGGGAGATGACCATCACCGGCCTGCGCTCCATCGCTGCAACCCACGGGTTGATCCTCGACGCCAGCCGCATGGGCAAGAATAAAATGATTTCCCAGATTTGCGGTATTCTGTTCTTGCTCTTGACCATCCCCCCCATTCAGACCTTTCTGGACGGGCTCGGGACGGTCTTCCTCTGGGTTTCGGTTATCCTGGGTTTCTGGTCTGCACGCGATTATTTCGTGCAGGTTTACAGGCACGCCCGGAGCGAAGTCAAAGGTCCCTGACCTTACGGAGAGGCTTTGATCGAAGCTTGACCCGAGTCTTTCACCGTGCCCTCTCACGCCGCATCACCACCCAGGTCGTCCCTCGTGACCGTTTGGCAACAGTCGATAATCATGAACCGGCCCAAGCACTCAGACCTTTCTCTAACCTGTAACTTGAGACCAGCAGCTTGAAACTCATTGGAGCTTGGTTAAGGAGTTGGAGTGATGGCTTTCAGCCTGCCGGATTACGTGGCGCCTGACTTCGATGTGCCTCCTCTCGCTGATGCTCCGGTCGCACGATTTGAGCCCGTGGTCGAACCCGGAGTCGCTCCGGAGTGCTACCACGGCACCACCATTTTCCCGGAGTACATCCGCGTTGCGGGCGGTCGTTGGATGCTTCTCGACGCATCGCGCATGGACTGCGTGGTCGTGCTCGGCGAAGACGGGGCTCTCAGCGTGAAGGAATTCAGGCACCTGAAGGTGGGAGACGCTGTTGCCTGCGGGCGTGGGGAGCAGGGTGAGGATGGCATCTTCGTGCATTCCGACCCTTTCCGCTCCTCCAGGGAGGCTGGAGAGGCCTTTGCCTTTCGAACGCAGATCTCCAGGGAGACCTCCTTTTCTTTCGATTATGACGAGCTGTACGAATTGCTCGAACATGAGCGAAGGGAGGGATGCATTCTTTGGGTGCTGGGGCCTGCGGTGACCTTCGATCGCGACGCTCGGGACGCCTTCGTGCAGATCGTCCAGGGGGGATTCGTGCATGCCGTGATGGCGGGCAACGCCCTGGCGGTGCATGACCTGGAAGCGGACATGCTCGGGACCGCCCTCGGCCAGGAGATCTACTCGAAGCGCCACAAGCCCCTGGGCCACTACAACCACCTGGACACCATCAACCGCATCCGCAGGGCGGGCTCCATCCGGCAGGCCGTTGAGTCAGGAGCCATTCAGGGCGGAATCATGGCATCGCTCATACGGGGGCAGGTTCCCTACGTTCTGGCAGGCTCCATTCGCGACGACGGGCCCCTTCCCGGCGTTGTGGCGGACGTCTACGAAGCCCAGGACAGGATGCGCCGGCTGGCGTCTCGGGCCACCACCGTCATCGCCATGGCCACCCAGCTCCACGCCATTGCAGTCGGCAATCTCATTCCCGCGTATCGGGTGACGCAGGAGGGCCGGGTCCGGCCGATCTACTTCTACAGTGTCGACATGTCGGAGTTCGCGACGAAAAAGCTTGCAGACCGGGGCTCCCTGACGGCTAGATCCATCCTGACCAACGTCCAGGACTTTATCGTGACCCTTGCTCGCGGCCTGATGTCGAGATGCCCTCGATGAGAATACTCGATGGGCACCCTTGAACGCCCTGCCCTTCCCTATTCCCCATCCACTAGCTGGTGGTCGCTTGACCGATCGGGCGCTGAGCCACTATACTGCTTTCCACTCTGCTACGAAAAGTCTCGGGTTCAAGTCTCAAGTTGAAACCCAGCCCGGCAGTGGGCCTTCTCCTCGTCTAGGGTGGCCCGGAGATGCATGAGGAATTTGTTTAGAAGTGCTCCAGGATTCAAGCCATAACTGGCATCGAACCGGACGTTACAAGGAGGAAGCATGTCCGAAGCTGTCATCGAATCCCCTGTTCTGAACGCCATATTCGACCGTCGGAGCGTCCGTCATTTCACCGAAGCATCAGTCGACAAAGCCCTGGTCATGGAGGCTCTCAAAGCGGCGTCCTGGGCGCCTTCGGGACTCAACAACCAGCCATGGCGTTTCGGCCTCATCCGGGATGCCGACCTGAAAGCCAAACTGGGGGGATTGACCCGCTACACCAACGTGCTCAAATCGGCCTCGGTTCTGGTCACTTTCTTTCTCGATAAGGACAGCTCCTATGATTACGTTAAGGACTGTCAGGCTGTTGGCGCATCCATCCAGAATTTCCTGCTTGCCGTGCATGCGCGTGACCTGGGGGCGGTGTGGATCGGCGAGATCCTGAAAAACAAGGATGAAATCCGACGCATCCTGGAGCTGCCCGACCGGCTTGAGCTCATGGCCGTGGTGGCCGTGGGGCATCCGGCGCACCGCAACCAGAGCTCCCACCGACGCCCCATTGAGGAGCTCTTCCTCTTTGAGAAATGAGGCTGCGCTCCTGGTGCGTTGGGATGTATATTATCGATCCCTGGTCGGCGGCAGAGCCCAGGGATGAGGTTTAGGGAAGCAGAGGGAGAGCTCATGATTTTTGATTCTTTTGTGGTGGGGATGCTGCAAACCAACTGCTACCTCGTGGGAGACGAGGAGTCAGGCAAAGCGGTGGTGATCGATCCCGGCGGAGACAGCAAGAAGATCGTTCAGCGCTTGAGGGAGAGCAATCTTCAATTGATCAGCATCCTGAGCACGCATGCCCACTTCGACCACGTCATGGAAGCCTGGCTCCTGAAGCAACTGGCTGGAGGAGAGATCGTCATGCACCCCAGGGACGAAGCGCTCCTCTCCGACAAGATGGTGGGAATGGCTGCGGTTTTGAAGAATTCCGTGGACACGGCTGCCTTCACGATCGACCGCCATGTTGTCGAGGGCGACCAGATTCAGGTGGGCTCCCTCCTGTTCCAGGTGATCGAGACGCCGGGCCACACACCGGGACACGTTTCCTTCTACATGCCCGCGAAAAAGATGATATTCGTGGGGGATACATTGTTCGCCGGCTCCATCGGTCGGACGGATTTTCCCGGAGGGTCCCACGAGCAGCTCATCCAATCGGTGAGGGAGAAGGTCTTTCCGCTTCCGGGAGAGACGGTGGTCTACCCCGGTCACGGGCCTGAGACAACCGTGGAGCGCGAGAAGCTGACCAATCCATTTTTCTGAGATCACGAAAGTGCTGGAAAGCCAAGGGAGGGATGGGAATGAGAAATCTGTTAGGTTTGAGGTCGAGCGGATGGACCGGACCGTGTTTTTTGTGTCTTATCGGGCTGCTGCTTCTTTTCGGATGCGGCGGTGCCAGTAAGGGGAGTGCGCCTCCCCCCAATCCCATCGGCCAGTCTTCCGATCTGCCTCCCGATTCTTCTTCGCCGCCGCCCCTGACACCTCCGCCACCTTCCATGGCCCTGGGAAGCCGCCCCATGGTGCTGGATTTCCAGGACGTTCCCGTGCCGCAGGAATTGAGCCGAATCGACGAGGATTCCTTCGTCTTCCAGTCCGGCAACCTGACGGTGGGCCTCATGACCTTGCGTGGATTGCGCGTGGACGTCCAGTCGATCATCGATTTCTACCGGATCGCCATGCCCCGCGAGAACTGGAAGCCCAAGGGCGGGTTCAATGCGAAGAAAACGGTCCTGATTTTTGAGAAGCCGGACAAGATCAGTGTCATCAACATCTATGAAAAACTGTTCCGCACCTATGTCGAGGTTTATGTGGCCCCCGTGAGCGGAGCGGTTTGACAGGTCAAATGGATGGAGCTGTTCAAGGGCAAATCGATTCTCCTGGGGGTGTGCGGCGGCATAGCAGCCTATAAGGCGGCCGAGCTGGTCCGGGCTTTCGTGAAGGCCGGAGCCGGGGTTCAGGTCGTCATGACCGCCAACGCCCAGCGGTTCATCACCCCGCTGACACTCCAGGTGCTTTCGGAACAGCCGGTCGCAGCAGACCTTTTCGACCTCGAGTTCGAGTCCCAGATCGGGCACATCCAGATCGCCCGCGCCGCGCACCTGGTGGTGATTGCTCCCGCCACCGCCAATGTGCTGGCCAAAGCTGCCGCAGGCATCGCAGACGACTATCTCTCCACCGTTCTCCTGGCGACGACGGCCCCGGTGCTCTTCTGTCCGGCCATGAACGCCAAGATGTACGAGCACCCGGCTACACGGCGGAACCTGGAGACTCTGCGTCAGAACGGCTATCATGTGCTGGAGCCGGACGCCGGTTTTCTGGCGTGCCACGAGGAAGGGGCCGGTCGGCTTCCGGACGCCCCGATGATCCTGGATGCAGCCTGTCGACTCCTGACGCCCCCGACGCTCAAGGGCCGGCGCATCCTGGTGAGCGCCGGCCCCACCTGGGAGCCACTCGATCCCGTGCGCTTCATCACCAATCCCTCCAGCGGCAAAATGGGCTACGCCGTGGCCAGGATGGCCGCATACCGGTCCGCTGAAGTGATCCTCGTTTCCGGCCCGTCGGCCCTTCCGGATCCTCCGTTGGTCCGAACCATTCGAGTCAAGTCTGCTCAGGAAATGGAAAGAGAGGTTCTGGACCGCGCTTCGGCCATGGATGGCATCATCATGACGGCAGCCGTGGGGGACTATCGCCCCGCCCGGGTGGCCGCGCAGAAGATCAAAAAGGGAGCAGACGAGTTGACGCTGCACCTCATCAAGAACCCGGACATACTGGCGTCACTGGGCCGCTCCCGCCCTCCCGGCTCTCGACAGGTCCTGGTCGGGTTTGCTGCGGAGACGGAGCACCTGCTCGAAAATGCCCGGGAGAAGCTCACTCATAAGAACCTGGATTTCATCGTGGCCAACAATCTGACGGAATCCGGGTCCGGGTTTGGAACGGACACCAATCGGGTCAAGATCATCGATCGGAGCGGGACCGTCGAGGAGCTCCCCACCCTCTCCAAGGATGAGGTTGCCGCCAGAATCCTGGATCGCGTGGAGTCGCTTCTGGTTTGACGCTGTTCGGAGTGCCCGGGGGTTGCACGGAGAACTGGCCCCGCTCACGAGCAGGGAGCTTTTTGATTTTAGCCCTGCAGAATATGGTGTTCATATCCCTCGTACGTCACACCCCCGTATGCTTTTTTGGGGGGGGGATCCAGGGATATCTGAAAGCCTCTGGTTTTCCGCCAGGGGAGTGCAGGAATGGCGATCAATCCGCCTCCGGCGACCACCCCCATGAATGGTAAATCGTTTCCATGGTGAGGATTGCCGGCATGACGAATTCGGGATGGATATCTTCTTCTGGTAAGATGGTCCTGGACTGAGGCCACGAAATTGTCCCGTTCCCCGATGGAGAACAGCGTTTCATTGAAGGCTGCTCTGCGACAGCTCCGGTGGCTCCTGACCGGTATTCAGGGGAGCGGGATCCGGGATTTCCACCGGCAGGAGCCGCCGCCCGCGATGACAGACCGGCCCGCACGGGAGGTGCTGGAGTCTCTTTCGTCGGATCCAGCGAGAGACCTGGCTGCCATTCGCGAGGACCTTGGAGACTGCCGCCGCTGCCGTCTCCATGCGGGCCGGAGCAATCTGGTGTTCGGCGAGGGTTCACCTCAAGCCGAGCTGGTCTTCGTGGGCGAAGGCCCGGGGTTTGACGAGGATCGCCTGGGCCGGCCCTTCGTGGGGAGGGCGGGAAAGCTCCTCGACAAGATGATTCAGGCCATTCAGCTCAAGAGGGAAGAGGTCTACATCTGCAACGTGGTCAAGTGCCGCCCGCCCGACAACCGGACCCCCAATGCCGACGAAATCGAGGTTTGCTCCCCTTTCTTATTCCGCCAGCTGGAAGCCATGCATCCCAGGGTGATCTGTGCCCTCGGACTCAGTGCGGCTCAGGCCCTCCTGGGGAGATTGCCCTCCATCGGGGGAGTGCGTGGCAAGCTCATGAAATGGCGCGGAATTCCGCTGATATGCACGTATCATCCTGCCTACCTGCTCCGCAATCCCGCCCAGAAGTCGGCAACCTGGCAGGATCTGATCCAGGTGCGGCGTATTCTCACTGCACGCAAACCATGAAGGTTGAGACATGAGATCCCCCATCCACATCCTGCTGTTGTCCTTTCTCTTTGTCGCTCCAGTTTTGCTCCAACCCATGGACAGTGCCGCCAGCCACATCAATCTGGTGCACGTTCAGGACAGCATCAACCCGGGCGTCGAGGATTTCATCAAGCACTCCATTGAGCAATCGAGTGAGGAGGGCGCCGAATTTCTGGTGATTCTGCTCGACACCCCGGGGGGGCTGGTGACCTCCATGAGGGGGATCGTCCAGGCCATTTTGAACGCCTCGGTTCCCATCGTGGTCTACGTCTTCCCCCGGGGGGCCCAGGCGGCATCGGCAGGGGTGTTCGTGACGATTGCTGCGGACATCGCGGTCATGGCGCCCGGGACGAACATCGGCGCCGCCCATCCCGTGGCCACGGGTGGGCAGGACATGTCGGAAACCATGAACGAGAAGGTTGTCAACGACATGGTGGCTTTCGCCAAGAGCCTGGCCAGCCAGCGGGGGCGAAATGTGGAATGGGTCGCGGACGCCGTGCGGAAAAGCGTTTCCATCACCGCCGAAGAGGCCTTCGAGCAGAATGTCATCGACCTGGTGGCAGAAGACCTGCCCGCGCTGATGGAGCGGTTGGACGGCTGGGAGATTCAACGGGCCGGATACAGCAGGACTCTCAAGACCAGGGGCGTTGAGCAGCGCACCATCGAGGTGGGATGGCAGTACCGGATTCTGAGAGCCATCAGCAATCCCAATATCGCCTACATTCTGCTCATGATCGGACTGGCCGGTCTCTATTTCGAGCTGTCCCAGCCCGGCGCCATTCTGCCGGGGGTCATCGGCGGAATATCCCTCATCATGGCGCTTTACGCACTGCAGACCCTTCCTGTCAATTTCGCGGGAATACTGCTCATTCTGCTGGCCATCATCTTTTTCATCCTGGAGATCAAGGTGGTCTCCTACGGCATGTTGAGCATCGCCGGAGCGGTCTCACTCTTTCTGGGCTCCCTGATGCTCTTTCGTGTGCCGGGCCATTCAACCCGTATCGCCTATTCATTGCTCATCCCGACCGTTCTTGCCGTTTCCGGATTCTTTGCTGCATTGACATCGCTGGCGGTGCGCGCTCAACGGAGCAAACATCAGGCGGGGACAGAAATGCTGATCGGAATGGTGGGAGAGGTCACCCAGGATCTGGCGCCCGAGGGAAAGGTCTTCGTGAGCGGGGAGCTCTGGAATGCCGTGGCGGATGAAGCCATTGCCGCCGGCCAGAAGGTGGAGATCCTCGCTGTGGACAGTTTGAAGTTGAAAGTGAAGAAGATCGATGCTAGATAATTTCGATTCACCATAGGGTTGATTCTAATCCAGATCAGGGTTGAGGAGGGAAAAATGACAGGGTTCTACGCACTTCCGCTCATCATCATATTCGTGCTTCTCTTCCTTGCCAATGCCATCAAGGTCCTCAACGAGTACGAAAGAGGCGTGATCTTCCGCCTGGGAAGGGTCATCAAGGCCAAGGGCCCGGGTTTGATCATCCTGATTCCGCTCATCGATCGGATGCAGAAGGTGAGCCTCAGGCTGGTGGCGCAGGATGTGCCGTCCCAGGACGTCATCACCCGCGACAACGTGTCGGTCAAGGTGAGCGCCGTCATTTACTTTCGCGTGACGGACCCGGTCAAGGCCATTATCTCTGTCGAGAACTATCTGTACGCCACGAGTCAGCTTTCGCAGACGACCTTGCGAAGCGTCTGCGGGCAGGCGGAGATGGACGACCTGCTCGCCGAGCGTGACAAGATCAACGCTCACATCCAGGAAATCCTCGACCGCCATACCGAGCCCTGGGGCATCAAGGTCACGGTCGTGGAGCTCAAACAGATTGATTTGCCCATCGAAATGCAGCGGGCCATGGCCAAGCAGGCCGAAGCCGAACGCGAGCGCCGCGCCAAAGTGATCGCCGCTGAGGGTGAATTCCAGGCCTCGGCTCGACTCGCCGAAGCGGCCGAGATCCTCCAGCATCAGCCCGCCGCCATGCAACTGCGTTATTTGCAGACCTTGAGGGAGATTGCGACCGAGAACAACTCGACCACCCTCTTCCCGATCCCCATCGACCTGTTTAGACCATTCATCAAGATCGCCGAACAATTTGAAGAGAGCCAGAAGAAGGAGCCGAAAAATGGGTAAGAAGGAAGACAAAGAGAAGAAGGAGAAATCCCTCGAGGCCATGACCGCCAAGGAGCTTCGAGAAATGGCCTTGACTTTGGAGGGCATTACCGGTGTCCACGCCATGAACAAGAATGAGCTCATCGAAGCCATCCGGAAGGCCAAGGGGATCGTGGTCGAGAAGACGCGCAAGGCGACCGTCGATGTTCGGGCCCTCAAGGTCAAGATCCAGGAGCTCAAAGAGAAGCGCGACCAGGCGAAGGAGTCGGAGAACGGCAAGCTTGCGGACGCCCTTCGGCGCCGCATCAGCAACCTCAAGAAGAAGACCCGCCGCGCCGCCTGATGGCAATGCCTCCGTCGATTGCACCGTCCGCAAAAGGGATCTCCCGATATGGAAATGAAGAAGAAGGTCGTGGCAGCCATCACGACCGCCGTGCAGCTCTACATGTTGGCGGAGCAACCGGCCTTGGTCGTTGAGGAAGCCCCGAAAGCTCTTGAAGCACCTCGGCCGGCAATCAGCCCGTGGGCACTCAGCGGGCGCCAATCCGCCATGGATATGAGGCGGCTCTGGCAGATGCGGCTTGTGCGCTGACGGCTCCGTTCGACATCAGATTTGGAATCACTCGACACCGTGGTCCGGTGCCCGGTCACTTGAAGATTTCAAAAGGAGAATGAGGATGGAAAAGAGGCAGCACGGCGAACTGGTCGCCGGACTTCTTGACGATGCACCGATCGCTTCGGACAATCCGGTGAAGATCCAGGATTTGACTTTTCGCGATGGCCATCAATCGCTTTTCGCCACGCGCGGCCGGACCGAGGATTTCATTCCCATCGCCGAAGAGATGGATCAGGTGGGATATTATTCCATGGAGGTCTGGGGAGGGGCGACCTTCGATACGATGCATCGCTTTCTCGGCGAGGACCCCTGGGAGCGGATCCGCACACTCAAAAAATACATCAAGAAGACCCCTTTCTCGATGCTCCTCCGCGGACAGAACCTCGTGGGGTACCGCAACTACCCCGACGATGTGGCGGAAGCCTTCGTGGACCGCGCCTGTGAAAACGGCATGGATATTTTCCGTGTTTTCGATGCGTTGAACGACTTCCGCAACTTCGAAACCGCCGTTAAGATCATCAAGGAGCGAGGCAAGCACTTCCAGGGCTCCATCTGTTACTCCCTGACGGAAAGCCGTATGGGCGGAGCCGTCTACAACCTGGATTATTATCTTCAGAAGGCCAAAGACCTCGAGAACATGGGGGCGGACACCATCTGCATCAAGGACATGGCGGGACTCATCGCTCCCTATGATGCGTATGTGCTGATCAAGGCCCTCAAAGAGACCGTGAAGGCTCCCATCCATCTGCACAGCCATTTCACCTCCGGAATGGCGGACATGTCCCTCCTCAAGGCCATCGAGGCCGGGGTGGACATCGTGGATACCTGCCTCTCCCCGTGGGCCTATCGCACGTCGCACCCGGCCGTCGAGCCGCTGGTGGCCGCCTTGCGTCACACCAACCGCGACACCGGCTTCGATTTGAAGCTGCTCGCCCGGTGCAGCGAATATATGGAGAAGATTTCGCCCAAGTACAGGCACCTCCTCGACGACCGCATGTCCATCATCGACATCAACGTCCTGCTGCACCAGACTCCAGGAGGAATGCTCTCGAACCTGGTCAATCAGCTTCGCGAAATGGACGCCCTCGACAAGATCGACGAGGTTTTCCGGCAGCTTCCCATCGTCCGACGCGAGCTCGGGCAGGTTCCCCTGGTCACGCCCACCAGCCAGATCGTTGGCATTCAGACCGTGAACAACGTCTTGTTCGACTCGCCGCAGGAGCGCTACAAGATGATCACCGCGCAGGTCAAGGATCTCTGCTACGGCCTGTACGGCAAGACAGCCATTCCCATAGACCCTGAGGTGCAGAAAAAGGCGCTGAAGGGCTATCCGAGAGGCGAGCAGCCCATCACGACACGCCCGGCCGACGTCCTGGAGCCCGAACTGGCCAAAGCGGAAAGCGACGTGCAGGGACTCGCCAAGGACATCGACGATGTGCTCGTGTACGCCCTCTACCCCACGACCGGCAAACGCTTTCTGCGCTGGAAATACGGTCACGAAGAGGTACCCAGGGAAGTCAAGCCCAGGACCATCGAGGAAGTGAAAGTCGAGGAGGAAGTCGTGAAGAAGGCCAAGGCCGGACTCCTCGTGGAGAAATGTGTGAAGGAAGCTCCCGCGAAAGGCCCCGGCTCCCGGACGTTCAACGTGTTCGTGGACGGCGAGTTCTTCGAAGTGGACGTCGAGCAGGTGGGGGGCGCTCCCATGGTGACCTCCATTGTTCAGGCGCCTCAAACGGCAGCGGCGCCCCACGCAGCCCTCACTGCGGCACCGGCTGCTGTAGCCGTGCCGCCTCCACCTCCCAGGCCTGCTGCAGCTCCGACGCCCTCAGCGGCGGCGCAACCGGCTCCCCCAGCCAAACCCGCTGCTGCCCCGTCCGCAGGAGGCACTGCCATTGAGGCGCCCATGCCGGGCATGATCATCCGCTATGAGGTCAGCGAAGGGGCCTCCGTGAAAGAGGGGGACGTCGTGTTGATCCTGGAAGCCATGAAGATGGAGAATTCCATCACGAGCCCCACAGCCGGAACCGTCAACAAGATCCATTTCAAAGACGGTGACACGGTGCAGAAGGGAGACGTCCTCGCCGTCATCGGCTGAAGCACAGTTGCGCAGACATTCATCAAAAAAGGCGGCCTCATGAGGTCGCCTTTTTCATTTCTGATTCAATGAGTATCGAGGAATGCGGCGTGCGATTGTTCCTTGGCGGGAGCCTGGCTCAATCCCGCAAGAAGGGTGAGATGAAAGTTCTTGATGGGCATCAGCTCGAGAACGGTTGAGCTCAATACCTTGAATAATTCATCTTGGAGCCAAAATCCTTGATCGTTCGCTCGTCATAATTCAGGATCGCATCCTGAAAGGCCCTCAATCGCTCACATTCCTTGCTGCACTCCTCCTTGTTGAGATGCACATTCTCACAGCAGCGGCATGGGCTCTCGATCGTTTTGGCAAAGCTCAGACTCATAACGGGTTTCCTCTCATCCAGGATGAATGCCAAAAAAACGGATAACGAATGATGTCCGATCAGCGGAAATCCATATAAAATGAGGTTTCAGACACTGTCAAGCCGATTGTGTCGCAGCGAAAGACAGATCAACCTCAATGAGCAGGCAAATTCGATACGACCACAGAATCATTCAGATTCCTTCAGCTTTTCCCGCTTTTTCACAGCGTCTTTCTTGAGCCGGTTGACCGTCATTTCCAAGACCGGGAAAACGTTCTCACGAATATCCCCCGCAACGACCACAAGCATCACATCCTCACCCACATGGCGGCGGCCCGTGAAGAGGTGTGCCTCGACGGCAGAGATCCCGGGCTTTGAGCGCATTTCAGCCAGAACGCCGTTCCAGGACTCTTGATTGACGTCGATATCCAGGAATTCAGCCGGGGCACCCTGGCGACTTGTGCCGCGCACCACACCGTTGTGACAGATGATCATCCCCACCTTCGAGGGATCCATTTCACTTTTGACCTTGTCCACCATCTCCTGGAGTGTCAGCGTGGCTCTCTCCTTGTATAGCTGGGCGCGTCTCCGAGGCGAGGCACCCGCCCGATCTCAAGGCTGGACCGGTTATGTAAGAAAAATCCTTACATGGACCCCTGTTTTTCCTGACAAGAAAATCAGAACCCGTCGGATATTCGATCTACGCGCCTTCTCGTATAAGTGCTGCGGTGAACATCCTTCATCAGGGGTGAAAATACAGGTCGAGCATTCACTGGAGCCCTCACGCATCCCGGCAGCATCTGCTCTCATGGTCAACGGAAAAGGTCTGTTGATTCTTGTTGAGCGCACTGCTATAGACTTCAGTGAAAAATGGCACGAACTAAGATCTCATCTTTAACCTCATGTGGCGGATGAGGCAAGGTTGCGTTCTCATGTTCGTTGCCCCTGGCCGTTTCTCCCATCGATGAATGGCCCATGTTCAGCCCTCACCACTGCTCTATTGAGTATATGAGTCATCGGAATCCTTTCTGTCAACCGATTCGGGGGGTGCATCTTCAAACAGGGTATCAGCGGGTCGTCCCCGTCCGGTACCGGAAGGAAAACGCGTTGAGGAGGACCAGCATGTCAGAAGAGAAGTCGTTGGAAAAAGTGAAAGCAGGAAAGGAAAAATGGGATCAGGGAAGCGTTCAGAAAACCCTTTCCAAGGCTCCCGAGCGCAGGAAAACCTTCACCAGCATTTCCAACATCCCGGTGGAAAGGCTTTACACTCCATGGGATGTTGCGAACCTCGACTACGGGAACGACCTGGGGTTCCCGGGGGAGTATCCTTTCACTCGTGGCGTGCAGCCCACCATGTACCGGGGTCGCTTCTGGACCATGCGACAATATGCCGGATTTGGCAGCGCCGCGGAGAGCAACGAGCGTTATCGCTACCTGCTTCAGCAGGGTCAGACGGGACTCAGCGTCGCCTTCGACCTTCCCACCCAGGCGGGGTATGACAGCGACCATCCGCTCTCCATGGGCGAAGTCGGCAAGGTCGGTGTCGCCATCGACTCCATCGAGGATATGCGCGTGCTTTTCGACTCCATCCCTCTGGACAAGGTGACCACCTCGATGACCATCAATGCGCCTGCCACGGTGCTTCTGGCCATGTACCTGGCCATCGCCGAGGAGCAGGGCGTCCCCTTCGACAAGGTGGGCGGAACGGTGCAGAATGACATTTTGAAAGAGATCACCGTGCGCGGTCAGTACATTTACCCTCCCAAGCCGAGCATGCGACTGACGGTGGACCTCATCGACTACTGCTTCAAGAATGTCCCCAAGTGGAACTCCATCAGCATCAGCGGGTATCACATCCGTGAGGCGGGCTCCACGGCCGGGCAGGAGATGGCCTTCACCCTCGCCGACGGGATCGCTTACGTCCAGGCATGCGTCGAGCGGGGCATGGCGGTGGATTCCTTCGCTCCCCGGCTGAGCTTCTTCTTCAACTCTTTCACCAATGTTCTGGAAGAGGTGGCCAAGTTCAGGGCCGGGCGCCGCTACTGGGCGCGGGTCATGAAAGAGCGGTTCGGCGCCAAGGATCCAAGGTCCATGATGATGCGCTACCATGTCCAGACGGGCGGTGTCACGCTCACGGCACAGCAGCCCCTCAACAACGTCGTGCGAGTTGCCCTGCAGGCCTATGCCGCAGCCCTTGGTGGATGCCAGTCGCTGCACACCAACTCGTATGACGAAGCACTCTGCCTGCCCACTCAGGATGCTGTGACCGTGGCGCTCCGCACCCAGCAGATCGTGGCCGAGGAGAGTGGGGCTGCCGACACCATCGACCCGCTGGCGGGCAGTTATTTCGTCGAGGCCATGACCGACAAGATCGAAGCGGAGATCGATGACTACATCAAGAAGATCGACGCCATGGGCGGCACATTGACCGCCATTGAACAGGGCTTCGTTCAGAGGGAAATCCAGAACAGCGCCTACCGCTTCCAGCGGGAGATAGAGTCCACGGAGCGGGTTTACGTTGGAATCAACAAATACACCATGGAAGAGCCCCCTCCCACCAATCTGCTCAAGGTCGACATGAGCGTGGGCGAGGTCGAAGAAGCCAAGCTCAAGAAGATGCGCGCCGGGCGCGATGCGGGCAAATGGAAGGCCGCCCTGGATCACCTTCGGGAGGTCTCCCAGTCCGATCAGAACGTGATGCCCGCAGTGATCGAAGCCGTCAAGGCCAAGGCGACGGTGGGAGAGATTTGCGATGTCTGGCGCAGCATCTACGGGGAGTACCGTCCCAAGGAATTCGTTTAATTCTTCTCCAGCTCTGGGACATTGAAGAAGCTTAAGAGCGGTTCAATTTCGGAGGCATATCCATGGCACAAGAACGCAAGATCAAGATCATTGTTGCAAAACCCGGCCTCGACGGACACGACCGGGGCGCCAAGCTTCTGGCGAGAATCTTCGCCGAAGCCGGTATGGAAGTGGTTTACACCGGCTTGCGCCAGACACCCGAGATGATCGTTGAAACCGCGCTGCAGGAAGATGCGGACGTGGTGGGCATGAGCAGCCTGTCGGGAGTGCACAACTATTTTTTCCCGAGAGTGGTCGAGCTCCTGAAGGAAAAGGGGCTCGATGACGTGCTGGTGGTTGGCGGCGGCATCATTCCCCGCGAAGATGTCGACGGCCTGAAAAATGCCGGGGTCAAAGCCATCTTTGGACCGGGCACGGATACCAATGATATCGTGACCTTCATCAAGGACAATGTCAGGAACTGATCGTTCACGATGGAGAGGTTCGCCGGAAGGGGAGCCCGAGTCATCTGCCGGTCTCCTCCTCCGGTTTTGGATTTTTCCCATTTTTGAGCCGACCATTGAGCGGACGCAGGCCGGCAGCGTGCCAACCGGCCCGGTCCGCCGCTCATGGGAAGGGATTTGGCAAACATGGCAACGGATTTGGCGGGGGAAGTCCTGAAGGGCTCACCCCGCGCAGCAGCTCGCTTGATCACCTGGCTCGAGAACGAAGACCCCAAAGCCTTTCCCTGCATGGAGGCGCTGTTTCCTCATTCGGGACGAGCGTATGTCATCGGGATCACGGGTTCACCGGGGGCCGGCAAGAGCACCCTCACCGACCGGCTGACCCACACCATCCGCAGGTCCGGGCTCACGGTGGGAATCGTCGCCGTTGACCCGTCCAGCCCGTTCACGGGGGGTGCCGTCCTCGGAGACAGGGTGCGCATGAGCCAGCTCAGCCTGGACCCCGGTGTCTTCATCCGGAGCATGGCGACCCGCGGGTTCCTCGGGGGAATGGCCAAGGCCACCGGGGAGGTCGTGAAGGTCCTCGATGCCCTCGGAAAGGACATCATCATCATTGAAACCGTGGGAGTCGGTCAGGACGAGGTGGATATCATCAGCATCGCCGACACCACCTGCGTGGTGCTTGTCCCCGGGCTGGGTGACGCCATCCAGAGCATGAAGTCCGGCATCATGGAGATTGCGGACGTATTTGTCATCAACAAGGCCGATCATCCGGGGGCAGATCAGCTCTGGGCGGAAGTGGCCACCCGCATCGAGCAGGACCACCACATCAAGGGCCGCCCCTGGCTGGCCCCGGTGGTGAAAACGGTGGCCGTGAACAATGAAGGGATGGAAGAGCTCTGGGAGAAGATCGAGGGACATCGTCGACATCTGGAAGAAAGCGGCGAATTCCTTCAGCGTCGACGGGAGCGCATGGGGCGTGAAACCCTGCGCATGATTCATAACGAGCTGTTTCGGTTCGTGAGGCAGCGGTTGGAGGAAACCGGAGAAATGGAGCGCCTGGTCGAACAAATCACCGACCGGAAGCGGGATCCGTACAGTGTCATGAGGGAGATTCTGGATGGATGCCTGATCCAGCCCAAGTCAGCCAAGGAGGATTTATGAAAGTCTTGAAGGTCGATCATATCGGGATTGCAGTGAAGAGTATCGATGAAACCAGGAAGCTCTATCATGATCTGCTCGGTCTGCCCCACGCCGGAAATGAAACGGTGCAGGAGCAAAAAGTCACCACGGCTTTCTTTCCCGTTGGCGACACAGAAGTCGAGCTCCTCGAGTCCACAGCCCCCGACGGCCCCATCGCCAAGTATCTCGAGAAGCGTGGAGAGGGCGTCCAGCACATCGCCTTCCGGGTTGAGAACATCGAGGAAGCCCTGGCCGAGCTCAAGGAAAAGGGAATTCAGCTCATCGACGAAAAGCCCCGCAAGGGCGCCGGAGGAGCCCAGATCGCTTTCCTGCACCCCAAATCCACTTACGGAGTGCTGGTGGAGCTTTGCCAGCGTGACGATTAGCAGACTGGAGCCTGGCCCACAGGCTGTGTTAGGGTGGGCACGAGCGAATCGTGCCCACCCGCTCTCTGCAATGCCACACACCCTGCCCCGCCGCAGAACGATTGAGTCCAGCCCGCAGCTCTCAGCTGAGCTCTCTGAACGTCATGCCGGCGTAGGCCTGAATCCCGTCGCGCCAGGGGCGTGATTCAGGCTTCTCTGGACCCCGGCTTTGGCCGGGGCGACGGCTTGGCTCGGACCAGCGCCACATTCCTCTATTACAGAGCCTTGCCCTCCACCGCAGGACGCGGCGACGGCAGGCCGCTCACCCCCCAAAATTCCCTCATGCTTACTGCCACACGTGCCGTTTAGGAGTTCGAGCTTTTTGGCTCGAAAACTGGACCCACCAAAATGGGTAGCCTGGAGCAAGTCGTTAGGCCTGCGATCTCGGACGGAAAGCGCAGGACGTGCGCGCATTTGGACATGGATCTGAGGAGTTTGAAGAGGTCACTTTGTTGCGGCAGCAGCGTCCATTATGGCTTTTCATGTTCCTGTTCTGGGCAGTGGCGCCCCGACCCGGTTATGCAGATCTTCGCGAGGTTCTCTCCAGTGGGGCTCTTCGCCATCTGGGTGCGGTTCACGCCCGTTTCGTGACGGAAAACGCCGATGGTTTCGACGTCGAGCTCATGCAGCTCTTCTCCAAACACCTGGGAGTCTCCTATCTGTACGTGGAATCATCCTGGGACCGCTTCATCCCTGATCTGACGGGATGCGAGCCGATCCTCCACTCCGAGGGAGGGGAGACCAGCTCAGATGCTCCGGTATCGATCCTGGGGGATGTTGCGGCCCATGGCATGACGGTTCTTCCCTCGCATCAGGACCGAGTGCTGCTTTCCGACCCGGTGTTCCCAACCCAGATCTGGATCATGGCCAGGAAGGATTCTGCGATCCGTCCCATCACCCCGACAGGGAACATTCAGGAGGATATCACCGCCGTCAAGTCACTCCTTCGGGGGCGCACCGTTCTGAGGAAAGTTTACGGCTGTCTGGACCCCTCCCTCTACGGGCTCCAAAGCTGTGATGTGAAAGCCAGAGACTTCACAGGCAGCCATCAGGACATGGCTCGAGCCATGCTCATGGGCGACGCGGAAGCCATGCTCATCGACGTTCCAGATGCACTCCTCGCGCTCGAAAGATGGCCGCACAGACTGAAGGTCATCGGACCCGTCTCTCCCCCTCTGGTCATGAGCTGCGCTTTTTCCAGGAATTCACCTCAGCTCCGGGAAGCGTTCAACGCATTCCTCCAGGAATGTCGGAGAGACGGCACACTGTATCGTCTGGCCCACAAGCACTTTCCGAGCGTATTGCACTATTTTCCAGAGTTCCCCTGGTTCCCCAGGGCATCATCTCTTTCTTCTCACGGTGATTTCGCATGTCGTCGCCCCGCGGTATGACCAGAAGAAGAAGCATTGCCATCATTGTGATCAGCGCGGCGCTCCTGGGTTGCCTGACCATTCTGCTCCTCGCCAACTACCAGTCCCTCTCGCTTCTTCGAAGGTCCACCCTCGACATGATTCAGCATCACGCTGAGAAGCGTGCAGCAGCGTTGGGTTATTTCTTTTCAGAGCGGAAAGATGATCTCCGGTATCTTTCGGACAACATCGAGCGTTCGGCTTTCTTTGAGAACCAGGCTCTCGGAATGTCCATGGAGTATGGGCTGTATGAGGGAATCCTGGCCATCGGCGAATCCTTCGAGCGCATTCTGGAGCGAAAGACTCTCGGCGTTCATCATGTCTACTCCCAGATCATCTTCGTGGAACCGGACGGGCATCCCCTCGTGGCCAGAGCAGTGGATGCTCCCGACGCTTCGGCCATCCCAGAAGTGATGGCGTCCTTGAATCCGGCGGACCCGACCCCTCAAATCCTGGTGCGGCATTTGAACGAGGCGGTTGCTGAGGTGCTCATCGCATTGGCTCACTACCACAAGCGGACCTACCGTGGGCACATCCTGGCCACGGTATCGATTGAAACCTTGAGCGAGAGGCTCTTCAAGGATTCAGCTTCCTCCGCGGGACAGATCTCCTACATCATCACCGACCAGGGAAAAGAAATCTGGCACACGCCGCAAAATGGCCGTTCATTGGCCCCTCCCCCCCTTCCGGCACACCAGGACCTGCCTGTGGCGCGGCCGTATGCTTTCTCCCACACCAACGCCGAAGGCTCGGTAGAGTGTTACATTGCGCTGAAGGTGTCGATCCCCGGAAGTCCGTTGAGTGTCGTGAATGTTCATCCGGAAGCGCAGGTGCTGGGCCGGACCGAACCCGCCATGCTGCTCGTGGTCATTGCGGCACTGTCCATTCTCCTCTTTTCGGGAATGTCCTGGATGATCCGTGTCAACACCCGAAATCAGATCCTCGAAGCGAGACTGGACGAGGATGCCAAAGCGAAGGCGCTCGTCGAGCAGGGCAACAGGGCATTGGCCCGGGAAAATGCCGAGCGGTTGCGCACCGAGGCCGCTCTCAGAGAGAGCGAGCGCCGCTACCGTGATTTGACCGACCTCCTGCCGCAGCCCGTCTTCGAGATCAACGCCAAAGGGGTGCTCACTTTCGCCAATCACGCGGCATTCGTCGCCTTCGGTTACTCCATGGAAGATCTCGAGGACGGTCTCCATGCCCTCCAGTTTGTCGCTCCCGAAGATCGTCTGAAAGCCAGCGAGAACATCCGTCGCCGATTTGCGGGAGAAGAGCTCCCGAGCTCGGAGTATACGGGCCAGCGCAAGGACGGCAGCCGATTCCCAATCCTCATCTATACCTCCCCCATCGTGAAGGATGCAAAGCCGGAGGGGCTTCGTGGAATCATCATCGATGCCACGGAGCAGAAAAGAATCGAACTGGAGAGAGAGGCCACCATCGACATTCTCAGGCTCATGAACTCCAACATGAGCATGGAAGAACTGGCTCAGAACCTGATTCAGCAGCTCGCCGCCTCCATTGCCTGCGACACGGTTCGAATACGAGTCAACTGGGAGAACGCCTGCAACATTTTTCAAGGGCGGGATTTGAGCGACCCCCCTGCCTTCAGGTCGAATCATTCCTGTCATTCCCGTTGGCAGAAGTCGCCCAACGGCAATGGTGACAATGGAAACGGTGCTCACTGCCTGTGTGACGAGATGCTGCACCGGTACGGTCAGCCCAACGCATCGAATTCCGCCGTGAATGGGACGCTTTGCCTCACGGGCATCTCGAGCATGCTCAACGAGATTCCCAAAGACGAGCCATGCTGGTCCGAGTGCCCGCATTTCGCGGACCTGGATTCCTATGAATCCCTGTTGATGGTGTCCCTCAAGTTTGGGCGGAAGAACCTGGGCTCTCTCTACCTGTGCGACAGGCGCCCCGGGTTTTTCACCGGCGACCAGGTGAATTTCGTGGAGAGAATCGCTGAAAATATTGCCAGTGCTCTGGCTCAGCGATGCGCCGATCAGGAGCGGAACCGGCTGACGTCCGTCGTGGACCAGGCTACCGAAACCATCATCATCACTGATCCACAGGGGACCATCTGCTATGTGAATCCCGCTTTCGAACGAGTCACAGGATTCCAGAGGGAAGAGGTGCTGAACCGAAACGCCAGGATTCTCAAGAGCGGCATACACGACCCCCGGTTTTACGGCGACATCAGGAAGACCCTCGAGCGGGGGGAAACCTGGTCCGGCCGGCTCATCAATCGACGGAAGGACGGGACGCTTTTTGAAGAGGAAGGCACCATTTCACCGGTTCGCGACGAATCCGGAAAGATCATCAACTTTGTGGCCGTGAAACGGGACGTGACGCAGGAAGTCACCCTTGAAAAACAACTGCGGCAGGCCCAGAAGATGGAAGCCCTGGGAACCCTCGCCGGGGGAATCGCCCATGATTTCAACAACATTCTCGCAGCAATCCTGGGCTATGCCGAACTGAGCATGGGAAAGCAGTCTCTGGACGCCAGGCTTCAGAACAATCTGGAGCAGGTGGTCAAGGCCGGCAAGCGAGCAAGGGACCTCGTTCAGCAGATCCTCGCCTTCAGCCGCCAGTCCGAGCAGGAGCGGAAGCCCGTGCAGCTTGGGTCCGTGATCCAGGAAGTCCTCACGCTCTTGAGGGCCTCGCTCCCCACGACCATCGACATCCGCTTCAAAGGGGACCCTCACAACGGCCTGGTCATGGCCGATCCCACGCAGATCCATCAGCTCCTCATGAATCTTTGCTCCAATGCCGCCTATGCCATGAACGAAAAAGGCGGATCACTCCACGTGGAGCTTTCCACCAACCGGGTCGGACCTCATGGTTTTCGCATGAACGGTGAGTTGAGCCCGGGCTCATACCTGCGCCTGACCGTGAGGGACACGGGGCATGGCATCCCACCGGCACTTCTGGACCGGATCTTCGACCCGTACTTCACGACCAAGGAAAAGGGCACCGGTACGGGGCTGGGACTGGCCGTGGTGCACGGCATCGTCAAGAGCCATGATGGGGCCATTGCCGTGGAAAGTGAGCCCGGCAAAGGCACCAGCTTCCACGTATTTCTACCGATGATCGAAGCCTGCTCAAGCTCTGCGAGGGACGCGGAAGATGTGCCTCTTGGCGGCTCCGAGCGGATCCTTCTGGTTGACGACGAGGACACCCTCGTGGAGCTCGGCTCCATGATGCTCGAAGGAATGGGCTACAAGGTCCATGGGCAAACCAGCAGCGTGGAGGCTCTGGATCTCTTCAAGCAGGAGCCCGACGGATTCGATCTGGTGATCACGGACCTGACCATGCCTCAGATGACGGGGCTCGAACTGGCCCGGGAGCTTTTGAGCATTCGCCCGAACCTGCCCATCATCCTCTGCACCGGTTACAGCGAGAACCTCATGCCGCAGCGCACGCGCGCCATGGGCGTCCGCGAGCTCATGACCAAGCCCTTCCTGGTCCGCGACCTGGCCAGGACCATCAGGAATGCCCTGGACGGCCCTCGTCCTGATGGGATGAGTGAAGACAGCCAGTCTCCAGGAACTTCGGTCTAGAAGCTTTACTCGGCCGACTCTTCAGCCGGAACGTTGGACGCGGCCTTGAGGAGCCGGTTTTGTAGGGAATGGTCGTGCCCGTCGACTGCTCATCACTCCCACCATCGCAACAGAATGCTTCCCCAGGTGAACCCCGCTCCGAAAGCAGCCATCACCACATAATCACCCGCCTTGAGCTTCCGCTCCTCCACGGTGACCTCGTAGAGGCACAGGGGAATGGTTCCTGCCGTCGTGTTGGCGTAGCGGTCGATGTTGATGACGACACGGCTCATATCGATTCCCATCCGGTTGGCTGCGGCCTCGATGATCCGGAGGTTGGCCTGATGGGGGATGAAGAGCCTGATGTCCTCTCCTTTCAGGCCATTCCTTTCCATGATCTTCACGGACACATTGGCCATCTCGGTCACGGCAAACTTGAAAACCTGACGACCCTCCTGGTACGCATAATGCCATCGGTTCTGCACGGTCTCAACCGTTGCGGGCCGCAGGCTCCCGCCAGCCTTCATATGTAGAAAATCGCCTCCCGCACCGTTGACATGCTGTACGAAATCGAGAATACCGTATTGCGGATCCGGACAGGGTTCGAGCAGCACGGCTCCCGCACCGTCTCCAAACAGAACACAGGTGTTCCGGTCCTGATAGTCGACGATGGTGCTCATCACATCGCTGCCGATGACGAGCACCTTCTGATAGCGGCCCGCCTCGATCATCTGAGCCCCGGTAGAGAGCGAGAAGACGAAACCCGAGCATCCAGCCGATAGATCGAACCCCCAGGCATGGGTGGCGCCCAACTCCTTCTGGACCAGGCACGCCGTCGACGGGAAAAACATGTCGGGAGTGACGGTTCCGACGATGATGGCATCCACCTCCTCGGCGGCAACCCCGGCTCTTTCCAGGCACTCCCTGGCTGCTCTGACGGCCATGTACGAATTACCCAATCCAGGATCCAGGATACGCCGTTCGCGGATGCCGGTGCGAGTCAAAATCCACTCGTCGTTGGTATCCACCATCTTCGCGAGATCCTGATTGGTCAAGCGTCTTTCCGGCACGTAACGCCCCACCGAGCGGATGTAAGCAGTTCGATCTGGCATGGTGTCTCTCCCCCCTGCCCTTGCAGGCCCCTACATGATGCCCTTATAATAACCTCCATCGATTTGAATGGAGGCTCCAGTGATGTAACTGGCTCGCTCCGAGGCCAGGAAAGTGACCAGGGATGCAAATTCCTCGGGGGTTCCAAGCCGTCCCATGGGCACGGAGGATTCCCAGCGTTTGATGATGGCCTCCGGGGTCGTTCCCTCCTTCTCGGCGGTCACAACGGCCAAGGAGCGCACCCTCTCGGTCATGGTGTAGCCGGGGCAGACGTTATTGACCGTGATGCTGTAGGGAGCCAGTTCGTTGGATAGCGTCTTGGCCATTCCAATGACGCCCGAGCGCACCGTATTGGAGAGAATGAGGCCATCGATGGGCTGTTTCACTGAAATGGACGTCATGTTGACGATCCGCCCCCAACGTTTCTCGATCATCTTGGGGACCGCTTCGCGCGTCATGATGATGGTGCTCATGAGATTCAGACGCACACCAAACAGCCAGAGATCGTCATCGATTTCGAGAAATGTTTTGGAGGGAGGCCCTCCCGCATTGTTCACCAGGATGTCCAAGGTACCGAAGTGCTCGATGCCCTTTCGAACGAAATCCTTCGCCTGCGCCGCGTCGGTGAGGTCAGCGGGAATCCCGATGACCTCCGCTCCCGTCGAAGCCTTGATCTCCTCGACAGCCTTTGGCAGCTCAGGATCATCCAGGGCGCAAATGGCAATCCTGCAGCCCTCTCTTCCCATTTCCATGGCCACAGCCTTGCCCAGCCCCTGGCTCCCACCGGCAATCAACGCCACCCTTCCCTTCAGTCCCAAATCCATGTATTCATCCTCCTCTGAGTTAACAGCCGGCGCATGGTCCGCGATTCGTTACACTGCCGCGGCCTTATGCGTCCATTCTCAAGGCCCGTAAAGCCGTTTCATGGCCGCCGAATACTCTCCCGCCCCCTCGTAGATAAAGAAGGGCGGGGAGATATGAAGCTCCTCACCCCCTCGCTTGGTGCATTGGACATAGACCAGTCTTGCTGAGCTCGCGGGGTCCGAGTGGATCACCGTCAGCTCCTTGGGACAGAAACCCGCTTCGTGCGCTGCAGCCAAAAGGCTTCCAAGGCGCGGCGCCGGATAGATCAGCCCCAATCGACCACCATCTCCCAGCAGATGGTCCGCGGCCTTGAACACATCGGTCAGTGTGGCGACCAGTTCATGCCTGGCGATCGCCCGCTGTTTGTCGGGATTCACCCTCCCTGTACTGAGGCGCCTGTAGGGAGGGTTGCTGACCACCATGTCGCAGCAGCGGGGCGGGAGCAGCTCGGAGACAGCCCGAAAATCCGCGTTCAGGAACCGGGCTCGTTCGTCGAGACCGTTCTCCAGAGCGTTCCTTTGCGCGAGCGAGAAGAGCTCGGGCTGGATTTCAATTCCCAGCAGCGACTCACCCAACCCACGGAAAGCGAGGATCAGGAGCACCACGCCGCAGCCGGTCCCCAGCTCGACGATTCGATCGCCGGGCCTCACCCGCGCCAATCCGGCCAGCAGAACGGCATCGATGGAGAATCGATAACCCTTCCGCTCCTGGTAAATCAGCAGCTTGCCCGAAAAAAGGGAATCACGAGTGAGCAACTGCATCTACCCGTTCGTGGGGCAGGATGGGATGGATAACCAAGCCGCTTCCAACCTTCGGATAAAAATACGTCGACTTGTGGGGCATGATCAGCCCGGCACTGGCCACTTCCTGGACCTGCCCGATGCGTGTGGGATTGATGAAGAAGCCGGCGTCGTAAAGGCCTGAACGCACGTCATTCACAGCCTCTTCCAGATTGTGCTTGAAGTGGATGTTATCCGAGTCGGCCAGGAAGCTGTCCGGCAGAGCGAGCAATTCCTTGAGGAGCACCTGATCGAGCACCACCACATCCAGGCCGTGGAGCACGGGAGGAATGGAGCATCCCTCCAGGAACCTCACAACCGCCTCCGACCTGCCCTTGAGAAGATAGCAGGATTTGCCGCCATGGCTCTTGAAACCCACGACCGTCTGCTTCCTGGGCCTGGCGGCATCAAGTGCCCCGGCCCACTGGGCTCGGCCGACCTCTGAAGCGTCGAATTCCTCGACATCAAAAAAAGCACTCGCCGACTGGAGGAAAGCATCGGGGGACCACGAAGGCAGGTGACGGAGCAGCCGATGGGTCGGCAGGATCGTGAGGCCGCCCTGATTGAGGTTGGACAGATAGACCATGATGTATTCAAAGGGTGCATCATCGCCGGCGTCCGGATGACGCTCCCGCTGAAGCGCCCGATAATTGAGCGCCGTCTCGTAGCGGTGGTGTCCGTCTGCGATGAAGATGGCCTTGTCGCGCATCAAGGTTCGAACGGTCTGGAAAGCTTGTCGGTCCGACACCCTCCAGATCCTGTGATCCATCCCCTCCCGATCTCGAAATTCCATGATGGGCTCGGCCTCACGCGTCACCTTCAGACTGTGATCCACCAACTCATCCGGATCGGAATAAAGGGCAAATACGGGACTCAGATTGGCGTGGCAGGTGAGCATCAACCTCAGCCGCTCGTCCTTCACCGCCTGAAATGTCCTTTCGTGAGGCCGGACCCCCCCCGACTCAAACCCTTCCAGCCGCAGGAGGCACAGAAACCCGCAGCGGGTGACCTTAAGCCCACCCGCCAACGAGTAGTCCAGCTCATAATAGTAGAGGGCCGGTCTGTCCTCGCGTATGAGCACGCCGGAGCCCTGCCATTCGCGAAGGTAACCTGCCGCCCGCGTATGGGGGCTGACTGTCTCGGTGTCCCCGGGTGCAGCCTTGCCGAGCTCCAGGCGAATCATGTTGTACGGATTGCATCCATAGAAAATTTCCTGCTCTCGAGGCGAAATCACGTCGTAGGGCGGGATGACAACCTGGCTCAGATTGGGAATGCGTTCGGGGTTATACCGCAACCCTTGAAAAGGCGCGATTTCCGCCATGGCGGCCTGTTCCTTTCTTCCGGTTTCGATGAGAGAATCGATGGCTTAAGTGTTTGGGCGCAATCACATTTTCGCGTCAGCCTCAGAGAACCCCTTGCTAGCATAGCTCAGGCCCTTTTTCAAGCTGCACCCTCACCCGCGGGGACGCCCGTGCTCCTTCATACCGGGCGGCTCCCGGCAATCAGCAAACGGTGGGTGAGCAACGAGCCGAACACCGGGTGAACCCCAGCTTCGCCTGACTCAGGAACGCCCTTACCTTGTCGCCATCCTTGCTGCCATCCGGTCGCTCCAATCCCGTGTGCGCATCCACTCCGGAAGGCTCAACCGAGAGAATTGCATCGAGCACGTTCTCCGGCGTGAGCCCACCGGCAAGAATCAGAGGTCTTGAGGTGCTCTCGGCAAGTCTGCGACTGACACCCCAGTCATGAGTCCGGCCGGTGGCGCCGGAGGCGCCCGTCGCAGGGTCGAAAGTGTCGGTGATGTAGGCATCCACCAATCTGTCCAGTCTTTTCATCTCCTCCTGCAATTCTGAGAGGTTGTTCGTCCGTACAATGAGGCTTTTGATGATGGACAGCCGGGGTATGCACGTCCGCAGCGCCACCACGGCTTCAGGACTCACCCGCCCGTGGAGTTGAACGGTCCGCAAACCTGTTTGCTGCACCAATGCGGCAAGCTCTTCAGGTCGAACCAGATAGGTGATGATGACTCCCCTCCACTCCAGGCCCAGAAGCCTCACGATCCGCGCCACCTCCTCCACGGGAATATCCTCCTGATGAAAGTCCAGCTTCAGCGGAAACCCCAGAAGGTGAACCCCCGCCTCCAGAAGCATTCGCGCCTCGTGCAGATCGCGTATGCCGGCCACCTGAACCACGCCCCTCCAGGACCAGATTCTGCTCATCCAACCCTCCATCATCCATGGGGTGCGGCCCAGCAGGCCGACGA
The DNA here is from genome assembly GCA_041310025.1 of Syntrophobacterales bacterium. Taxonomy (GTDB): domain Bacteria; phylum Desulfobacterota; class Syntrophobacteria; order Syntrophobacterales; family Syntrophobacteraceae; genus JALOOX01. Next base: position 57,923 of record JBFYYO010000001.1, read on the forward strand.
CATCACCATTCTGAGCTTCCGGCTCAACGGCTCCGGGGTGAACTGAAGATCACTTGAAGAACATCATCGATTTTCAACAGATCGCTCCCGATCTGCTCTATTTCCGGTTTCCCCAATGTGCCGGCCTGCCGACTGGCCTCAAAACGTTCCAGGTTCCGAAAGAGCGAATCGATGGCGGATCGGGCATCGAGGTCATCGTTCATGTGACGTTTGAAATCCTCGACCAGCGGACCTCCGGCATCTCCTCGCGCCCCCCCTGTACCGTCGCCGGCTGCCTCCCTCCGCGGGAAAGGCTTCACCAGACGGCGCAGTTCATCAAGCCTCGCAGCCGCCTTCTCAAAACGCGCCGGGATTAGGTTCATCCTTTTTCGGTGGTGGCCGTACAGTAGATAGAACCGAACATGATCTTCCGTACGGTCACCGGAGACCAGGTCCTCCACGTATACGACATTGCCCAGACTTTTCGACATCTTCCTCCCTCCCGACAGAAGATGCTCTCCGTGCACCCAGTAACGGGCAAAATCGACTCCCGACGCCGATTCGACGACGGCGAGATTATAGTCGTGATGACGATACAGATTGTCGATGCCGCCGCAACAGATGTCGACGGAATACCCCAGGTGCTTGGTGATCATGGCAGGGTCCTGGATATTCCAGGCAGGCCTCCCCCTGCCGATTTCAGCATCCCAGCTCGGGCCGCCCCCCTCATCCTGCCCATGCCAGAGGATGAAGTCCCCCAGATTCCATCTCCTGCCGGAGTAGGTGTCACGCTTGAACCGCCGCTTTTTCTTCGGCCAACGGCTCATGTCGAGTCCGAACAGCCTGCCGAATCCATCGTATTTCAGGGGATCGAAGAAGATGTCTCCCCGGTGCCGGTAGGCGTATCCTTTCTCCATGAGCACCTTGATCAGCTTCACGGCCTGATCCACGGAAGTCGAGGACCTGGGAATGGTTTCCGGCAGATCGATACGCAACAGGCGACACTCCTCAAAGAAGCGGTCGACCACTTCGCCGGTGAGCTGCCCCACATTCACCGCATTGCGCTCTGCCTCGGCGATGGCTTTGTCTTCAATGTCGGTGAGGTTGATCACGCGCTCCACGCGGTACCCCAGATACCGGAGGTATCGCTGCAGCAAATCCTCCCACGCGAATGTCCGGTAGTTGCCGACATGAGGTCTCCGGTAGACGGAGGGGCCACACGTGAACATCTTGACGTGCCCCTCTTTTCGTGACCTGAACGTTTCTTTGCTCCGAGACATGGTATTGTAGAGTCTGAGCTCTTGCTTCATCCTTCTCCTCTGCGTCAGGCGGCTCAAGCACGTTGGCTCCGGGGATACGTTCCCGGGCACAAAAAAGTGGTTGAAACCGGAACCCAGGATGCAAAAACGAACGGCCATGCAGTGTCGGGTCTGCTTCTCAGCACGAGATCTGATATACTACCAAGCGGCATACTCCCCGGCAATCGGCATCCTTGGCCAACTCTCCGTGAGGGATCCGGCGCTAGCAACCCTGAAGTGCACGCCGGCGCGGGATACAGGCTCTTGAATCCCTGTGGATTCAGACGAGGAATCTCCCATGGAGCTGTGGATCTTCTCCTGCATATTGATCACCGCCATCGTCCTCTTCATCTGGGAGAAACTTCCTCTCGACCTGGTGTCCCTGGGAATCCTGACCACGCTGCTCGCATCGGGAATCCTCAGCCCCGCCGAAGCCCTGGCCGGTTTTTCCAACGCCTCCGTCGTCACCATCGCCGCAATGTTCATGGTGAGTCGCGGCCTGGTGAGAACCGGTGCCCTCGGGTTTGCCAGCGAGAAGCTGATACGCTATTCCAGGGGTGACGAGAAGAGAATCCTTGTCCTCTCCATGCTGTTGACGGCTGCGGCCTCTGCCTTCGTCAACAACACGCCCGTCGTGATCCTCATGATTTCGATTCTCATGAGCATCTGCTGTGAATATGGACTGAGCCCGTCCAAGTTTCTGATCCCCATCTCTTACAGCTCCATTGCCGGCGGCATGTCCACGCTGATCGGGACTTCCACGAACCTGATCGTCAGCGAGCTCAGCCGACAGTCCGGCGCCGGTCCCCTGGGGATGTTCGAGCTGGCGCCTGTGGGCATCCCTGTGCTCATGGCAGCGCTCGCATTCCTCTACTTCGCCGCCCCGAGGCTTCTCCCCTCCCACAAGTCCCCCGTTTGTGAGTTGACCGGGAAGCGCGCCCCTCATTACCTGGCTGAATTCAGAGTGCCTGCCCGAAGCAGACTTGTGGGAAAAGACGCCACCGCCTTTTTAAAAACCAAATACCCAACCTTCGAGCTGTTTGAAGTCGTGAGGGATGACGCCATCCAATGGCCCGAGAGGGAGCGCATCATCATCGAGGCCAAGGACCTCCTCCTGGTGAAGGGCTCGGCCAATGAGCTGGTCTCGATCCTCAAGACCGGCCTCGTCGAGCTCCCGGATGGCATGGACCCGTTTCAGCTGAACAGCCTGCAAGAGACTTCCATGATCGTCGAGCTCGTCATCGCCCCGCAGTCGGCGCTGACGGATGAGAGTCCGCTGCGATCCATCCTCTTGCGGCAGCTGCACATCCAGGTCATCGCCGTCAAGCGTCGCAGGATTCACTACTCCGAACAGAAGATCAGGAATCTCAGGCTGGCCGTCGGAGATATTCTGCTGACCCGGTGCAGCCGCGACGCCCTGGACCAGTTGCGCACCCAGGGCGACACGATCATCCTGGAGGATATCCATCATCAGATGATCGATCCCCGAAAGGCACCGCTGGCGGCGGGAATCGCCCTCGGCATGGTCGCCGTCGCCAGCTTTCAAGTCGTGGATGTCGCCGTCGCCGCATTGGCGGCGGCATTTCTGATGGTGGTCTCCGGCTGTCTCCAGCTCAAAGATGCGTACCGGGCCATCGATGTCAAGGTGCTGCTCTTGATCGTGAGCACCCTGGCCCTGGGTGCAGCCATGGAGAAGACGGGCGCCGCGGAGCTCTATGCGGGGAAGCTCATTGAGATGCTGCACGGACTCAGTCCCGTGCTCGTGTTGACCGCATTCATCCTGTTGACCTGTTTCCTGACGGAGCTCATGAGCAACTCAGCCACCGCCGTCCTGCTGTTTCCCATCGCCATCTCCACAGCCACAGCCCTCGGGGTGAATCCCAAGCCCTTCATCATTGCCGTGTGCCTGGGGGCGAGCTCGGGCTTCGCCGTTCCCATCGGCTACCAGACCCATATGCTCATCTATGGTCCGGGAGGCTATCGTTTCACGGATTTCCTGAGGCTGGGCATCCCCATGGACCTGATGACCTGTTCCATCAGTTCTCTGCTCATTCCCGTCTTCTGGCCCCTGGCATGACAGCTCCCTTCACCTGCGCCTGTATTTTCCTGAATCCAGAAGACGCAGAACCGGCGAGGGAGAGCCAGTTCGTGGACAACGGAGATCAATCGAGCTATAAGCTGATTCCCGACCATGGAGAGCCGCACTGTAAGACGAATCTCTCGGGGATTGTTGCGATACTTCTCTCTCCACATTCAGGATTGTGCATGACAGCATTTTGTCGACATCTCACCACTCTGCTTTGGCTAACGCTCCTCGTCGTCGCAATTGGCTCGACCGATCGCCTGTTGGCCATGGACCGCACCAGCCCAGGAGAGAGTGCCTCGGAGGGAATGACGTATTTCCAGGCTGCCGTCCTCGGAGTCGTGGAGGGGGTGACGGAATATCTGCCCATCAGCTCCACCGGCCATCTGCTCCTGGCTCAACGCATCATGCAGATCGGCACGGAAGCAGGGAGCCCCCATCCACCCTCTCAGAAGAACAAAACGGCTGCAGACGCCTACGCCATATGTATTCAGGCGGGTGCCATAGTTGCGGTCCTGGGGCTCTACATGAAGAGAGTGAAGCAGATGTGCCTGGGCATCGCGGGCAGGGATGCACAAGGATTGCGAATGCTCGTCAACCTGGCCGCGGCGTTTTTGCCCGCAGCCGCACTGGGCTTCTTGCTGCATCGCCTGATCAAGTCCTACCTCTTTGGCCCATGGCCCATCATTTTCGCATGGTTTGTAGGGGGCCTGGCCATCCTTTGGATCGAGTGGAGACGCAGATCCAGCCCAGCAAGTCGCCTGCAAGGTGCGGCGCTTTCCTCTTTGAACGTGCGCATGGCACTCGTCATAGGCCTGGCCCAATGCGTCGCCATGTGGCCCGGTGTGAGCCGCAGTCTGGCCACGATACTGGGAGGCATCATGGTGGGTCTTTCCACCCCTGCGGCCGTCGAATTCAGTTTTCTGCTGGGCGTGGTGACCCTGGGGGCCGCCACTCTTTTCGATGCGATCCAGCACGGCCAGGAAATGCTGGAAGCCTTCAACGCCCTCGCTCTTCTGCTTGGTCTGGCGACGGCGTTCCTCTCCGCTGTGGTCTCCGTGAAGTGGATGGTCAACTACCTGAACCGTCACGGCCTCGAGATCTTTGGTTACTATCGGGTCGGCATTGCTGTGCTGGCAGCGGCGCTCATGATGGGCGGCTGGTTGTAGGGGCTGGGCGAGTGCTTGAGGGGCTGGAATGTCCTTGGCTTTCCGTGGCGAGACGTTGAACGATGGTCGTGTGCCACAGGCCGCAGGAAACCCGCGGCACACGGCGCTCATCATCCATCTATACCCGTTTAGGGTGAAATCTTCTTTTTCTTTGACTCGCGCAGAGACGCAGAGGCGCAGAGAAATGCTGAGAATAGGAGGTCATTACGTTCGTCCGGGTGTTGTGCGAGAATGGATGAAATCATCCTTAACCGGTATGGTATAGGAGAGCGCAAGTGGATGACCGGTTCCAGTGGGCACGATGAACCTGTGCCTACCACCAATGCATAGGGATTTGCGCCCGGCTGTGCTAGCGGGAAATGGGGAAGTCCGCTAATGGCGTGTCGCTCGCGTCTATACCGCTTGTCTTGCCTGTGATCCTGATGCTGTAGTCGTCTCCTGGCTCCAGTCTTCGGGGAACCCTCCAGTTCAGGGAGCCGCTTCCGTCGCTTTTGTACCTGGCCG
>JBFYYO010000002.1:0-57558 GCA_041310025.1 Syntrophobacterales bacterium
CAATGATCCCGTTGCCGTCGAAAATTACCGTACCTCTCTCCAACAGGCATTCCCCGTCAAATACAGGGCCTCCGAAGAGAAACTTCCTCTCGCTCATCTATCATCCCGATCATGTGCTGATGAATATGCCAGGCGCTGCAGCGCGCCATGCACCGAACCGCCCTCGGCCCCATGGAAGACCGGCTGGAGCGGGTGTTTCGAATCCGAATCCTGGTGACGGACTCAGCAGATAACTTTGGACCAAACCCTCGCCCAGTATGCAAATTTCATGTTACGGTCAGGCGGCGATCGAGTGGCGTTTTGATGAGGTTGGGAGAGGTACTGGAGGGGGCAACCAGTGAAATAGCCACCAGCAGTCTTGGAAAGGGACTCCCGGGGCCGGCGGAGAGCTTCTACCCGGGCTTCTTCTTGGATAGAACGAGCATGCGAACTCGCATGTAGTCCTCTTTGACTGCCTTGTCCTTTGGATCGATCTTCAACAACTGGTCGAGCTTCTTGAGAGCCTCGCCGTAATTGCCCGCGCTCTCGTAAAGGCCGGCGGCCTGCCGCAGATGCTTTTTCTCCTTGGGCTGCAGCCGGATGAGCTCTTCCAGTTCCTTGAGTGCCCCCTTGGTGTCCCCCTCCTGGACCAGCCCGTAGAGCACATAGTTGTGAAGTGTGACGGAATCGGGCTTCCGGGCAGCGGCCTGGCGGAAATAGGCGACCATCCCTTTGTAATCCTTCTTTTCCTTATATTTCACAAAAATGGTGTCGTAGTAGGCTGGGTTGTTGGGGTCGAGCTGGGCGAGCACCTCCGTTGTTCTGGAGACTCCTTCCTCGTTCTTTTGTTTTTGGTACAGATCCAGAAGGTACTTCCTGATTTCCAGGTTTTTGGGATCCAGGGCGGCCAAATCTTCAAAGGCTTCCGTCGCCTTGGCCCACCTTTTTGCTTCGTAGTGAAGGACGGCCAGATTGTAGAGCACCGTCTTGTTCTTCGGCTGGAGCTCCGCCAGTTTCTCATAAGTCTTCTGCAGGCCCTGCTTGTCGTTCGATTTCTCGAGGAGGGCCACCAGCCGGACGAGGGCCTCCTTGTGATTGGGGCTCTTTTGAAGCACGGTTTCATAGCTGTCGCGTGCTGCTGAAAGGGTTCCCTTCTTCTCCTGCATCTCGGCAAGCTGCATCCAGCTTCTGAGGTCCGACGGATTCCTCTGGAGATAACGTTCCATGGCCTGAATGGCTTTTTCGTTGTCGTTGCCCTGCTGATAGGTCACGGCCAGATTGTACAGAACGTCCGGATCCTTGACTCCGGAACGGATCACCTTCTCATAGGAATCCGCAGCTTTCCGCCAGTTGCGGGTCTGAGTGTTGAGGTCGGCCATGACCAGCAGAATCGAGCTCTGAAATGCCTTGGGGATATCCTGTTGATTCTTTTCCAGGAACCTGGCCCATTCCTCCTTGGACTTGTGCTTCTGACCGTACTGGAGGAACTCTTTGAACACCTCGGGATCTTCGGACAGCTTCAGCAGTTCGATGTAAGCCTGAAGCGCGCTGTCCTCACGTTTCTGGATCTGGTAGATGGAAAGCAGCTTCTCCAGAATCGGCTTGGATTTCCCGGATTGGTCGATCTCCTCGTAGAGCTTCGCGGCCTCGCCGTACTTTTTGGCATCAAAATAAAGACCGGCCAGCTGCGTCTTGACCAGCACATTCCCGGGGTTTTCCTGCAGAGCCTTCTCGAGGTATCCGATCTTGCCATCGTCCCTGGAGGCAGCGTTGGCTCGCTGGAGCCAATCCTTCGCATCCAGCTGGATCAGAAAGGAGACCTTGCCAATGGGCTTGCCCCAAGTCTGAACTTCCACCTCCATGGGCTTCGGCGTCTCGAAGCTCTCGTTCGGAAAGACTTCGCGGATCGTCACGGTCTTCCGTCTGAGGACCCTGGGGTCGAGATCGGTGGCCGCAAGCCGGGTGCCCCAGGACAGCCAGCCGTCCGTCTGAACCTCATCGATTTGCAGAGTATCCCTCGGGTTCAGGACGACCTGGGTATCCGGCATCAGTATGACTTCCTTGCCGTTCAACTGAAGGCGCAGGGCGATGAGCTGCCTGGGAAAGACTGCCCCTCCCCATCCCAGGTAGCCGGCGCCTGCCCCGATGGCTCCAATGACGACCAGGATGACCACGAAGAGCGCAACCCACCTGAGGCGGCCCGACCGCGGCTTTCCCGGTGGCGTTCTCCGGGGAACGGGCGCGGTGATGGAATCTTCCAGACTGTAGGGGTAGCCTCCCCGTTTCTTTGAGCTCATGGATGATCCCTGTGCACCCTCTTCTGATGAACAAGCTCGTAGAGGCTCTCGACCTCAAGCGAGCTCAAAGGCCTCAATTCCCCCGGTTTCATCTTTCCCAGCTCCAGGGGACCATAGCCGATTCTCTTGATCCTGAGAACCGGGTAGCCGAGCGAACCGCACATCCGCTTGATCTGCCGATACCAACCCTGATGGATCACCATCTTGAACCAGGCGGCACCTGCCAGTCGCCGAAGAAGCTTCACCTGCGCCGGGGCTGTGCGTCCTTCTTCGAGGTTCACTCCACGCGCGAGCTGCTGCAGGGCTTCAGGACCCGGATGCCCTTTCACCTTCACTTCGTAGGTCTTGAGCACTCCGAAGCGCGGATGCTGAAGGCGATGGGCGAGAAACCCGTCATTGGTCAAAATGAGAAGTCCCTCTGCGTCGTAATCCAGGCGCCCGACCGGAAATACCCGCTCTGCGCTCTCAGGAATCCAGTCCATGACGGTTCGACGCCCCTGTGGATCCCTGACGGTCGTCACACAGCCCTGGGGCTTGTTGAGCAGCCAGTAAACCTTCGAATGCCCGACCGTAACGGGGTTGCCATCCACCCGGATGTCGTCGAGCTCCGGATCCACGCGCAGCCCCATTTCGGTAACGGTGAGGCCGTTGACCCTCACCCGTCCCTGGCTGATCATCTGCTCAGCCGCCCTGCGCGATGCCACTCCCGCCTGGGCCAGGACCTTCTGCAATCGGATGGGTTCCATCACCTCATCCCGCCCTGATCGAGCCCATCAAGTACAGCTCAATACCACGGAGCAGCCCCATCGATCGTCGTTCCCGCTCGACCCTGGCGGGAATCCAGCGGCTTTCAGATATCTGGATCCCCACCGGAAGCATGCGGGGATGACAGGCAAGGCACAGGTTCGCCTCGTTCTGCAAAGCTGCACTGAGGATCCACTCATAGCGTGCGACACCCTCAGAGCGGCTCTCCCAGACCGATGGCCGCCCTGACCTCCTGCATCGTCGCCCTCGCCTGCCTCCTGGCGGCCTCGGTACCCAGCCGCATCTGCTCCCGGACCCAGTCCATTCGCCCTTCGAGCTCTAGCCTTCTTTCGCGGATCGGAGCCAGGACTTTCAGGATATTCTTGGCGAGCCGTTTTTTGCAGTCCACACACCCAATGCTCGCCGTGCGGCACCCTTCGGCGATCTCCTCGACCTCTGAAAGCGAAGAATAAATCCTGTGGTAGGCAAAAACGGGCGACAGCTCCGGATCCCCCGGGTCGCTGCGCCGGATCCTCTGCGGATCGGTCATCATCTTCGAGATCTTGTCCCGAATGATTTCTTCGGGCTCCGTGATGTAGATGCAATTTCCGTAGCTCTTGCTCATCTTGCGGCCGTCGGTTCCAGGCAGCACAGGAACCTCTGTCAGCAGGGGATCGGGGACAGGGAACACCTCTTTCTCGTACATGAAGTTGAAGCGCCGCGCGATTTCACGAGTCATTTCCACGTGCGGGAGCTGGTCTTTGCCGACCGGCACCCCGTGCGCCTTGTAGATGATGATGTCCGCAGCCTGCAAAACCGGATAACCCAGGAAGCCGAAAGTCGCCAGGTCCTTCTGCGTCAACTGCTGCTGCTGCTCCTTGTAGGTCGGATTCCTCTCCAGCCAGGGCAGGGGCGTGATCATCCCCAATAGAACGTACAGCTCGGCATGCTCGATGACCGAAGACTGAACAAAGAGCGTGGACCTCGCGGGGTCCAGCCCCACACTCAGCCAGTCCAGAACCATTTCCCAGGTGCTCGCCTCAATCTGCCCCGGCGAGGCATAATCCGTGGTGAGAGCATGCCAGTCCGCCACAAAGTAGAAGCATTCATACTGCTCCTGCAGCTGAACCCAGTTATCCAAAGCACCATGCAGGTTGCCCAGATGCAGACGACCCGTCGGGCGCATTCCGCTCAACACTCTCTTGCGTTCCGCCATTCCAGCAAGCTCCTGTCGGTTCCTCCAGCTTTCGATCCTGTTATCTGAGAAAGATACCAATGAAGAGATTCAGCACGGGCCACACGATGTAACCCCACAAGTTGGTCCCGATGAGGATGAACACGATCAACATCCCATAGCCTTCCAGCCGCCCCAAAGCTTGCGCCAAACCTGAAGGCGCGAGGCCCATGAGGACCCGGCCGCCGTCCAGGGGCGGAATGGGCAGAAGATTGATGACCATGAGCACCAGATTGAGCTCGACCGAGATCTCGGCCATCCTGAGCAGCGGCTCCGAAATCCAGGCATACCACGAAGCTTCCGTGCCCTGCCCCAGTTGGCTTCCCGCTCTCATGAGCCGATAGACAGCAGCGCTGAAGACGGCGAGCAGAAAGTTCGTCATGGGGCCTGCTCCCGCCACCAGAGCCATATCCCGCCGCCCTCCCTTCAGGTTGCCAAACTGCACCGGAACCGGCTTGGCCCAGCCAAAGAGAAACGGAGAATTCAGAATGAAAAGCAACGCCGGGAGGAGAAGAGTGCCCACGAGGTCAATGTGGACCAGGGGATTCAGTGTGATGCGGCCCAGACGACGAGCGGTCGGATCTCCTCGTTTCTCGGCCACCCACCCATGAGCCACCTCATGGGCAATGATGGCAAGAAGAAGCGGGACAATAAAAAGCACTGCCCGAGCTAAGGTATTCCCAACCATTTCCACTGAATATCAGGATTCCTCAAAAGGAAGAAAGATGGGACGAGTCAGAAAACCATTCTCACCAATCATCCGCACCCAATAACACCCGGCCGATCTTCATGACAACGAGACCTCTCCGGCAGGGTGGGCATAAGTGGTAGAGCTGCCCACCGAAAAGGGCAGCTTCACCTCTCGGTGGGCAAGACAAGGCCCTTGCCCACCCTACCCTGATAGCGCATCTGGTCTCATTTCTCGTTGTCAACCTAAGCCGCCGGCACTGGCAGAGCCGAACTCTCCACTCCGGCAAGGTACTGAGCGTAACGGCTCCGGACCCATGCCAACTCTTCCTGCCGATTCATGATCTCACCATTCAGCCTGGCATCCAGAAGATCGTCCAGGATCTCCCGGTAGATGGCGCCGGGAGGAATTCCCAGCTTCTTGAGGTCTCGCCCCCGCAAGTCCGTGCTGATATGGCGATGCCGGTGGAAGTAATGGCTGATCGACCGTCGCACTTCGTCCCGCTGGGTTTTAGCCATCATGAAGAGCAACTCCTCCGGCCTGAAAGGCTGAAGTGCCCGATAGATATCACTGGGTCGGTATTCGGGCAACTGGAAAAACCCCCACAGCACGTCCTCCACATGGCGGCTGGCCCACACCAGGCGGCCCCGCAGCGCATCGTTCAGGTCGAGCCGTTCAGCAACCTTCGAAAGCTCCTCGGCCGGCAGACCGACGAAGAGAGCGAGGAAATAAGCCCACCACATTTCAAGCGGCTCATCCAGGAAGCTCAACCGATACCACAGGATGCTCTCCTTCAATCGACCGTACAAAGCCTCGATTCGGGAGTCGAATCGCATCTTTGTCGAAAGAACGGGCAGGACGCCGTATTCGGCAATGCGCTTCAGGGCGGGCAGCGGATCGTCTTCCTTCAGTATGAGCTGGATTTCATGAAAGAGGCGGTACCCTCCGAGCTTCTGGATCAGCCCCATCCGGACGGCGCTTCGGATGAGCGAAGCCGTCTGCTTTCCGATACGGAAACCGAAACGCTGCTCGAAGCGCAGGGCCCTCAGAATGCGCGTCGGGTCCTCGACGAAGCTGAGATTGTGCAGAACCCGGATAGATTTCTCCTTGAGGTCCCTCTGGCCCCCGAAGAAATCGATCAACTGCCCGAAATGGTCCGGGTTCAGGTCGATGGCCAGGGTATTGATGGTGAAATCCCTCCGATAGAGGTCCATCTTGAGGGAGCCGAATTCAACCACGGGCAGGGCCGCCGGATATTGATAGTACTCGTACCGCGCCGTGGCGACATCCACTCGCAGACCATCCGGGAAGATCAGGACGGCCGTGTTGAACTTCTTATGGGACCGCACCTTGACGTTTTGCCTTCCCGCAAAGGCTTTGGCAAATTCGATCCCGTCCCCTTCGACCACGATGTCGATGTCCAGGTTGGCCCGCCGGAGGAGCAGATCGCGCACAAAGCCTCCCACAGCATAGACCCTGAACTGGAGATCCTGGGCCAGCCGCCCGATGCTCTTCAGGATTTGGATGATGTCCCTGGGAAGCTGCTCGCCGATCAGGCCCGTGACGCTCTTCCTTTTGGGCCAGTGCGAAGGCATCTCATTCTTCTGGCCGTTCAACGGCTGCGGCGTCGCGGATCGGTCGCTCACCAGGAAGTTGAGGAGGTCCCGGCGGGTGATGACCCCGATCACCTTCCCATCCTCCACCACCGGGAGGATGCGCTGCTGGTGCTCCACCAGGTAGGTCTGAATCTCCAGCAGACTGGCGTAAGGACCGACGGTCGCGAAATCCGGGTTCACAAACTCCTTCAATCCCTGCTGCTCCAGCCCGTGAAAAACGGCCTTTTCCAGGAACTGGCGGTTGGTCAGACCGATGATCACCCCGTCCTCCATGACGGGCATGGAGTTGATGTTGTAGCGAACCATGATCTGAGCCGCCTCGCCGATGGGCGTGTCGGCCTCCACCGAGATCACGGGACTCGTCATGAGATGCCTGGCGGAGGGAAACGGCTTGATGCTGCTTCTCAGGATCTCGATCAACCGATCCTCCACCTGGATCAACGTCAAATCCCGGATCGATGCCGAGGCCGCGGTGGCGTGCCCCCCCCCGTCGAATTCCGCGGCGATGAGCCCCACGTTGACTTCCGGGATTCGGCTCCGGGCCACCAGATAGATCCGGTCGTCCATGCGAGCCAGTGCGAACACCACATCCAGATTGTGGATATCTTTGAATTTATGCACCAGGACGGCGAAGTCGCCCACATAGCGGTCGATGGACACCGTCGCCACGCAGATTTCGATGCCGTGAATGCTGTAGGTCCTGGCCGAATGGATCATGTCGTTGAGCAGCGTGACCTGCTCGGGAGTCATCTCCGGCGTGACCATGTCGGACACGAAGTTGAGATCGGCCCCCTGCCTTCTCAGGAAGGCTGCCACCTCGAAGTCCTCCGCAGTGGTCGAGTTGAATGTGAATGACCCCGTGTCTTCATAGAGGCCCAGGCTCAAAATGGTGGCCTCCTCCGGGGTGATCTCGATCTGCCGCTCGCGGATCAGCTCCGTCAGAATGGTCACGCAGGCCCCGACGGGCTTGTACACGAGAAGCTCCGACCGGATGTCGTCCTCGGATTCCGGATGGTGGTCGAAGATGTGGATCTCGAGACCGGGTTTCCCGACGATCTCGTCAAATCGACCGATGCGCGACAACTGGCGTGTGTCCACCAGGATGAGACGCGTCACCTGGTCCAGATCCAGATCCCGGAGTCGCCGGAAATCGTAGAGGTACATGGTGGATTTCACGAAGAAATTGCGCAGCGTCTTCTCCTGGGAGCCCGGGAAGACCAGGACGGCCTCCGGGTAGAGCTTCTTGGCTGCAATCATGGAAGCCATGGCGTCGAAGTCGGCGTTGATGTGAGTCGTGATCACTTCCATGGTCGTGAAGGTCCTGTGTGCGGGAATCAAGGCCGGGGATGGTGCTTCCGGTGGATCTCTTTCAAGCGCGCGCGCGCCACATGAGTATAGATCTGAGTGGTTGAAATATCCACGTGACCGAGCAGGGCCTGAACCGTGCGCAGGTCGGCGCCGTTTTCGAGCAGATGCGTTGCAAAGGAATGACGCAGCATGTGCGGCGTCAGGTTCTGCCGGATGCCGGCCTGCACCGCATACTGCTTGATCAGCTTCCAGAACCCCTGGCGCGTCAGTTTCCGGCCTCGATGGTTGAGAAAGACCTCCGACGGCGCCCGGCCGCGGAGCAATTGGGAGCGGCCGTATTGAAGATAAGCCTTCAAGGCGTCGGCCGCATATTCCCCCATGGGCGTCAGCCTCTCCTTGTCGCCCTTGCCGTGCACGATCAGGTAGCCCGGCTCCAGGTGCACCTGGCCGAGATGCAGGTCGGTGAGCTCGCTCACCCTGAGTCCCGTCGCATACATGAGCTCAAACATGGCCTTGTCGCGAAGTCCCAGGGGAGCCCGGACGTCCGGCCGGTTGAGCAGGGCTTCGACCTCAGAGCTCGTGAGCACCCTGGGCAGCTTGGGACTCACCTTGGGAAGGCGCAGCCGTGTGCCGGGGTTCTCCGAGAGCAGTCCGCAGCCCGTCAGGTAGCGGAAGAACGAGCGGATGGTGGCGAGCTTCCTGGCGCGGCTCCTGGGAGCCAGCTCATGATCCTCGCCGTCAAAACTGGTCTGCAGATCTTCCCGTGTCACCTGCGTCCACTCCGTCCGCCCCAGGCTTGCCAGGTGCCGATGCACATGCCGCAGATCGGAGGAATAGGCAGCCAGCGTGTTGGCGCTCAATCCCCGCTCGATCAGGATGTGCTCAAGAAAACGGTCGATCCACTCATCCATCATGACAGAACGTCCACTTCCCCCTTTTCAAAGGCTTCGAAATCCCCTCCCAGGACAGATTCTCTAAAGGCGGCATGACAGGCAACGAAGCATTCTGGGGAATGACCGGACCTCATGCAAACTGAATCGCCGGTCCGGCCATCGGATGGTGTGTGGCTTCCGTGCAGCAAAGGTGACGGTTGCCTGGGCACCTCAGGGTGCCTTGGGGCGTGCGGGCGTCGTGATGGTCTGGAAACGATAGTCCACCAGGAGTGACGTGTGGACCAGGTCCCCCGTCTTGCGAGTCGAAACCACATCAATATGGTGGGTTTTCCCCTCATAATCCGGAAAAGTGATGCGGGCTCCATCCGCAAACCCCTCTCTCTTGAACCATACGTCCGGAGGCAGGAGCCAGGTCTTGCCGAAACGATCTTCAAACCGGAAATACTCGAGGGCATCCCGTGGAAACTGAAGATAAAGGCACAACTCCTCGTCCGAGACGGCCCGCTTGAGCTCACCCTCCAGAAACGCTCTTCTGGCATCGAGATCCTCGTCCGGAAGCTTCTGGATTCCCGCCTCATCAGAGAGGATCTGGTACCATCGCTTGCCGTCGGTCCGGTTGCTCTCCAAAACCTTCTGGTAAATCCACTCCTGGGGCTCGTAGAACGGGAATGGGCCGTATCTTCCGAGCAGAAGCCGTTTCAGGTCGTCCGACGGCTTTTCGTACCGGCCGTGGAGCACATTGTTGACGGCGGTAGTCCAAAGGATCTGGCTTCCCGGAGTGACGGACCAGATGTTCCCCAGCTCCCGGTTCACCTCCACCAGATCCGTAAAAACCTCGTGAATCCGCTCGAGCAAGCCGAGCTTCTCCGCCTGCTCGAAGGCCATGCTCGCGGCTCCGCCCGTCAGTTTGTGGCGTTTGACGGTCGGGTCGAAGCCACGGTAGGGACTCTCGAACCGCTCATACAGCCTGCGCTCGCGACGCAGGATGTCCGATGTGTCCACCAGCGGCTGGATCTTCAGCCCGGGCGACTGCATCCCGTAGTCATGCAGGATCTGAATGAAGCTGAGCGCCGGAGCCTGGCTGTAGATGCCTCCGAAGCCGTGGTCGGAGACCTCGATGATCTTCACCCCCTCAAGGGCGGCGGAAACCATCCGACCCAGATCATTCCCGTCCGTGTTGTGTCCGTGATACTCCAGCAGAAGGTCGGGAAACCGGTCCCGAATCGCTCGAACCAGCGAGGCGATCCGTTGAGGCGACCCGACGGCCGAATGATTCTTGATCCCCAGGATGATATTCTCACCCATGGCACCGATGATTTCTTCCACCTTGCGGACGTAGAAGTCATCCGTATGGCCCGTACCGGTATTGAAACAGATGCACGGCATGAGGACCTTGCCGGCTTTCTGCACCTCTTCGGCCACCACCTTGAGGTTGGGCACATGATTGAGAAAATCGTAAATGCGCCACACATCGATGTACTGGGAGAAAAGCCTTACGGTCAGCCGGATCACGTTGTCGGGATAAGGGCGGTAGCCGAACAGGTTCCTCCCGCGGCAAACCGCCTGAAGCAGCGTGCGGGGCATGGCCTGGCGAACCAGCCTCAGCTTCTCGAATGGGTTGATCTGCTTGCGCATCAGGTCGACGTGGACAGAGGCGCCTCCTGATATTTCAAAGGCAAAATACCCGGTCTCGTCCCGATAGGGTGCAACCCGAAGGGTCGTCTGCGGCATGATCCGGCCGTTGAAGTCGGACTGGGAAACATCCCTTTCATTGTTGGTCAGGAAATAACCCGGACTGCTCCGAACAAACTCCAGGATTTCCTTGCTGGTGGACTGAGGGACAGGTCTATCCATGGCATCCATCGAGTGTCTCTCCTTATCGCGCCATATTCGTTGAGGTTGAAAAGCCTCAATCCTGTGGGCACTCCTGGATGCCGGCTTCCGCCGGCATAACGGGCGTGAGTGCCGGTCCCTGCGTCATTCCGGCAGTTTTCAAGCCGGAATCCAGAAGACCTCCGCAAAACAATGGAGCTCATCCTTCACGGGTATACATCCGGGGTGGGCCCATGGATTCAAGGGCCGGAGGCTGCCACAGGAAAACGGCCCACTGCCCGTCAGGGCGATTCCGCATAGGGGTTGTAGCCATGCGTGTTGATCTCTGCAATGAGTCGCGCCAGCTTTTCCATTTCACCGGTCTCTTCCTGGTAGTCCAGCAGATGGGGGTGCGTTTCGATGTAAGAAGTGTCAAAGCGCTGCCCGATGAAGTCGGGATCGTTGACAATCTGCTTATAGAAAGGGACGGTGGTTTTGACCCCGGTGAGGATGAACCCGTCCAAGGTTCTGCGCAGTCGATCCACGGCCTCCGGCCAGGTGAACCCGTAAACGGTGAGCTTCACCAGCATGGAATCGTAATAGCGCGGGATTTCATACCCCTGGTAGATGGCTCCGTCCAGGCGGGTCCCGTGGCCTCCGGGTGACTGGTAGACCTGGATGAGCCCCGGGCTGGCCATGAAATTGTTCTTGGGGTCTTCAGCTGTGATTCTGAGCTCGATGGCGGTTCCCCGAAACTGCACATCCTGCTGGGAAAAAGACAGAGGCTCTCCGGCGGCGATTCTGATCTGCTCCCGGACAATGTCGATGCCTGTGATCATCTCGGTGACGGTGTGCTCGACCTGGATGCGGGTGTTCACCTCCAGGAAATAATAATTGTCCTGGGCGTCGAGAAGGAATTCCACGGTGCCGGCATTCACATACTTGCTGGCTTTGGCCGCACGGACGGCTTCCTGGCAGATGCGCTCGTTGACCAGCGGGGGCAGGAATGCAGGGGCGATCTCCACCATCTTCTGATGCCTGCGCTGTATGGAACAATTCCGCGTTCCCAGGTGGATGTAATGGCCGGACTGGTCGGCCAGGATCTGCACCTCGACGTGGCGCGGATTCACCAGTCCTTTCTCGAGATAGATCTCATCCCGTCCGAAAGCCATCCGAGCTTCGGAACGAGCCATCCTGAGACCTTTGCTCAACTCATCCATGCTCTGCGTGGCCCGGATGCCCCTCCCTCCGCCTCCGGCCACCGCTTTCACCATAATGGGAAAGCCGTACTTCTCCGCAAATTCAATGGCCTGCTTTTCTCCAGCTTCCTCCGGGTCCAGGATGCCGCTTCCGGGAATGCACGGAATACCTGCCTCCGTCATGACTCGACGGGCGATGACCTTGTCACCCATGTCGATGATGACCTGAGGCGGTGGGCCGACGAAAACAAGGCCCGCTTCCGTGCACTGCTTGGAGAAATTGGGATTCTCTGCCAGGAAGCCGTATCCCGGATGAATGGCCTCCGCCTTGCTCCGCAGAGCGGCCTGGATGATGCGGTCGATGCTGAGGTAATCCTTGCGAGGCCCGGTGCCGATGCATACGGCCTCGTCCGCCCTCATGATGTGCATGGCGGTCTTGTCGGTCTCCTCGTAGATGGCGACGGTCTTGATCCCCAGCTCCTGGGCTGACCGGATGATGCGAATGGCGATTTCGCCGCGATTGGCCACAAGCAGTTTCTTGAACATATGTCACGCCCATTGTTGTGCGAAAGCAAGAATAGGTTCCCTGTCCCAATGACCCCTCTGAGCCCTCGAAAAAACTCCCTGCGCCGAGGTGCACCCGGGGAGCTTCCTGAAAAGGACGCAAATGTTTTCATTACCGTAAGGGGGAATGCCGAGTCAACCACCGTGAACGAGGAGCTCAGGGCAGTATTGCGGCAAACCCGTCCCTCAGCAGCTCCTCCCATATTGAAAAAACAGGATCTTGGAGGATTGCCACAGATGGAGGATGTTGGAATTCCCACTTTTCGGGGATGATTGACCAATCACTTGGTGCGAGGGCAACGGTCGAATCGATCTGGACGTGTTTCGTTTGGCGATGAATGCGCTCTCACACGAAACAGTGCGGCGATAGGCTCATTTGTGCTCGTTCAGGGATGTGCGTTTCACAGCCATAGACCCTTCACATTCGAACCGCAGCAGAACGCTTGCGGGAGCGCCTCAAGCGGCTCAGCTGATTCAGATAATCCCGCCCCAGCAGGTTGCACATGAAAGGCTTGATGACCGCATCGACTTCCCATTTGGGCCGGTTTTCGTCTCTCAGCAAGTCCTTGATGCTACTCCAGCTCGTGGTGCTGTAGTACTCACAGCCTTTGCCTTCGTTAAAAAATTCGCAATGTTGCTGACTCACGTACTTTTCGTATTTTTTGCAGTACCTGATCTTCATGTTCCCCTCCTTGTAGCTGACAGTGGCTGGATTGAGTTGACTAGAAGTATATGTATAATATAAGACACACCTTTGTGAAAGACAATCCATAAAGATTTTATTTCAGATTCTATGCCAGTTTTTCCGACTGTGAACGAATGCGCATGCAGACCATGGTTGATGAATCTGTGTGCACTATCACCCGTTCTAATGGTCCGCCGCTCAATCTTCAGCAAAACCCAAACCGGCCCTCCTCACACCCCACAAGCGTCGGCGGAGGCAAGACTCCAGAGCGTTCACCTTCCCCTCTTTCAAAGGCTGCATGTCCTTGCCATTGGCCTGAATCTTGCCTTTTTCGGCTGGCGCAACGACACGAGTTTTGCCTTTACATGGGGTGGCGAAGTCGATATATAGGGTCTGGCTTGCAGGCCAGTAGCTCTAACGGTTAGAGCATCGGACTCCAAATCCGAGGGATGGGGGTTCGAATCCCTCCTGGCCTGCCAAGAAAATCAAGGGCCGGCGACTTGTGCGCTGGCCCTTTTGCGTTTCTTCGCCGAAGCGGGCTTGAAAAGAAATGGTGCGAACAACGAAGGCATGGGGTAAATGAGGTTGCAGTCAACTTGCTGGGAATCGGGCCCATGACCGCTCAAAAAGTCTTCATCGGGAGCAGGACACAGGTGGACGTGGTTTGTCCCCAGTGTGACAGGTCTCTGACGGTGCCGGTGGACAGGATCCAGAACATGGGAAAACCTGTTCGGGCCCGATGCGCTTGTGGCATTCAGTTCTCCATCGTCTTTGAAAGGCGGGCCAACTACCGCAAGCTGACAGGATTCCCGGGGAGATTCGCAAGAACAGTGCAATCGGAGCTGCAGGTGGGTGAAGTTGTGGTGGCCAATCTGTCGCGCGGCGGACTTTGCATGAAGGTTCCGGAGAGCGTCAAGCTCGAGATCGGAGAAGTCGTGCGGATCGATTTTAAGCTGGATAATGATGAGCAGACGTTGATCAGGGCACAGGTCGTCGTGAAGAACATCCGGGAGGGCATCGTTGGCGCTGAATTCCACTCCCTCGAAGAGCATACCCGTAAACTGCTCGGTTTCTACTTGATGCCATGACGCAGGTTGCTCAGAAGGTTTCGATTCGAGGACGTCCCAGAGGCTTGAGATCCCTGAAGGCTCGCCGAGCTCCTGCAAACCCTGACCGATAAGACCTGGAACGGAAGGATGATGGAGAGCACACGTCCTTTTGACTGTATCGTGGTGGGAGGAGGAATAGTCGGGCTGGCCGTGGCCATGCGGCTTCTCGAGACCCGGACAGATTCCAGCATCGCCGTGATTGAAAAAGAGACCGCCTTCGGAACGCATCAGACGGGACACAACAGCGGGGTCATCCATTCGGGGATTTACTACCGACCCGGTTCGCTCAAAGCCCGTCTCTGCGTCGAAGGTGCGCGGCGATTGGTGCGGTTTTGCGAGGCAAACGATGTGCCCCATCAGCTTTGCGGCAAGCTCGTGGTCGCCTGCGAGGCCGCCGAAGTCCCCTTTCTTCACGAGCTGCATCGGCGCGGAACCGCCAATGGGATCGATGGCCTTCGGCTTCTCACCTCTTCAGAGGCACGGGAGTTTGAACCCCACGTGGACTGCATCCAGGGCATGCATGTCCCGACGACGGGCATCGTGGACTTCCAGCATGTGGCTCAAACGTCCGCTCGGCTGATTCAAGCCTCGGGCGGCTCCCTGCTGCTCGACCACAGAGTGACCGCCATAGACGGCAGTAGGGAAATCATCCATATCCAGACCAACCGGGGGCCTTTCAAGGCACGCTCCCTGGTCAACTGCGGAGGCCTGCATGCCGATCGCCTGGCTCGCCTTTCCGGCCTCCAGCCAGACTGCCGCATCGTTCCCTTTCGTGGAGAATACTATGAAATCCGGCCTGAACGGGCTCACCTCGTTCGGTCGCTCATCTATCCCGTCCCGGATCCGAGGTTTCCGTTCCTGGGGGTTCACTTCACGCGGATGATCAACGGAAAGGTCGAGGCAGGGCCCAATGCGGTTCTGGCGTTGGCGCGGGAGGGCTATGCCAGGAGCACGATTTCTTCGGCTGATTTTTTGGAGAGTCTGAGCTTCCCGGGTTTCTGGCGTCTGGCGACCCGCTACTGGCGGCCGGCGATCCACGAAATCCTTCGGTCCCATTCCAAGGGCCTTTTCCACAGAGCGCTCATTAAATTGATCCCCTCCATTCGCCGTGACGATCTCATCCCCGGTGGAGCGGGTGTCCGTGCCCAGGCCCTGAACAGCGATGGAACCCTTGTGGATGATTTTCTCATCCTGGAGCACCGACGCATGGTTCATGTTCTGAACGCCCCTTCCCCTGCCGCCACATCCTCCCTCGCCATTGCCGATCATATCCTTGAGAAGGGCGTGTACCGAATGCTCTAGCCTCCCGCGGGCCGGGCGAGCCAGCCTGGAGGCAGGGCCCGGTCCCCGAAAGCCATTGACACAGCTCGGAGGCTTCCCATATACGCAACCTGAGACGGCTGTTTGATGACGAGAATCCTTGGCGCTCGGAAGAGGGGGGAATCATGTTGCGTTTGCGGGTTTTCCTGACGGTGATGATTTGTGGCGTGCTGACCTGTGCTTGCGGTGGCACCGAAGACAAGGAGGGGAATCCGCTCAAGGTGGGAGAGCGGTACCTCATGACCAAAGACGGCCTGGAGCATGTGCCCTTCCTGAAGGACAGCCTCGGCAATCGACTGGAGCTGGGCCAAACCTACAAGGTGACCGGAAACGGCCTGGAGCCCGTGGCTCATCTGAGGGATGCCGCCGGAAAGAGAGTTGAAATCGGCAACGACTACTTCATGAGTCCGGAAGGGCTCAGACCCGTCCTGAGCAGGACGGTCCAGGGCATCCTGGTGGACGCGGCGGGCAAACCTCTCTCCGGATTCGCCATCTCCATTGAGGGAAACCCCATCAGGACGCTATCCGAGGGAGCCGGAGCCTTCAGGCTTCCTTTCGTTGAGGGGTCCGTCAAGCTGATTCTGGAATCCCCCGACCTGCCCGGGTGGTGTCAAGTGGATAAGATTGCCGAGGGCCATCTTCGTCGAGAGGACTACCCGGCAGGGTGGGATCTCGGACCGGTCTCGATCCCCTGCGCCCTGGCGGAAGCCGGAGGCGGTAAACGAGTATGGACAACTCCGGATGGAAAACTCGCGGACAACGGTGACGGAACCGTGTCGGATCTCCAGAGTCCCCTCATGTGGGAATCGGAGATCCGGGAAGTGGAATCCCTGGATCAGGCACGGGCATACGCGGAAGCACTGCAGCTGGCGGGCCATGCGGACTGGCGCCTCCCTTCCACGGAAGAGCTCAGGAGCCTGATTGATTCCGGCAGGGCCTGCGTGTGGCAAGGACCGGCGCTGATCCGCGGTGGTCTCACCGTGTGGGCAGTGGATCCGTCCCAGGGGCCGGCAGCGGTGAATCTGTGCTCCGGCACCGCCCGCAGAGCATCGGGAGCCGAAGCGGGACCGGGTCCCGTTCCAGGAGTGCTGGCCGTGCGCGGCAAACAGCCGTAACAGACCACACCGGAAATTGAGACACGGGAAGCAGCCTTATTGCCTGCAGAGGATGGCCCTCAGGTCATCCACGAGAGAATGGGCCTGTTGGAGATGCGCCTCATCCGAATCTTCGGTGGGGTCATCCAGTCGAGCCATGAGGATAACTTTCATCTTGATTTCATCCAGTATCGCGGCTGCCCTTCCGTCCGCGTGATCCCTCAGATGCCCTTCCAGCTTGAGGAAGAGGGCGTCCGCTGATTTGTAGGCAACGATTCGATGATCCTCGGGCATGGATGCCATGGCGGAAGCCATGCCCTTGAGCTGATCCAATGTCTTCTTGATCTCGATCGAATCCATTCATCCCCCTCATGCTGGTCCCGATGATCACATTTGACTCGCCGGCCCCGGCCACGCCGGATGCTTGCGGCCGGATGGATTCGGGCCTGAAGCGTTGAACTCTGTTCAGCGCGTGGTTATTCATTTCTTGTCATGCACATCATAAGCCTTGGGTTTCGGATCTGATTGGTTCAATGACCACAAGGCAATCAACGATGTGATGTTTAAGCAGTCCGTCATGGCTCCCCCGGGCCGCCCCGAACGATGAAAAAGTCAAACACGATGGAGGGCACAACCCGAAGCATGAAGCCCAAAACTCGAAACTTTTCATGGCAACCCCTGGCAAAGAGGAAACACGGATGAGAGTGATCATGCACCCGGACTTCCTGGAAGTCTACACCAATGACCCCGCAGCAGCTCCCGGGAGATTGGAGCCCATAGTGGAAGCCATTGGAGGAACAGCCGAGTTCGAGGAGCCGCTTCCGGCGGGATGGGATGACATTGAAGCCGTTCACACTCCGCGCCACATGCAGCGGGTCGAGAGGGAGGGGGTCTACAGGATTTCGGCTCTCGCTGCCGGTGCAGCCATGCTCGCCGCGGAAATCGGCTTAAGCGAACCGAGCTTTGCGCTCGTGAGACCCCCGGGGCACCATGCATCCGCCGACAGCAGCTGGGGATTCTGCTACTTCAACAACATGGCCGTGGCCTTGGAGCACCTTCGCCGGGAAGGGCGCATTCAGACGGCCTACGTTCTCGACTTTGACCTGCATTTTGGAGACGGTACGGTTTCCATCCTTAAAGACAAGGGGTATGTTGCGATTCATAACCCTGAGTCTGAGAATCGGATGCATTACATCAGGGAGGTCGAGAGGCATCTCCAGGCAGCTCAGGTGGACGTGATCGGCGTCTCCGCCGGCTTCGACAATCATATCCTGGATTGGGGCGGTCTCCTGCAGACGGAGGACTACCGGACCATGGGACAGCTTGTGCGTCGGGCCGCCGACCGCATGAAAGCGGGCTGCTTCGCCGTGCTCGAGGGAGGCTACAATCGCAGTGTGCTGGGCGAAAGCGTCCTTGCGTTTCTGAACGGCCTCGAATCGCCGTAACTGGATCGGGCTCCGGGCCCGCAGCGGGGCCAGATGAGCTTGCAGAGGGATCGACGAGGATATGGACCCATGTCCTGGATCTGGGTCCTTGAGAAAGTGAGAGCCATGATAGGATTGAAGAAGTCTGAGTCGCTCAAGACGATGTTTCCCGAGGATCTCGAAGAATACATGAAGAGCCACGAGGAAGGGTCCTACACCCTGCTCGACGTCAGGCAACCATCGGAATACGAGGAGACGCACCTGCCGGGGGCCAGACTGGTCCCGCTTCCCAGGCTCATGGATGCGCTGGGGGAATTGGACCGACGTCGCCCCACCATCGTCTACTGTGCCGTGGGCGGCCGAAGCCGCACCGCCGCACAATTCCTGCTCAACCAGGGTTTTGAGGACGTCCACAATCTGCAGGGAGGCATTCAGGCCTGGGAGCAGCCCACCGCTTTTGGCCCCTCGGAGCTGCATCTCCGATTCGTGAGGGGGGATGAAAGCCCCAGAGAAGTCGTTGCGGTGGCCTATGAGATGGAGGAGGGGCTGAGGCAGTTCCACCAGCGGATGAAGGATAGTACGAGTGATCCCGGTCTGGCCGAGCTGCTGACCCATCTCGTCAGGGCCGAAGAGAGCCACAAGCAAACCCTGAAAGGATTGTTCGAGGAGATGACCGGGGAGCCTTTCAGCCCTGCTGATGCCGAGGCTGAAAGGTCGGACGCGATGAGCAGCCAGGTCATGGAAGGTGGGCTCGACATCGAGACTTTCATGCAGCAAAATCGATCTTATCTGCAGACGGTCGCGGGATATCTGGACATCGCCATGATGATCGAAATCCAGGCCCTCGACCTTTACGTCCGCATGGCCAATGAAAGCCGCAACGAGCAGGCTCAGCAGGTGCTGCGCAAGATCGCGCAAGAGGAGAAGGCCCACCTGGCTCTTCTCGGGCGATACATGGACGAAAAGACCAGAACTTCTCTCGACAGAACGGCCCAATGAGATGACAGGAGGACCGACGGCTGCTCCTTTGACGAAGGGAGCGCCGAGCGGCCTCGGAAGGGTTTCCATCACCCATTTCCAAAATGCTAAACTCCAGCCGCCTTTCTTCCGAACTATCCTGAGGCGTTTCCGGCATTCGCCGGCCCGTGCCCTATGGGGGGCAGACGCCTTTCGTTGCCACGGGGCCATGGTGAAAGTATCGGTCATCACCGGAGGATGGATATGAAGTCGGATAGAGGCAAGCACGCCAAAGTGGATGAGGCGGCCAAGGAAAGCGATCTTCTCATCAACAGCCTGGCGGAGGTTCTCTCGATTGGACGTCCCATTGAGCGGCCCGAGGAAGCCTACAATTGTGCGTCGACGCTGAGCGATATGCTGCATTTCCTCTCAAGAGTGGCCGCTGAGATGGACCTCGGAAAGAAAGACCGCAATGCCGTTTCCGAGATCATCGGCGCCCTGGTGGTGGTTTCCCAGCGCATCATGGACTGGGAAAAGAAATCCTTGGGCATCGAAGACCTCAGCATGAACAACATCAAGTATCTTCATTGCGGCGGCACCGCCAAGGAGTGAGATCGTTCCTGCCCTTGGAAGCCTGGGGCAAATCTCACAGATTTGCCGAAATACGGCCAGGATGCTGGCTCCATTGAACGGGGGCAGGTACCTCGGAGGTCTGAGAACCCCGGAGGGGATTTGCAGCCCGACGGCAAGCTTCACGAAGGAGAGGACATGAGCCAGTCCGCAGGCATGTCTCGGGTCCTCGTCGGGCGAGGAGTTTGCCACCGTCCCCGCAAGGTCCCAGTGGGCGGCAGTATCCCGGTGGGCGCTCCTCAAGGCATTTCTCTCTCGAAGGCAGACGCACATCGATCCATTTGATGGGTCATCCGTCCCTCAAGTCCTTCAACCCCATCCCACAATCTCCCCAGCCAACTGCAACGGATTCACCCCCTCCTGTTGCCTTGCCGTCAAGTAAATGGCCGTTTTTTTTTGATGAGGGTTCAAAACTAGGTTATTTTGGACCCGAAAGTTGACTGTGCCCTGCGGCACGGCTCGGAGCGAGCTTTCAGGATGCCTGTTTCTGCCCCGTTGGGGCGCTGGCCTGTCATTCCAATGGTATCTGGAACCCACAATATGGATGTTGTTTCCCTCGTCAAGAATCGCCTCTCTGAAACATACGACCTGCACGGGAGATGCGTCAATCCCCAGTTTGTGCGAGTCCTTGAAGTCATTGGATTCAAGCGCAACTACAAGTCGGGAAAGGGAGCCTGGCTGGTGGATGCCAAAGGGGAGCGTGTTCTCGACTTTCTCTCCGGCTTCGGGGTTTTCAACATCGGCCGGAATCATCCCGTGGTGGTCAAAGTCCTGCATGAAATGCTGGAGAGCGATCCGCCCAGCATGGTTCAGATGGATGCCGGCTGCATCGCGGGACTGCTCGCGGAGGCGCTGGTCTCCATCGCCCCGGGCGAGCTGGAGTCGGTGTTTTTCACTAACTCGGGGGCCGAAGGTGTTGAGGGAGCGCTCAAGTTCGCAAGGCAGGCCACCAGACGCCACAAGATCGTGTTTTGTGAGCGAGCTTTTCATGGTCTCACGCTTGGGGCTCTCTCCGTGAACGGAAATGCGGAGTTCCGTGAGCGCAACGAACCGTTGCTTCCCGGCTGCACGGCGGTGCCCTTCAACGACCTTGCGGCTCTGGAGCGGGCCCTGGGTGACGGCGACGTTGCGGCCTTCATCGTGGAGCCCCTGCAGGGAAAAGGTGTCTTCGTTCCCGACAACGACTACCTTCCGGAAGCTCGCCGGCTTTGCGATCGATACGGCACATGCCTGATCGCCGATGAAGTCCAGACGGGGCTGGGGCGGACGGGCCGAATGTTCGCGGTGGAGCACTGGGACGTCGTCCCGGATATTCTCGTCGTCTCCAAGGCGCTCTCGGGAGGCCTGATTCCCGTCGGCGCCATTCTGTCCAAGCGTTGGATTCACTCTCGGGTCTTTGATTCCATGGACCGCTGCTTCGCTCACTCCAACACCTTCGGGCAGAATGATCTGGCCATGGCTGCCGGACTGGCAGCTCTACACGTGCTGGAGAGCGAGCATCTGGTTCGGCGGGCTGC
The DNA here is from genome assembly GCA_041310025.1 of Syntrophobacterales bacterium. GTDB lineage: Bacteria > Desulfobacterota > Syntrophobacteria > Syntrophobacterales > Syntrophobacteraceae > JALOOX01. Next base: position 21,071 of record JBFYYO010000002.1, read on the forward strand.
GGAGATGGGAGACTATCTGCTCACAGGCCTGCGTCGCCTGGCTGAGAAGTACGAGCTCGTTCGAGAAGTGCGTGGGAAAGGGCTGATGATTGGAATCCAGTTCGGCGAACCGAGCTCCTTTACACTCAAGACCGGCTGGAAGTTCCTTCACTCCATGAATGCGGACATCTTCTGCCAGATGATCACCATGCCGCTCATGGAGCATTATGGCATCCTGACCCAGGTTGCGGGCCATGGCCTGGACACCATCAAAATACTTCCTCCGCTCGTGATCGAGCGGACCGAGGCGGATTACTTTCTCTCCTCCCTGGATGCCGTGCTGGCCGAGGCCCACCGTTTTCCCGGCGCAGCATGGACGACAACCAAAAACCTGGCGCTCCGCACAGCAAGAAGTGCATGACCACCCTTCATCACAGATTACAGGAAGCTCTTCTCCGCGGTATATGGCAGCTGGTGGCGACCCGCTCCCGCGCCATCGTCGGGACCGCGTTTCTGCTGGCGCTGTTGTCGGGGGCTTACGCTTTCCAGTGCCTTCGAATGAACGGGAATCAGGACCACCTGGTCTCCCCCGACGTTCCCTTTCAGAAGACTTACCTCGAGCACCTGAACAATTTTGGAGATCAGGAATTCCTGTATGTGGTCATTGAAACCGGGGGTAGCGAGGCCGGTCGAGAGCGTGCCATCCTCTTTGCCGAGAAGCTGGCCGAGAAGCTCAGGGGCTTCCCCGATCGCATAAAGGCCGTCCACTACCGGCTTTCCATGGAGGAACTGGGGGATGGCGCGCTCTTCTACGCCCCCCTGGATGTCGTCGAAAGCATCAGTGACCTGATCAAAAGAACTGCCCCTGCCTTCAATGACAGCCAAGATGGCGGAACGCTCGAGTCGATTTTGCACTTGACCGCGAATCTGCTGAGCGAATCGAGTGCCATGGCACTGGAAGCCAGTCCGCGAGCCGTGGCCCAAGTTCTTGAGATGCTGCGCAGCTTCACCGAGCAGATCCATCGCGCGTCTCGTGGAGAAAAGCTGTCGGAGCCGATCCTTCCCCTCACCTCAGCCTCCAATGCTGAGAATTATTTCTTCACCCCCAGCGGCCACCTCCTCGTCATGAAGGTTCTTCCGCAGAAAGATTACGGAACGCTGGAGATCATCATGGAGCCTCTCCAGGTCCTTCGAGGGAGTATCGAGCAAGTCCGGACGGAGCTCCCGGATGTCAAGGTGGGGCTCACGGGCCGCCCCGCCCTTCAAGCCGATGAGATGGAAACGACCAACTCGGACATGACCAAGGCTTCCATCATCGATACGGGATTGGTGGCCGTGCTCTTCATGTTCATCTTCAACGGTTGGATTCGACCCGCACTCATCATGGGGGCCTTGATGGCTGCCATGGCCTGGACTTTCGGCTTCGCGACCCTCGCGGTGGGGGAGCTCAATCTCCTCTCCGTGATTTTCGCGCTCGTCCTGGTGGGGATCGGCGTGGACTACGGTGTGCACATGGCCCTCCGACACGTGGAGGCCGAAGAGCTTGGAAGTCCGCCGGAGGAGGCCATCCGGACCGCCATCGTTCAGACAGGGCCAGGTGTCGTTTTGGGGGTGGTGTGCACCGTCTGCACCTTCTACGCGGTGCTGGGGAGCGACTTCAGAGGCCTGGCCGAACTGGGGCTGATCGCCGGCACGGGGATCATGCTCTGTTTGCTCGCGATGATGATTCTGTTGCCGGCGATGCTCTTGATCGCAAGTCGAAAAGGCATCACTCCTCGCAAATCGGCTCGGATTCTGAGGCTTTCGTTCCTGGAGAGCCAGAACCGCCATCCCTGGCGAATGCTGCTGTGCCTGATTGGACTGACCTTGCTGGGGCTCCCTGGCCTGCTCCGGGTCGGTTTCAGCTACAACCTTCTGGAACTTCAGGCAGACGGACTGGAGTCCGTCGACTACGAGAAACGCCTCATCGAATCGGCCGACGAATCCACCTGGTATGCGATTCTGGCAGCACAGAGCCTCCGGCAGGCGGAATCCCTCATCCTGCAGCTGCAATCTCTCCCCGGTGTAGGAAAGGTGGAGAGCATCATGAACTATATTCCTTCGGACCAGGAGGCCAAAGCCGAACGATTGGGGGAAGCTGCCGGCGCTCTGGAGCTGGGAGGCGATTTGGGGTCTGAGGGACGGAGTCTGGCCCTGAACCAGGTCTCGAGCAGTCTGCGGGAGCTGAGCACCGTGCTTGAGGGTCTTTCGGAACGGCTCTTCACGGCAGGAGCTCCCGGTGAAACTCAGTTGATCGAAGAGGTCCTGGAGCATGTGGATCGGACCATCGAGCAGATCGGGCGGAATGAGCAGCAGGCAGCGGTCGGCCTTTCATTCTTTGAGGAGCGGCTTCAGAGTGAGCTCGCTGAAGGTCTGGCTCGGTTGAAACGGTGGACGAGGCAGACCCGTGTGGGGATCGAGGAATTGCCTGTTTCGGTGCGAAGCCATTTTGTCGGAAAGGACGGCCGGCTTCAGATCAAGGTCTCACCGAGGGAAGATGTTTGGGATTTCGAAAAGCTGCAGGTATTCGTCGCCAGTCTGCGCACCGTCGATCCCTCCGTGAGCGGCGTGCCGGTGACGGTTCTCGAGGCAGCCCGTCTCATGCACTCGACGTTTGTATCCGCTGCAGCCATCACCGTAGTGCTGGTGTGCCTCATTCTTTGGGTGTATGCTCGTTCCCTCCGGTATGTTCTGCTGACCCTCCTCCCCCTCGCCATCGGCATGCTCTGGCTGCTCGAAATGATGGGATGGCTGGGGTTGAAGTTCAACCTGGCCAACTTCTTCTCTCTTCCCATCCTGATCGCCATTGGCGTGGACGGAGGCGTTCATCTCCTGGATCGGTGGCAGGAAATGGAGGGAGAGGGGTCGCTCTTTTCAACCAGCACCCCGACGGCTGTGGCTTCGAGCTTCATCACAACCATCACCGGCTTTGGCGGTTTGCTGTTTGCCAGCCACCGCGGTCTCGCCAGCCTGGGCGCCGTCATGGTCCTGGGATCCATAGCCGGAATGCTGGCATGCCTGCTGGTCCTCCCTTGTGCTCTCCAGTTGTTTGGACGTCTCAAGCCTCGAATTGGAGCCAGGAAGCCATGAAGACCTGTCGATTTCTCCTTCCGCTCCTTTTGCTGTCTCTTTACGGACACGGCGAAGCCCGAGACCTGGACTTCGCCGTGCTTCAACCGGGCCAGCCCGGCTCCTCCGAAGAGGCGCAGCCCATCATGGATGCGATGGCAAAATATCTCCGGAAGAGAGCCAACGCCGAAAACATCAGTGGACGGTACGAGAATCGACTCTCCGAAGCCTTGGACCTGGTGCGCACCTCCAAACCACGGTGGGGCATCGTGAGCCTTCCGTTTTTCGTCCGCTATGCCGAGACGCTTCAGATGATTCCCGTGGCATCCACACGCCCCAACGGCAGGAGCAACGACCTGTGGAGACTGATGGTCCCTCAGGCCACCGTCGATGACTGGAAAGCTCTCAAAGGGACGATTCAGGGGACGATGCTCTTCGAGCCGGATTCGGCGGCATGCCTCCTCTTCAAGCTTGCGCCGGGCAGTCTTCCGATGCATCTTGAAGGTACCAGCCAGCCGCTCATGGCCATCAGGAAAATGACAAAAGGAAAATCCGGCGGAGCAGTGATCTCAGGCATTGTGCTGGACAGTCCTCAGTACGACGCCCTCATGGCACTCCCTGTGGCACAGCAGTTACACGTGATTCACCAGTCTCCCGAACTGCCGACGAGCCCCGTTGTGTCTTTCGGTCCGGTGGATGACGCGGTCAGAAACCTCGTCCGTGTTCTTCTCGACATGAAGAAGGAGCAAGAAGGTCAACAGGTGCTGCAGGTTCTTCAGACGGATGGCTTCGGTGCGCCGGATGAAGGCTTGAGAAAGCTCACGCTGAAAATGGAGGGCCAGAATGTGCGGTGCTCGCCTTAACCACATCGCCCCCCTCATGCTTGCCGGCTGTGTCCTCATCCTACTTTCGGGATGCGGTGGACGGCTGGCCCGGGAAGGGTCCCTCCAGGGAGCGGGTCTTGACGACCGGAGCACCTCACAGGATGTTGACGCTCAGCCGAGCAGAGGCGGAGAAACGATCTATCCGGATGACGAGGTGAATTTGTGGGACTACTGCTCGGAGGCGGAGCTCGAAGAGCTCGAATCCTTGGCCGAACAGGATGGGCTCAAGGCCATGAAGGCAGCCAACTGCTATGCGGGCCTGATCGTTCGGAATCCCGAATTGAGTAAATCCAAAGGTCTCGCCACCGTGCAGGCCGGTCGCAAATATGCCGAGATCGCACTGCGGGCATTCCCGGAGAGCGGGCTTGCCCATTACCTGATGGCTCACCTGACCGCATACGAGGCGGAACGCAATCCCACCAGGGGACTGCAGATGGTGCCCATCATCGAAAAGGAGGCGGTCATGGCGGCGAGCCTGAATCCGCCCATCGACCACGGAGGGCCGGACCGAATGCTTGGCGAGCTATACCTTCGCGCGCCGGGTTTTCCCATGAGTGTGGGGGATTCGGAAAAATCGGCCGCTCATTTTCGGAAGGCCATGACCCTCGATCCCGACTACCCGGAAAACAGGCTCGGTCTTGTGGAAGCCCTCATGGCCCAGGAGGAGAACGGAGAGGCCTGCAACGAACTGAGCACCGTCATCGCCGGCTTGATGAGACCGGACCAGCCCAAAGCCTTCTCCCAATCTGCCCTGAATTTGATGAAGAAGTTGTGTGCGCGCCTGGAGCCATAGCAGCAGGTCTGCCGGCGTCTGGTGCAGGCCTTTGGAAGCTCGTCCTCGTTTTCGGTGGGCACAAAAAGACGTGCCCACCCTACGAAGATCTTGGGGGTTACTTGGAACCGTAGGGTGGGCGGAGGTTCATGGTGCCCACCTGAGCTGGTCATGCGCTTGCGCCCGACTGAACTAGTGTTCTTCCCGGTTGTGGCCGTTGGAGAGTGTCTGCCCGATGAGGCCGATGAAAGCCGCATCGGCCAGCAGAGCCCCAAGTGTTTCTATGGTCTTGCGAAAGGGAGTGTTTCTCACAGTCTCCCAGCGGGCGTCTTCCAGGGAATGCTCGGGCCTGCTCAAGTTGTACAAAATGGGAGGCTTCAGTCCCGCCAGGCTTGCGCTGTGGACCCTCATCCAGGCCTCTCCGCTGGGGATCACGTCGGTCAGATACTCCACCACGACCTGCCCATTGTCGAAAACGGTTGTCGTCAATTTCCTGCCGGCGTCGAAATGACCAATGGTGGCATCAGGCAGCACTTCCACGAGATTCCAGCCGGCAAGAATCAGGTTCTTCCCCATTCGGTTGATGCTGGCCGGCACGCCCTGCACCAGATCACCGAATAGCGCCTGCTTGGACTTTTTGACGAAGTGGAGCATCCTCTCCATGAGACCGGAGGGTTTGCTCTCTCCCTGGGGAGTGTAAAGGCCGAAACTCAGGGCACTTGCCGTGTTCTTGAGGAAGTCCCCAAGTGTTCCAAGGAGGCCTTTCCTCCGGGTCCTTCGGACCTGACCTGACGAGTCCCGATAGGCCGTCTCTGAGCCGAACGTCAGGTTCTGGAGAAATCTCTTGCAGTTGTCCCAGGAGTCCGAGAGATCCTTGCCGATTCTGTGGCTGAAAGATCGATGCTGCTCGAGGTCTCCCGCAACGGTACCCGCCTGCAGGTTGTATGCGTCACCGCCAGGGTTTCTCAGAAGCTGGTCGTCTTTGTACTTGGCCATGTCACCCAGGAAACCGCCCTTTTTCAAGGAGTCCGCCTGACGATAGGCTGCAGCAGCCTGCTCGGAGGAAGGGTCCGACCTGGTCACCCGGGTCAATTCAACAGACTGCAGTAAGGATGGCAGGCAAGGATGGCAATTATTTCCCTCTGCACGTAAAGAACTCCCTTCGTCTGCAGAAACAGTGAACACTTCACCGTCAGGCGCTCTCTGCGATATTCGAACGCCTGAATCCTGGCTGGTGGGTGCAATGACGGCGGGTGGTGACTGGACTCTCATGGTTTCTTGCATCGCGTTCCGTTTGGTTCATGGGCTAAACAGTTCTTCAGGGTGCAATGAATGAGCCACTGGGGTGTTGTTCACGCTGCCCCGGCTGCCGGACTTGCCAGCAGACCCTCCGCCTATTGGCGAATGCCACCTCATTTTCATCAGGAACAATCTGCTGACCTATTATGATCACGCCATGGTCATCCCCGCTTTGACGGGCATGGTCGAGGCTCTTTTGAATGGGGATCTCCTGATCGTCGGGAACAGCGAGCAGCTGCCCGCCGGTGACTTTACCCTCGCGCAAACGGAAGCTTACCGGGCCATTCTCCGAAAAGGGATCTGAGACGCGCTCATGCAGCTCTGATCGGATACAGGATTATCTGCTTTTCAACGATTGGATCAATGTTTAAACTTATTTTGTACATTGAGCGAGGAGGTGACTGCGATGGAAAGGAGAAAATTGGGCTTTCTGGCATTGTTGCTCACCCTGATGTGGGTGTTGGCAGCCGCTGTCCCCAGTGAGGCGGGGCGCTACCATCGTCACTACGGCCACCGGCATTGGGGCTACCGGCCTTACGTTTCATTCTACGCACCGTTTTACCCCCCCTACTACTATGGCTCCTACTACCGCCCTTACTACAGCCCATATTACTACAGGCCCTACTACGCCTACCCGTACTACGGAGTTCCGGTGGCTTACGGATGGCCGTTCTTCTGGCCCGGTTTGAGCTTCTATTTCCGCTTTTGAAGCGCGCAAGAACAAGGGGCAAGCAGGGAGCGGCGGGGTCCGAATAAAGCAGGGAATCGGCTGACAGCGCCCGGTGAGGTAGTTTCAGGCACTCACGGCGGGCTGAAAAGTGCTTTGTGCGTCCAAGTCCTCAAAATTTCAGGATAAGCGGGATCATGGATGCGCGTGAGATGCCGCTGATCCGAATCATACAATTCGACATGGCCTCCGGCGATCCAGTTGATGCACTGAGCATAGACCTCGTATTCTAGTGAGAGGCCCCTTTCTCGTATCCGCTCGACGCTGTCACTCGGCCAGACCGGATAGACGGCCTGCGCAATGATCGGTCCCGTGTCCTCACCTTCGTCCACAAAGTGCACGGTGATGCCTCCCCACCGGCATCCATAGCGAAAAGTGTCCTCATAACCATGCTGCCCCGGAAAGGCGGGGAGAAGAGCGGGGTGAATATTCAGGATCCGCCATGCCCCATCGCGGTTGTAATGCCGAATGAAATAGGGGCTGACCAGTCTCATGAAACCTGCCAGACAGACGAGGTCCGGTTCATAACGGTCGAGCAAACCGAGCATTTGATGCTCAGCCGAAATGAGGCGTTTCAAACGCTCGATGCGTGTCCGGGAATCGCTGATTCCAAGAATCCTTTGCGCCCCGTCGATTTCCTCGACATCCACGGGGATAGAGTCCTCTGGGGGAGCCGGAGAGCCGGCCTTCAGGATCGAGCTGTAATCCACCGCATGGTGGGGGATGTTTGCCCGGGCTGCACGCACCAAACCGAACGCATCGGGCCGATCGCTCGCCACAACCACTATGTGAGCGTTCAGCGCTCCCTGCTCCGAACGATCGATCAGCGCCTGGAGATTGGTCCCTCCTCCAGAGACGAGCACCGCGATTCTGAGCCTTCTGGGCCTGCCGTCGACTCCCATTCCCTTTGGTGAGCTCCGTGCACAAGGGTTAGCTGAAGAAGGCAACGGCGTTTCCAAACAACCGGATGCCGTCGCCTTCGAGAGGAAACGATTCCCCCGATCGGCGGCAGACTTCCTTGCGATAAGTCCAGTCCGGGTGGTTCGTCCAATGGTTGAAGGCCTCGGGATGCGGCATCATTCCGGCAATGCGCCCCGTTGGATCGCAAATGCCGGCAATGTCTGCCACGGAACCGTTGGGATTCTCGGGGAAAGAGCCGTCGGCAGCCAGCCCGTCAGCCTTCGCATACTTCAGGATCACCTGGTTCTGCGCCATCAGCCTCTGAATGACGGCGTCCTCGGCATAGAATTTCCCTTCGCCGTGGCGAACCGGAAGTTCTATCCTTTCAATCCCCCGGGTAAAGACACAGGGTGAGGAAGGATTGGCAGCCAGATGGACCCATTGATCCCGAAAGCTTCCACAGTCGTTGTGGATGAGCGCCACGTCCCGGCTCAGCCGACCCGGCTCGAAGCCCGGAAGGAGCCCAAGATTGACAAGAACCTGGAAGCCGTTGCAGATACCAAGTACCAGGCCTCCCTGCTCCACGAAATCCAGCAGGTCTTCCTTCATGCGGTATTTCATCCGCATGGCCATGACGACCCCGGCCCCGTGATCGTCCCCCCAGGAAAAACCCCCTCCCACGACCAGGATCTGGTAATTATTGAGCTTTGCCTTTCGAGCAATGAGGTCGTTCAGATGAATGCGATCCGGCGCCGCACCAGCCATTTCCAGCGCGTGGGCGGTTTCCAGATCGCAGTTGAGACCAAAACCCGTCAGCACAAGGGCTCGAACAGGGCTCATGGGCGACTCCTCCAAATCCATGGGTGGACTTCCCCAGCCTCCAAGCACATCGCGACACAAGAAAGTGTCCGAAAGCCCCGTTCGTCATCCCCGCGAAAGCGGGGATCCAGCGTTCCAGAAAAGAGCTCTAGATTCCCGCGTTCGCGGGAATGACGTGCATGCACAATGAACACCTTAATGTGTGTGCTTGTACTAAGCACATCCCCAAACAACTGAGTGACCCAGTGAATCGTCATTCGCGCGTGTCCCTGGTGGGAATCCAGATGTCTTCCGATGCTGGATGCCCGCCAAAGACATGCCGGGACAATCTTCACCGGGGTGACGGCACTGCAGGGCTCCCTTGATGCCCTCTACGGCTCAGTTGTCCCTGCCGGACCCGACAACCAGCCGCCCTTCAGGATTAGCACGTCTTCGTCCAGCAGTGAGCCCCCATTTCTCCCGCGGATGATGAGACGCGGCTCTTCGATGACCTCTCCGACAGGCGCACAGGCCATCCCTTCGAAAAGGCTCTCGAATCGGGTCTTTTCGGACCGGGGAACCGTGACCATGAAGCGACCGCATGACTCGCTGAACATCATCTGGTCATCCCGCAGAGCCTCTCCAGCGGGCACCCTGGACAGATCGAGACTCAATCCCAGCCCACTGCCGAAACACATGAGCGCCGCGTGGACCCCGAGACCGCCTCGATAGATCCCGTGGCATGACGCCGGAATCCCGCCGGCCACGGCTTGCTCGAGTGCTTCGTAAAGGGGCTGGACCTCGGAGATATTCAGCCTGGGAACATTCAACCCGACATACCCCAGGAGCTCGTAATACTCGGAGGCGCCGAGCTCATTCCAGGTGGTCCCGAGGACATAGAGCAGATCCCCCACCATTTTGGGCTCGGGGGTGAGGCACCTGGCAAAGTCCGGCACTACGCTCGTCGCCGTGAACTGCATGGTGGGAAGCCCCGACACCTTGTGGCGCTCGCCGAACCGCCCCGGGAGCCGCCCATCCACGTACATGCTGTCCTTCCCGGAAAGCAGGGGAATCCCGTAGGCGAGGCAAACATCGCGCAGGGCCCAGTTTGCACGAACCAACTGGGCGGCTTTGTAACAACCGTCCGGGTTCTCCGCGGGGTCATACTGGATGCTCGGCCAGCAGAAGTTGTCCACGCCGCCGATCTCGTCGAGCTTCCCGCCCACGGCCAGGACTCTTCGGACCGATTCATCGATGGTCGCCGCAACCATGTGATAGGTGTCGATGAGCGAGTAGACGGGATGAAGCGCCTGCGCCACCGCCAGCCCCCGCTCTCCGTTCAGAACCGGCCTCAGGACGGCCGCATCGGCCGGCACATCCCGGCCGCGCCCCACGAAGGGCTTGATGACGCTCCCCCCCTGGACCTCATGGTCATACTGGCGCTGAATCCATTCCCTGGAGCAGATATTGGGTCTCCCCAGCATCTCCTTGAGCAGATTCCCGTAATCCCCGGGTTCGGCCAGAACCGGCTCGAAAAGCCCGCGGCTCTCGGGAGGCATCCAGTGAGCCTCGAACTCCCACTGGGGAAAATCCTCGGCAAAAAAGCTGAGGTCCAGATAGGCCACCGTCTTTCCCTTGTACCGCAGGTCGAGCCTCCCCGAAGCTTCATACTGGCCGATGACGGAGCTTTCCACTTCATGCTTGGCGGAGAGTGCCAGAAAGCGTTCGATGCTGGTCGGGTGAACGGCCACGGTCATCCGCTCCTGCGATTCCGAAACCCAGATCTCCCAGACATCGAGCCCTTCATACTTGAGGGGCACGCGATCGAGATCCACGACAGCCCCCCCTCCAAAGCGCGCCGATTCGCCGACCGACGAAGAGAGGCCTCCGCCGCCGTTGTCGGTGATGAAGGTGATCAGTCTCTCGTCCCGGGCCTCGAGAAGGAAATCGTGCATCTTTTTCTGGGTGTAAGGGTCCCCGATCTGGACGTGTCCCGCCGGTGTATGCTCGCTGTAGCTCTCGCTCGACGCCGTGACGCCGTGAATTCCGTCCTTCCCCACCCTTCCCCCGCACATCACAATGAGATCCCCCGGCTCCGGCCTCTTTTCAGCCGTCGGCTCGCCTCCGATCGCTTTGGGCATGATCCCCAGCGATGCCACGAAAACGAGGCACTTGCCCAGGTAAGCGTGATGATAGAAGAGATTCCCGAAAGGCGTGGGAACGCCGTGCTTGTTGCCTCCGTCTTTGACCCCTTCGACGACGCCGTCCAGCAGTCTCCGCGGATGCAGATGGGGCTTCAACGGACCCGGGTAGTCCCTGGGGCCGACGCAGTACCCGTAAAGACCGGCAACCAGCCGCGCCCCCTTTCCCGTGCCCATGATGTCCCGGTAGATCCCGACGATGCCCGTGAGCGCCCCGCCGTAAGCTTCCATGTTGGATGGGCTGTTGTGGGTCTCGCCGGTGATCACGTAGGAGTGGGTGTCGTCGAACCGGGCCACCCCGGCATTGTCCCAGAGCACCGAGACGACCCAGTCCTTCTTCTCCTGAATAGAAAGAGTGGGCGCTTCAATGCAGGTCTTGAAAAGATTGTCCACCACCTGCGCTTCGCCAGTGGACAGGTCTCGGTAATGGAACTTTCCCCGGAACGTATTGTGGTTACAGTGATCGCTCCGGGCTTGCGAAATGGCCTCTAGCTCCACGTCTGTCGGGACTGAGAGCCCCACCGAGCGACGGGCCTCCAGCACCCGGGGCCGCAGGAAATAATTGCGGATAACGGGGACATCCTGGGCATTCAGGGCAAGGCTTCGCTCACGGCTGAGCGCCATGAGCGCCTCATCGGAAGGAATGGGAATCTCGCTGACCTCGGGGGTGTGCTCCAACATGACTCGCGGAAGGATGATCCCCACACCGTTTTCGGGATCCCAGTCATTTCGGGAATACACTCGCCACTGCTGAATGATGTCGTTGGCGAGGAGCTCCCTGGCCACCCACTCCACCTGAGAGCGCTCCCAAGGAGCCCCTGCCAGGAGATACAGTCTGGAGGTATAGGCCGTTTCATCCCGGGACAGCGAGCGCCCCAGATAGTCGCCGATGGCTTCGATGGCGACGCTCCCCGCTGTATCGCGGACGCCGGGACGAAATCCCACCCAAACCGCCCAGTCAAAACCTCCCGCAATCGGGCCGAAACCGGACTGCTGGCTGACCGGATTGGTGAAGATCTCCCGGCGGATGGCATCCAGTTGACTGTCACTGAGCAAGGTGTCGAGAGTGAGGATGTGAATCACACGCACCTGGTTCACCTGCCACCCGAAATAATCCCGAATCTTTCTGCAAAGCCCCGCACCCTCGGCATCGAACAGATGGGGTTTCAGGGTGATTTCAAGCCGTTTCGCCATGACCGTGTCTTCTGCTTCTAGGCAATCAGCAGTTTCACTGCAATTGCCATGAGGATGATCCCACCCACTATCTCCATGCGCTGTCCAAATCGGCTGGACAACCGGCTGCCGAGCTTCATGGCCGCCCAGGTCATCACGCATGCCGTAATGCCGATGCAGACGGCGGCAGCCAGAAGACTTTGTCCGAGAACGCCGATGCTGAACCCAACCCCCAATGCATCCATGCTCGTCGCCACGGACAACACGACCAGGCTCATCCCACGGGTCGGGTCCTTGCATTCCTGGTCTGCGGGGACTTCGTCCGGATGGAAGCTCTCGTAGGTCATCCGGGCACCGATGAAAAAGAGGAGCCCGAAAGCGAGCCAGGGTCCCCACTGCCGCACCAGGCCGAAGGCGTTCATTCCAATGACCCAACCCAGAAGGGGCATCAGGAACTGAAACAAGCCGAAATGGAAGGAGAGACGAAACACCTGGCGCGGTCCGCAGAACCTCGTCCCAACGCCCATGCCCACGGCAAAGGCGTCACACCCCAGAGCGATGGCGATCAAGACCGTTTCATAAAGATGCAAGCTTCACCCCGATATCGAGCAGCCGCCGCCGCCAACCATACAGGGCCACCCTCCGCCGATGGAAGCGTTCATCACCCTGCAGTGGAGAAAACTCGGAGCCTGATGCAGGAGCAAACAGAAAGAGCGGGCAAAGCCCACTCTCAGATGGTTTCGGCTTCCATCAGCCCTGCACGATGACGCATCAACACTCACCGACCGGCCGCATCCATGAAAAAGCTGCAACCGGAGACAATGCTCCGTTACAGCGCCATCCGGCGAGCGCTCATGTGTAGTAGCAGCTGTACATGCTCGTCGTTGCGTCGTACTTGCCGGACATCTCCGCCAAAAGCCTCTCCGTGTCGCGCTCGACGGCCACGAACTTCACCCCCATTCCACGAGGCGAAAGCGCATCGTTGGGACCATAGATATTGGTCCACACCACCTCTCCCTGAAGCTCTATGGTATTCTTGAAGCCCGGAAACTGAAGGACGACCTTGAGTTTGCTGTTCAGAGGCAGGGGCTCCTGACATTCAACCAGCACCCCCCTCTCGCTGAAATGCATGGAAGTGCCCCTGCCGGTCTGACCTTCGGAAGTGAAGGTGACCTGGCAGGGCCCCAGCTTCTCAGAGCCCTTTTCCTTGCCTGGAGTCTGATTTTCTGTGTCTGTCATGACTGATTTCTAACGAAGTTCCGCACTGAAGGTTTTCAATACTTTCGCCACGAGCTCTCCGTGCAAATCGTTCACCTCTTCATCGGTCAAGTTGCGATCATTTGCCCGGTAGGTCAAGCGGTAGCCGAGACTCTTCTTACCCGCACCCAGCTGAGGGTTTCTGTAAATATCGAAAATCTCCACCTGCTCCAAAAGGGGGATCTGCTGCTGCCAGACAAAATCCCACGGCTCCCGGGCAGGAAGGTTTTCATCCACCACCAGAGCCATGTCGCGGATGACCGAAGGAAACCGGGGGAGGGATCTGAAAAGAGGTTGTGGACGTCTCAGCTCAAAGAGTCGGTCGAAATCCAGCTCGAAAAGGAAGACCCCCTGCTTGATGTCAAAAGCTTCCAGCACCACCGAATGAACGGGCCCAAGAGCCCCGAGCCTCATGGATTGGGAGAAGACGGAAGCCGAACGCTTTTCATCCAGATAAGGGGGAATGGCCTCGCTTCTAAAGGTGATCTCACTCAGGTTAAAGAGAGCTGCTATTTCTTCGACCACCCCTTTCACATCGGAATAGTCCACCACACCCGGTCCCCCGTAGAGGAGGTCTGTGCTGCGTTTGCCCGACATGAGGCCGGCCAGCTGGTGCGGCTCGTCGGGCAGCGCCTCTCCGGAGCGCGGAATGAACACCTTGCTCAGCTCGTAGATCCGCATGTCTTCGTTGCGATGATCGAGGTTGCGGCGAGCCGTCTGAAGGAGTCCGGGAACGAGACTCGTGCGCATCACGCCCTGCTCTTCACTCAGGGGGTTCAGAACAGGAATCGGCGACAGGCCCGGATCCCCCTCGGAAAGCCTGAGCCTGGAGAGGGCGGCATGCGAGATGAAAGCGTAGTTGATCACTTCATCGAACCTCGCGGCACACAATGCATCTTTCGTGGACTGGCGGGCCCGGAGATAGGGATTCACCGGCTCGGCATGAACTGCCGCCAGAGGGGAAGTGACGGGAACCTGATCGTACCCCACGACTCGAACGACCTCTTCGGCCAAATCCACCTCGCGGGTGATGTCGGGGCGAAACGCCGGGGGGGTCACCTTCAGGGTCTCTCCCCCATCCAGCTCTTCCACCTGCATCTGCAGGGACTGTAATGCCCTGGCCATCTTGGTGCCGCTGAGCGATGTCCCGAGAAAGCGGTTGGTCCTTCCCACGCGCAAAGTAAGCACGGGAGGCCGGTACGGCGTCGGGTAGACGTCGATCCTGCCCCGTGCGATCCGACCGCCTCCCGTTTCTGCCACCAGCTGCGCGGCCCGGTCGAGAGCCCGGATCACGCCCTCCGGGTCCACACCGCGTTCGAATCGGTAGCTGGACTCGGATCGCAGCCCAACCTTCTTGGTGGTCCGCCTAATGCACAGGGGATCGAAGCAGGCGCTCTCGATGAGGACGTCGGAGGTGTCCGCATAGATCTCGGAATTGAGCCCCCCCATGATCCCGGCCAGGGCCACCGGTCCTTCACCATCGCAAATGAGCAGACTGTCGTCGAAAAGGGTCCGCTCCACTCCGTCGAGGGTCGTCAAACGCTCACCGGCCCGAGCCCGGCGCACGACGATCCGGCGCTCCCGAAGCCGGTTCCAGTCAAAGGCATGGAGCGGCTGTCCCGACTCCACAAGCACATAGTTGGTCACATCGACGATGTTGTTGATGGCCCTCAGGCCCGCATCCTCCAGTCGCCTGCGCATCCACTCCGGGGAAGGTGCAATGGTCACCCCCTCAACGATCCGGGCAGAATAACGCGGACAGCCAACGGGGTCATCCACGGTGACGGACGTGAGCTCGCCAATGGGTCTGCCCGTTTCTTCCAGCTCACTGGCAGGAGGCGCCACCGGCGTTCCGCAAATGGCCGCCACCTCGCGGGCGATGCCCAGGACCGAGAGACAGTCTCCTCTGTTCGGAGTGATGCTGATCTCCAGAACAATCCCTTGAATGTCGAGGGCCTCGTCGAGCGGAACCCCCAACCGCGTGGCATCGGGGAGAACCCAGATGCCGTCGGCATCTTCTCCCAGCTCCAGCTCCGTCTGGGAACAGAGCATTCCCTGGGATGTGATTCCCCGGATGGTCGTCTCCCTAATCACGAGTCCACTCGGAAAAGATGCCCCCGCAAGCGCCAAAGGAACGATGATGCCCGCTTTCACGTTGGGGGCGCCGCAAACGATCTGATAGCTCGCCTTCCCGTCTGAAACCGTACACAGGCTCAATCGATCCGCATTGGGGTGTTGAACGACCTTTTCAACGCGAGCCGTGACAATGCTTTTCAGGTGCGCATGACGGTCATGAATGGCATCGACCTCGAGGCCGACCATGGTCAGTCGGTCAGCCAGCTCTGTGACCGAAAACGGGATATCTACGAAGCTGCGAAGCCATTCAAGGCTGATGTTCATTTCTTGTCCTCACTCCGTGTCTCAAGGATCGAGCGCCCGAACGGTCGAATCCGAAGCTGACCTCGCGACCGCCCGGATCTGAAGATCTCCCGGACCTGCGGGATGTTTTCGGGATCTGACGATGCAGCCTTGCGAGGTGGGGGATCAGAACTGCCTGAGAAACCGGAGGTCGTTCTCGAAAAACAGCCGAAGGTCGTCGATGCCATATTTGAGCATGGCGATTCGCTCGATGCCCATGCCGAAAGCAAAGCCGGTCACTGTCTCCGGGTCGTAGCCGACCATTGTGAACACTTCCGGGTCCACCATCCCGGAGCCCAGGATCTCCAGCCAGCCTGTCTGGGAGCAGACCCTGCATCCGGCACCGCGGCACATGACACACTGAATGTCCACTTCGGCGCTGGGCTCGGTGAACGGGAAGAAGCTCGGCCTGAAGCGGAGCTCCACATGGGGTCCGAACATCTGATGCACGAATACCGTGAGGATCCCCTTGAGATCCCCAAAAGAGATGTTCTCTCCCACCATCAGACCTTCAACCTGGTGGAACATCGGGGTGTGCGTGACGTCTGAATCACACCGGTAGGTACGGCCGGGGGCAATGATGCGGATGGGAGGGCGGCGCTTTTCCATCACCCTGACCTGAAGGGGCGATGTATGCGTTCTCAGTACCACGTCTTCGGAAATATAAAACGTGTCCTGCATGTCGCGAGCCGGGTGGTCCTTGGGAATGTTGAGGGCCTCGAAATTGTAGTAATCCAGTTCGATTTCCGGGCCTTCCACGGTCTCGAAGCCGAGCCCCCCGAAAATCCTTCCGATCTCGGCCGCCGTCTGGGTGATGGGATGCAGATGCCCTCTCAGCGGCCGCCTGCCCGGGACCGTGACGTCGAACACCTCCCTGCGGCTCTGGTGCCTCCCCCTGGCCAACTCCAGCGCCCCGCCCAGGAGCCTCTCCAATTCCTCTTTGGCCTCGTTCAGCACCCTGCCGACACGGCGCCGCTCGTCGTCGGGAAGGGTGACCAGCCCTTTGAACAGAGCCGCCAATTCTCCCTTGCGTCCCAGGTAACGCACCCGCGCCTGCTCCAGCGCCTTGACATCGTCTCCCGCCCCGGAGATCAGCCTGGACGCCGACTCGAGAAGCGATCGGATCTCTGTTTCCATTCTCTCTGCAGCCGTCTATGCCGCCTGCCTGGCGACCTCCACGAGTTTGGCGAAAGCAGACGGGTCCGTCATGGCGAGATTCGCCAGGGCTTTCCGATCCAGCTCGACATTGGCCGCTTTCAAGCCGCTGATAAACTTCGAATAGCTCATGCCGTGCTCACGTGTGGCCGCGTTGATGCGCATGATCCAGAGACCGCGAAATTCCCGCTTGCGGACTTTGCGGTCCCGGTAGGCAAACTTCAGCGCACGATCGACGGTTTCGGCCGCCGAACGGAGAAGCTTCGAGCGACCTCCCCGAAAGCCTTTGGCCTGACTGAGTATCTTCTTGCGGCGCTCCCGCGATTTGACGGCTTTTTTTACTCTTGGCATTGACCGGACTCCTCACTGCCCCAAAGGCAGCCACTGCGGTGTCGCCACCGCTTACAGATAAGGCAGCATGCGCTTCAAGGCGCTCACATTGATGGCATCCACGACCGTACTCTGACGCAGGCGGCGAGTCCGTTTGGACGGCTTTTTGGTCAGGATGTGGCTCTTGTTGGCCCTGGCTCGCAGGAATTTGCCGCTGCCGGTCCTCTTGAATCGTTTGGCGGCAGCCCGGTTGGTTTTCATCTTCGGCATTCCATCCTCCGTCGCCGGGTCCAGCGAAACAGCCCAAAAAACCCGACGCAATCCCAACAACTCACAGAATTGGCGCAGAAATACCTCTTCCGCCTCATCGATGCCGGAAAAGTTGCACCGACCACTCCCACCGGGATGTCCCTCCGTGGGACCCGAAACGTGAAATTTATTGGGCTCCTCGGTGAGTGTCAAGTCCTTTCTTCAGAGAGACCGCTCAGGACTTGGGGGAAAGCACCATGACGAGATTGCGTCCCTCCATCTTGGGGGCCTGTTCCACGACGACCTCGTCTTTGAGCTCTTCCTGAATGCGCCGGAGGACTTTCATCCCCTGATCGGCATACGCAATCTCCCGACCACGGAAGAGGATGGTGATCTTGGCCTTGTCCTTCTGGCCGAGAAAGCGCCTGACATGCTTGATCTTGGTCAGAAGGTCATGCTCATCCGTCTTTGGGCGTATTTTGACCTCCTTGACCTGGATCACCGTCTGCTTCTTCTTCGCCTCCTGGCTCCGCTTGCTCTGCTGATATTTGAACTTCCCGTAGTCCATGATCTTGCAGACCGGAGGAGTGGCATTGGGAGCGACTTCCACCAGGTCGAGCTCATCCTGCGTCGCCAGCTCCAAAGCCTTTTTCAGCGGCAGCACACCCAGTTGTTCCCCCGCACGCCCAATGAGTCGAACCTCGAGCGCTCGAATTTTTTCATTGACGTTGACTTGCTTCTCCAGATTCACGCCTCCTTTCCTGACCTACGTTTCCCCCCTCAGGCAATGCCCAGGCCCACACGCCCCTTGGTGGCCTCGACGCACTCCTTTTCAACCATGGCGATGAAGCTGTCGGGGCTCATCAGGTCGAGCTGAACCCCGTCTCTTCGCCTGGGACTGATCCCCCCGGCCTGAACCTCTCGATCTCCGACCACCAGCATGTAAGGTATCTTCTGCGATTGAGCCTCTCTGATCTTGTACCCCAATTTTTCATTCCTGTCATCGAGCTCGACGCGCATCCCGGCATTCTTCAGCTTCTCGTAAACCTCGCGGGCGAAGTCGTGCTGGGCATCCGTTACGGTGACCAGAATGGCCTGCACGGGCGCCAGCCACGTCGGAAATGCCCCCGCGTAGTGCTCGATGAGGACACCCATGAAACGCTCGATGGCCCCCAGAATGACCCGGTGCACCATGACCGGTCGATGGCGGTTGCCGTCGTCGCCCACATAGGTCAGGTCGAAGCGGTCCGGGAGGGTGAAATCACACTGGATGGTGGCGCACTGCCATCGTCGTTCCAGGGCGTCGCGCAGCTTGATATCGATCTTGGGTCCGTAGAATGCCCCCTCCCCCTCACAGATGCTGTAAGGAATCCCTTTGCCCTCCAGGGCACCGATGAGGGCGCTGGTGGCTCTCTCCCAGTCGGCATCCGTTCCTATGGCCTTTTCGGGCCGCGTGCTGATTTCCATTTCATATGAAAAACCGAAGATCTCCATGACATCCATGACAAAATCGATGATGGACTGGATTTCCTGATGCAATTGACCCGGTGTACACAGGATATGGGCGTCGTCCTGAGTGAACTGCCGCACGCGCAGCAGCCCGTGAAGGACTCCGGACTTCTCATGCCGGTGGACCGTTCCCAGCTCGAAATAGCGAATGGGCAGGTCGCGGTAGCTCCGCACCCTGGACTTGTAGATGAGCATGTGGGAAAGGCAGTTCATGGGCTTGATCCCGTAGGACTGCTCGTCGATCTCCGTGAAGTACATGTTCTCCCGATAGTGGTCAAAGTGGCCCGACCGCTTCCACAGTTCCGTCTTCAGCAGGGTGGGCCCGATGACGAGGTGATATCCCCGACGCAAATGCTCCCGCTTTTCGAAGACCTCGAGAATGTGGCGGATCAGCGCCCCTTTGGGATGGTAGATGACCATTCCTGCGCCCACTTCATCGCTGAAGCTGAAAAGGTCCAGTTCCTTGGCCAGCCTCCGATGATCCCGCCGTTGAGCCTCCTCGAGAAACTTGATGTACTTCTTGAGCGCATCCTTGTCGGGAAACGCCGTTCCATAGATCCGCTGGAGCATGGCGTTCCGCTCGTCCCCTCGCCAGTAGGCCCCGGCCACGCTGGTCAATTTATAGGCCTTGAGATGACCCGTGTCCGGAATGTGCGGCCCCCGGCACAAATCCACGAAGCCACCCTGCTCATAGATCGACACCGTGGGATCCTCGAAGGACTCAATGAGCTCGATCTTGTATTTCTCGCCGGCAGACTCGAAAAAGCGGACCGCCTCCTCCCGCGATAGCACCTTTCGTTCAAAGGGCAGTTTCTCCCCAACGATCAGCCCCATCTTGGCTTCAATCTTTTCGAGATCGTCCTGCGTGAACGGACGATCCACCTCGAAGTCATAGTAGAATCCGGTTTCGATGGCCGGTCCGATGGCGACCTTGGCTTCAGGGAAAAGTGCCTTCACCGCCTGGGCCATGATGTGCGACGCGCTGTGGCGCAGGATATCCAGGCCTTCGGGCGAGTCTGTGTTGACCGGACGGATTTCGGCATCCTCCTCCAGTTTCTGGCTGAGATCCACCAGACGACCATTGAGGTACGCAGCGACTGTTCCATTCATGCCCTCTCCCCAACTCTTCAGGACATCTCCAACCGAGACACCCTTGGGAAAGGTCTGCTGATTGCCATCCTGGAATGTGACCTGAATCATTTCAGACTGCATTTCGAATGTCCTATAGCCTGCTGCATGAGTGGTGGAGGGTCTGACCGTGAGCCCCCAACAAAAAAAGGCACCGCGCCTCGTTCCGAGGGAGGATGCCTATTCATCGGGGAGTCAACCGAATAATCCGATCGGTTTCAGGGCTGTGCTGCAGCGCGATCCTTCAAGAGTCAACAAAGCGAACAGGCGCCTTATTCAGATCAATCCTTCCACCGTAGGTTGAACGCGGCCGCTTCAGTACATCTGTTCTGGTAGGCACGGGCGGTTTCGAACCGCCGACTTCTACCGCGTCAAGGTAGCGCTCTCCCACTGAGCTACGTGCCTACGCGTTGCGTGCATCTATAACGGTCTCCCCAGAGCCTGTCAAGAAAAATGCCAACAGAAAAATGCACTCCATGGAGAACCTGTTTCAGCCCCGACACGGCCCGCAAATCGAGCAGGAAAGCGGACTCCATCGGAAGACCGCCCGTCGCGTGGCATTCCCTCCAACCGCAAAGGTTTGCAGCTGCGGTCATGCACGATGAGCAACTTTCATGGGTGTCTCAACTCAATGGCTGCGCCCTTCATGATTTCCACGCTGTCCCTCCAGCAGGGAAAAACCCGCCACGATGTACTGCACACCGCTCACGACGGAAAGGCCTGCCGTGCAGACAAAAAGCAGCAGATAGGCCCAGTGCGGGAGCCTCAGCAGGTCGGACGCCAGGACGGCCAGAACCGTGATCAGCTGAATCACGGTGGTCGCCTTGCTGGTGGCCGAGGGCTTCATTTCCACCGGAACTTCATGGAATTGCAGGGTCATGATGCCCATCATGATCATCAGGTCACGGCTCACCGTGATGATCACCAGCCAGTTGGGCACCTTGGAGAGCCAGGCCAGCAATATGAAGCTGCTCACCAGAAGCAGCTTGTCCGCGAGCGGATCCAGATAAGCCCCGAGCTTGCTCTTCTGATTCAGCAGGCGGGCAATGAGGCCATCCAAGCCATCCGTCATGCCGGCAATGAAGAAGACAGCGAGGGCTTGGTTCAACTTGTGGTCCAGCAGGAACCAAATGAGCAAAGGGGTGAGAAAGATCCGCATGAGGGTGAGAAAATTCGGAATCGTCATCGTGCGAGGTCCCTACTGCGTCTCCCCGATGTTGCCGAAAACCACCGTCATGGAATGTCGGTCTTCCAGAAAATCCATGACCTGGACCTTGGGACCTCCTGGAGAGATCTCCCGGCCGTCGAGTGCATCCCGCACAGAGCGCCCATCCACTCCCTCGATCAGTACCGTGATATGGTCGACTCCCAGCTCGAAGCCGGATGTCTTTGCATCCTTGAACATTGCCTCGATCTCTTTTCTGACCATCTCCCAGGCACTCTGGGGGTGTGACGCCCGTATGGTGATGGTCCAGCTTTCCAAACGCCGCGCCGTTTCCGGGATGGTCTCCCGGGCTACAGGTTCCTCCTGACCCGAAAGAGCACTGTCGATGGCCGGCAGGACGGACTCTGCGAGGTGGAGCACTCCCTCCTCGAGGGATCTGGTGTCAAGAGCCCGCTCCTCACTGATCTCACCTTCAGGGCTCCCCGTCGACACCTCCACGATCTGCAGCGAAGCCAGAAGTCGCTGGTTTCCCGGTTGCGAGGGATCGAGCCAGCTCTTTCCAATCACAGCCCTGTCCCAACCGGCTCGGCGAGCCAAAGCCAGCACTTCCTCCACTTTCAGGTTGCCTTGCTGGTCCGCCTGGAGCGATTGAACCGGCGCAAACCGTGGCGTCCAATCCAGATTCCTGGCATGTTCCAGAATGCTTCGGGCAAAGGGCGGCAGCCGACTCTCCGCCCCCTGCTCCGGCAAGACCCACTTGGCCTCCCATTTCTCAACCACAGCCCAACCGACCATTGGCTTTGCAACCCCGGGATCGTCGCCGGAACGTCCCTCTCCAACCCTCTGCGGCGGGGACAGGGCCATTCTGGTCGCCCTGTCCTGGACGGCTTCCACGACTATGGGCTGCGCCGAAGGCGGGATCTGAAATCCGTGCTCGCGGAGATCCTGAAGCAGAAGCTCCTTGGATACCGTCACCTGTCCGGTCACCCGATAGAGCCCATTCGCAAGCCCTTCCGAGGCCAACTGGTACCCATCAACATATTTCTCCTTGTGCAGCAGTAGCTTCTCCTGAATCACCCCGAACATGCTCTGGGTGCTGGCAGGCCCCAGCACACCCGCAACGGCCTGCAGCACCCCACTGGAAGTGAGATCCTGAATGGCCTCCATCTGGCTTCTGGGAAGGTCGTTGGGATAATACATGGCCTGCCCCTGAGCGAAGTAAACTTCCGTCTTCTGGGGAGCCTGCGCCCAGGCTGGGCTCAGCGCCAAACCCGTGATGACGAGCACACCCACTGCCGCCAAAACTGCTCCTCGAACGGCCCGGCATTCAATCCAGTTCTTTCCCACCCGCGAGCAACTCCACATCAAGCGTACGCTCCATTCCTCGAAATCCGAAATATGTTTGATGGTTACCATCTTCCCATGTCGGTGTATTCTTTGGTATCATACTCTCGGATCTAACGGAAGGAGATTCAACTGGAAAGCCAGCCTGACCGTTCCACCATAGAGCATCACCTGGTGATGCCTGCTCAGATCCATTACCTCCGATTCATTCTGGAGGCCTATGAGGGGATTGCCAGCATGACGACCAGAGACTCATCTCTGGGCTGGATACAGCTCAATATCGCACCGGGGAATGAGGCTGAAGTTCACCAGATCCTGACCTTCGAAAGCAGGCGGCTTGGACTGCGCCATCTGGCCATCACAAGCTCGGAGTAGCCAGCCCGGGACGAATCGTTGTCATCCACAATCTCACGCTGGTCGATGGATAGCCGATCCGTGGAATGGCCACTCCTCGCCGGAAAGGGGGGAAGCCATGGAAAGAGGGTGGTTTTTGCTCCCCTTGTTCTGTAGAATAGGCGCGGTTCCATTCGAGCGTCTCCGTACAGAACAGAGATGGAGCTCCTCGGATGGCTTCTCCTTTTCCATTGCCGGTGACCGCTCCTTGCAGGAGCCTCCATCATTCGGGGATGCGTGGAGCCGAGGCGTTGTGACAACCACATTGGGCGAAAGGCCGGGGATATGGGGCAGGATTCACCATTGCAGGCACTCGATGTCAGAGACTATCCTTACGGAGGTGTCATTGTCAGAGAGGGCGATGATTGCACGTTTTTCTACGTCGTCCTCAACGGAGAAGTGCAGGTCAGTGAAAGGGGCAAAAATATCCGGGTTTTGAGCGCTCACGACATATTCGGCCTGGAAAGCGTCGTGTTCAGAAGACCGAGCTCGTACACGGTTCGGGCCATCACCGAGACACGCGTGGCCACCTATGCACCCGACGCGCTGGACCGGTTCATTCGAGAGAATCCGCGGATGGCTCTGAGCATTCTCTCCTCGCTCCTCCATCAACTGAAGGAAACGACCCGCACCCTGGCCGATGCGTCCTCCGAGCTCGCCCTGGAAGGCGTCAGGCTGAGCTTCTATGCCGACGGAGAGAAGATCATCGAAGAAGGAGGGAGGGGCAAGGATTTCTTTCGCCTGGTCTCCAGCGAAGGGGGGCTTCGGGTCACGAGCGGCGGAGAGGAGATAGCGTGGATCAGAAAGCCCGGGGAGTTTTTCGGTGAAATGGCCTGCTTTCTGAATGTTCCTCACCAGGCCACCGTGACCAGTGTGGGCGAAAGTGCCGTGGAGGTGTACGAATTCAGTGACATCGAGCTCATCGCCAAGGACAACCCGGATCTTGTGCTCCAGATGATGCGGATCCTGGTGGAGCGATTGCAAGACCTGAAACCCAGAAAACCGAAAACCCTGCATTGAGATATGCCCAAAACTTCCTCTTCTTTTGAAGACAGCCCGCCGTACCTCTATGTCCACACGATCGGCTGCCAGATGAACGAATACGACTCCCAGCGTGTGCAACAAATTCTGGGTGTCCAGGGATACGCACTCACAGGCGACATCGACCAGGCGGACGTGATCTTTCTCAATACCTGTTCGGTGCGAGCCAAGGCTGAGCAGAAGGTCCATTCCTACCTGGGGCGCCTTCGCAAGCTCAAAGCACGCAAACCGGGACTGAAGATCATTGTTGCAGGTTGCGTCGCCCAGCAATTGGGCGCAAGTCTTCTGGGACGATTCGAGCATCTGGACCTCGTTCTGGGAACCCGTGCCATTTCGTCTGTCGGCGGTCTGCTGCATCGAGCGGTGACTCGTTCAGAGCGGCTGGTTCATCTCCCGGAGGTCGAGGAGGACGGCTGGGACTCCTTTCTGAAACAAGGTCACCTCACATCTCCGGGTGTTGTCGCACCGGTCACCATCATGCAGGGGTGCGACAATTTCTGCTCCTACTGCATCGTTCCGCACGTCCGCGGCCGCGAGCGCAGTCGGCCGGCCGATGAGGTCCTGCGGGAGATCCGGCTTCTCACCGAGCATGGCGCCAAAGAGATCCTCCTTCTGGGACAGAACGTGAATTCTTATGGAAAGGGTCTGGATGAAGGCTTGAATTTCTCAAGGCTCCTCCATCGAATCCACGAACAGACCACCCTTCTCAGAATTCGTTTCACCACCTCTCACCCCAAGGATTTGACCGAGGACCTGATCCGCTGCTTCGCCGACCTGCCGCAGCTCTGTCGATGGATCCACCTGCCTTTTCAAACCGGCTCCGACCGGATTCTCCAGAGAATGAATCGAGGATATACCTCGGCCCGTTATATGAGCCTCATCGAGCAACTGCGCTCCCTCTGCCCGGACATGGGACTTTCCGCAGATGTCATGGTCGGGTTTCCAGGAGAGGCCGAAAGCGATTTCCGTGATACGCTGCGGCTGATTCAAGAGGTTCGATTCGACAATCTTTTCTCCTTCAGCTACTCGGACAGGCCCTTCGCCCGGGCCTCGGAGCTTCCGGACAAGATCCCGGAGGACGTGAAAGCCGCCAGACTTGCGGAGCTTCAGCACCTCCAGGGGGAGATCGTCCTGGAGAAGAACAGGGCTGAGATCGGAAGCGTCCGGGAGGTGCTGGTTGAAGGATCCAGCAAGCAGTCGGACGGCCGTCAGTTGACGGGGCGCACCGAGCAGAATCGCATCGTCAACTTCGAAGGCCCCACGGAGCTCATCGGCCGCCTCGTGCAGCTCAGAATTCTCAATGCTTTCCAGCATTCGCTGCGTGGCGAGCGGACTGAATGCTGAGAGCATGCCTCCCATGGGCCGGCCCGGGTTGTTTTTGCTCTCGCGGTTTGTTCTTGTTGATTTATGATTTGTTTTGCTTTAGATGTTTCCAATTCTGGGGATTATGCAGGCGGCCAGGTCGATCCCGCCACGGCCATCGAGCACCGGCGGCAAGATGCCGCGGGGAGCGGTGACCGGATTGACCGGCTTTTGATGATGGCACAACGAGGTTAGTCACGAAAGGTAGGTGAGTACTGAATGGCGGAGGGTGATAGCAGAGAAAGCATTGAGAAAAAAATCCGCAAGCTCCGTAAAGATTTTCAAAAGAACGTCCAGCCTGTCTTGCGTCGCCACAATTACTATCTCTCCAAAGGGGAACGGCGCCGGATCAAGAAGAAGAAGGCGATCAAGCGGATTCAGCGCCGCGAGCGCCGACTTCTGCGCTCAGCGTAGGAGCGAGGTCCGGAGCTCGATGGCGTGACCACCGAGACGAATCAAGGGCACAAGATGGAACAAAAAGCTGCTGTTTTTGAGGGATGAGCTGGTCTGCCTGCGTGCTCCATTCCAACACCGATAAAAACAAAACCCTGAGCCTCTGCAAGGAGCTCAGGGTTTGGTGATTTATGGGCGGTGCCATTGTCTGTGATGCAAAGGACCCCCGCGTACCCTCCCCCGGCGACAGTACTGTTGAATTAAGGGGTGGCACGGGCCAAGCGAAGCTTGCCCGTGACCGAATGAGCTCGCATGGGCAAACTCCGCTTAGCCCATGGCACCCGGCTTCATGGGCTTCATACTGGCCTCCCGGTCTGATCCAACAGCACTGGCTCGCAGGGGGACCTCAGCCACACGAAATCAGCGCTGTTTGAGAAGGTTGCGCGAGATCACGAGGCGCATGATTTCATTGGTGCCTTCATAGATCTGGGTGATCTTCGCATCCCGCATATGGCGCTCCATGGGGTAATCCTTGCAGTACCCATACCCTCCGAGGACCTGGACACCTTCGACGGCGGCCCACATGGCCGTGTCGGAAGCGAGCAGCTTGGCCATGGCGGCCTCTTTCTCGTAGTGGCGATGATTCTGCTCGAGCCAGGCGGCCCGCAGGGTGAGCAGCTCCGCTGCATCCAGCTGTGTGGCCATGTCCGCAAGCTTCCACTGAATGGCCTGGAAGGACGAAATGGGCCGGCCGAACTGCTCCCGCGTCTGAGCATACTCGATGGCCTCTTCCAGCGTTGCCCGCCCGATGCCGATGGCCTGGGAGGCGATGCCGATGCGGCCCCCGTCCAGGGTGGTCAGCATCTGTTTGAAGCCCTCCCCGAGGCTGCCCAGGAGATTCTCCTTGGGGATTCGGGCGTCCTCAAAGACGAGCTCGGCCGTCCCCGATGCATTGATCCCCAGCTTCTCTTCGACGGTCCCCACGTGGAAGCCCGCCGTATTCTTGAGATCCACGATGAAAGAGCTGATGCCTTTGTAGCCGGCAGCCCTGTCCGTAATGGCAGCCAGAACGCAATAGCTCGCAACGTTGCCGTTGGTGATGAACTTCTTGGTGCCGTTGATGAGCCATTCATCCCCGTCCAGCACCGCGGTCGTGTTCATTTTGGCAGGATCCGACCCGGCTCCCGCTTCGGTGAGCCCATAGCAGCCCAACGCCTCCCCGCTGGCGACCGGTCGCAGGTATTTCTGCTTCTGCTCTTCAGTGCCATAGGCGTAGACGGGGAAGTTGTACAGGCTGTTGCACACGCTCATGATCACGCCGCAGGATGCGCACGCCTTGGATATCTCGATCATGGAGAGGACGTAACACACATAGTCCATCCCCGCTCCGCCATATTCATCAGGAATGGTGACCCCCAGCAGCCCAAGCTCTCCCATCTTGTTGACGATCTCTTCCGGGTGCTGATGGGTGCGATCGAATTCCGCCGCGACGGGCTTGATCTCCCTCTCGGCGAACTTGCGCGCCATATCCTGAATCATTCTCTGCTCTTCAGTCAGTTCGAAATTCATGCGACTCCTCCACTTCATGGGATTGATGGAAAACCTAATAGCGGTCCCGAGACTCCTCCACATCAACCGCTTCAACTCGATCGGGAACCTGACGGCAGGCAGATCGTCTCCACACCTCCCCCGACAAACTCCGAACACAGCGGCGTCAGCTGGTGAGAGAACCCTTGAAATCGGGCTTGCGTTTTTCGAGAAAAGCCGCAACGCCTTCTCTGGCATCCTGGCTGGCGAAAGTAGCCCCGAAGGCCTCGGCTTCGATGGCGCAGCCGCTCCTGAGGTCCACATCGACGCCCCGGTCGACCACGAACTTGATGCTTCGCAAGGCCGAGGGGCTCTTGGAGGCAAGCTGGGAGGCGACCTTGAGCGTCTCCTCCAGGAGCTTCTCGGCCGGAAACACCTGCGCCACAAGGCCCAGCTCTTTGGCCTGCTGAGCGTCAATCATCTCACCGGTCATACAGAGCTCCTTGGCTTTGGCACGACCCACCAGCCGTGAGAGTCTCTGTGTTCCGCCAAAACCGGGGATGATGCCCAGGTTGATTTCGGGCTGTCCGAACCTGGCCTTGTCCGATGCATAGATGAAATCACAGCTCATGGCGAGCTCGCACCCACCGCCGAGCGTGAAGCCGTTGGCACACGCGATGACCGGTTTGGGCAGCTGCTCGAGCTTCGCGAACACTTCCTGCCCCCGCTCCGCGAAGGCACGCGCCTCAAGGGGGTTCATCTTGGGAAACTGGGTGATGTCGGCACCCGCAACAAACGCCTTCTCCCCGGCACCGGTGAGCACCAGCACGCGAATGGTGCCGTCAATGCGGGTCCTCTCGATCACGTCGTTGACTTCCTCGAGGGTGGCGGGGTTGAGTGCGTTGAGGGCTTTGGGGCGGTTGAAGGTCAAAACGCCGACTCCGTCCCGGACTTCGAACAGGATGTTTTCATAGGCCATGATGAAATGTCTCCCCTCAGAAAACTGCATTTTTAAGGATGTTTTTTGCCGGCCCGCCCAAAGACCAGGCGCTTCCAAGGCAGATTCCACCTTCGCGGACTGCAAAGCCCCAAGAGGACGGACGGGCCGAATGCCGCATCATCAACGCTCGAGCACGATGGCCGACCCCTGTCCGCCTCCGATACACAGGGTAGCGAGCCCCTTTTTGGCGTCCCGCTTCTGCATTTCATAAAGGAGAGTCGTCAGGATGCGGGCTCCGGAAGCCCCAATGGGATGGCCGAGGGCGATGGCGCCACCGTTGTGGTTCACCCGCGACAAATCCCATCCCATCTCCCGATTGACGGCGATGGCCTGGGCCGCAAAAGCCTCGTTGGCTTCAATCACGTCGAGATCCTGAGCTTTCCACCCGGCTCTGGCCAAAGCCTTCTGGCTGGCCCGGACAGGCCCCATTCCCATGATGGCGGGATCGACCCCGCTCGAAGCGTAGGATCGGATGGACGCCATGGGCTTGAGCCCCAGAGAGGCGGCCTTGTCTGCACTCATGACCATGATGATGGCGGCGCCGTCGTTGATCCCCGAAGCATTGCCTGCGGTCACGGCTCCTCCCTGCTTGAAGGCAGGCGGCAGCTTCTTCAAAGCCTCCAGGGTTGTGCCCAGGCGGGGATGCTCGTCGGTGTCGAAAAGGATGGGATCCCCCTTGCGCTGCGGGATGGGCACCGGAAGGATCTCATCTTTGAATCGACCCGCCTTGATGGCTGCCTCGGCCTTCTGCTGGCTTGCCAGTGCGAATTCATCCTGCTCTTCCCGGGTGACATTGAACCGCTCGGAGACGTTTTCAGCCGTATTCCCCATGTGATACCCGTTGAAGGCGTCCCAGAGCCCGTCCAGGATCATCAGGTCCACAAGCTTCCCGTCACCCATCCGCTGTCCCCAGCGGGCCCCGTTCAGGGCAAAGGGTGCTGCGCTCATGTTCTCGATGCCACCTGAGACCACGATCTCCGCATCGCCGGTCATGACAGCCTGAGCAGCCAGAAAAACCGATTTCAGGCCCGAGGCACAAACTTTGTTGATGGTGAACGCGGGCACCTCCTTCGGCAGTCCCGCGTTTATGCTCACCTGCCGGGCAGGGTTCTGACCAAGCCCCGCCTGGAGAACGTTGCCGAGAATCACCTCATCCACCTGATCCGGCTGCAGATCGATGCGCTTGAGGGCCTCCTTCAACGCGATCACGCCGAGTTGGACTGCGGGGACATCCTTGAGTGACTTGCCGAAACTGCCAACGGGAGTTCGTACCGCGCTCACGATAACCGCTTGTTTCATGTTCACCTCCGAATTGAGCTGGGAAAAGGGAATGGTGTCACCCCCAACCGCAAGGGAATGATCGAGGCAGCGAAGCGTGGATGGGGTTTCCTAGTATCAAAATCTGTTATTTATAAGAACAAAAACCTGTTGTCAAATTCATTGTATTCAGCATTTGCAGGCACTGGCGCTGGGGAAAGGCTGTCCCAGGAGAGATGTCCTGAAGCGCATCAGGTCTTCCCGGGGTCCTATGGCGATCAGGACGTCTCCCACCTCCAGCACCTCCTGGGAGGAAGGATTGTAGACCATGCGGGCGTCCCTGCGCTTGATGGCCACGATGATCAGGTTGAACTGGCTCCGGATTCCCGAGCTCATGAGATCCTTTCCAACCAGAGAGGCTCCCTCGGGAATCTCCGTTTCCTGCATGCTGAGCTCCATCCCTTCCCCGGAAAGGGCCAGCTCCAGGAAGTCCGTGACCGTGGGCTGCAGGATGTTCTGGGCAATCCGATAGGCACCGCTGGCGTAAGGCGAGACCACACGGTCGGCCCCGGCCTTCATCAACCGCTTTTCAGCACCGGCGGTTCCAGCCCGGGCCAGAATCTGGAGGTTCTTGTTGAGATCCCGGGCGGTGAGAACGATGAACACGTTGTCGGTGTCGCGGCTCACCACCGAGACAAGACCCCTGGCCCGCCGAATGCCAGCCATGACCAGAGTTTCCTCCTCGATCGCATCTTCGAAGAGATGAACAATTCGTGATTCTCCGATCCTCTGAAGGGCCGCCTGCTCCTTGTCGATCACCACCACGCCGATGTTTGCCCGGCACAGCTCCTGTGCGATGACCTGCCCCATCTGACCGTGCCCGCACACGATGAAATGGTCCTTCATAGCCTCCAGCTGCTTGCCCAATTTCCGCCTCCGATACATTTCGACCAGTTGCCCGTCCAGAAGGATGCGGGC
Organism: Syntrophobacterales bacterium; assembly: GCA_041310025.1. Lineage (GTDB taxonomy): Bacteria > Desulfobacterota > Syntrophobacteria > Syntrophobacterales > Syntrophobacteraceae > JALOOX01. The sequence goes on from JBFYYO010000002.1 coordinate 51,418, forward strand.
CATGAGGTTGACGTTGTAGGCCACAAAGCCCGCACCCAGAACGATGAGGAACATGGTGAAGATCCGTCCGGTCTGATCCAGGGGCTTGACCTCGCTGAAACCGGTGGTGCTGAGGGTGATGACCGTCATGTAGAGGGCATCGATGAATCCGTACTCCTCAAAGGTCATGTACCCCGCGATCCCCACCATCAGCAGAACCAGCGATAGCAGCGGAACCATGATGATGTGGTGATGAACCAGGGAGAGCCAGCGTCGCTTCATGATCAACCTTGTTCCGAATTTCGTCCAAACTTCCAGGCCACCTGATCATGATATAGAAGCTTAAGCCAGAAAGGCAATACAAGGTTTTCCGAGAGACACGTCAAAACATTTGACAAGTGATGCCGACTCAGGTAGCTAATAAAAGTTGAACCTGGAAGCATCGATTTGCTGTTGGCACCCTTCAGTCGAGGCCGCCCGCTTCAAGGCAGGGGCCGTGTCCTTGTACCAGTTATCACGTCCACTTACGCGGGATCCAAGAGGAACATTTTGATAAGCTCCAGCAGAGCCCGGACCCTCAGCGCTTGCATGATTTTTCACTTGACAAGATCGCCCTCCCCCCTATAATCACCTTGCAAAATATTGCACAAGCGGGGAATGCTGTGCCGCCGCAAGTTCCGTGTTGCGGCAAACGACAAACCATATACTCTCAACAGGAGAAGAAAAGATGTCCAAGTTGGTTCCTCCCCATGGAAAAGAGAAAAAGCTGAAACCGTTGTTGCTCGAAGGCGCAGCCCTTGCCGCCGAGAAGGAAAAAGCCAAAACCTTGAAGGTCGTCCCCATGAAAAGCCGTGAGGCGTCCGACCTCCTGATGCTCGGCATCGGCGCTTTCACCCCCCTCGATGGCTTCATGGGTTACGATGACTGGAAGGGCACCTGCGCGGAATACAAGATGTCCGACGGCACCTTCTGGCCCATCCCCATCACCCTCTCCACCGACAAGGCCCTGGCCGACAGCATCAAGGTCGGTGAAGAGGTTGCGCTGTTCGACGAGGAGAACAACGAAATCCTCGGAACCATGAAGGTCACCGAGAAGTACACGATCGATAAAGAGTATGAGTGCAAGCAGGTTTTCTGGACCAACGACGTCGCCGGCCATCCCGGTGTCCAGAGTGTCATGGGCCAGAAGGATGTCAACCTGGCGGGTCCCGTGAAGGTGATCAGCGAGAGCTTCTTCCCGAAGGAATTCGCCGGTGTGTATCAGCGGCCCGCCGAAGCCCGCAAGCTCTTCGAAGAAAAGGGCTGGAGGACGGTAGCGGCTCTGCAGCTTCGCAACCCCATGCACCGCAGCCATGAGTTCCTGGCCAAGATCGCCGTCGAAGTGATGGACGGTCTCTACATTCACCAGTTGATCGGCAAGCTCAAACCCGGTGACATTCCCGCCGATGTCCGCGTGAAGGCCATCGATGTCCTCGTCGAGAACTACTTCGTGAAGAATACGGTCATCCAGGGCGGCTACCCGGCGGAAATGCGCTACGCCGGTCCCCGCGAAGCCCTGCTTCACGCCGTTTTCCGCCAGAACTATGGCTGCAGCCACCTGATCGTCGGCCGCGACCACGCCGGTGTGGGCGACTACTACGGCCCCTTCGATGCCCAGAAGATCTTCCTGGACATCCCCGAAGGCGCTTTAGTCCTTCAGCCGCTCAACATCGACTGGACTTTCCATTGCTTCAAGTGCGGCGGCATGGCCTCCATGAGAACATGCCCCCACGGCAAGGATGACCGCCTGCTCCTCTCGGGCACCATGGTCCGCAAGACCCTCTCCGAAGGCGGCGAGCTGCCCGCGGAATTCTCCCGCCCGGAAGTGGTCAAGGTTCTTCAGGCATACTACCAGGGTCTGGAAGAGAAGGTTGAAATCAAGCTTCATGGTGCGGCAACAGGCGATGTGAAGAAGTCATAGACGGAAGAAGTCGAAGCAGAGACTTAAAGAAACCCCAATATCCACGCGAAAGCTTGCCCCCTGAAGGCTGCTTGCGTAGCCCCTGCATCAGGGGGCGGGCCAGGTCTTGAGAAGGGAGGTGTAAGGCTTAAGGCAACGGATTTTCTGAAGGGAAGCAAAATCGGCTGAAGGTAGAAGGAATAAACTACTAGGAGGTAAGGCGATGCCAAGTTTCGTAATGACCGAAAAGTGCGACGGCTGTAAGGGGCAGGACAAAACTGCTTGTATGTATATATGCCCCAACGACCTGATGATGCTCGATAAAGAAAAAATGAAGGGCTACAATCAGGAGCCTCAGTATTGCTGGGAATGCTACTGCTGCGTGAAAATCTGCCCTCAGCAGGCCATGGACGTTCGGAGCTACCAGGATTTCTGCCCCATGGGCGCCGCTTCCACGCCGCTCAGAGGCAGCGAGGACATCATGTGGACCATCACCTTCCGTGATGGCCGCATCAAACGCTTCAAGTACCCCACCAGAAGGACTGCAGAGGGTTCCATTAAGCCCTTTGACGGATTCCCCGAGGCCAACCCCGCTGATCTGAACAATGAGTTCCTCCTCGGCGAGCCCGACATCATGGGTGTTAAAGAACTCTGTACAATAAAGAAATAAGGAGACGAAACAATGAGAGATTTCGCGACAACGGTTGTTGAGACCGATGTATTGATCCTGGGTGGTGGGATGTCCGGCTGTGGTGCCGCCGTTGAGGCTGCTTACTGGGCCAAGCCGCTGGGACTGAAAGTGACCTGGATTGACAAGGCCGCCGTCGACCGCAGTGGTCCCGTGGCCATGGGCCTTTCCGCCATCAACACCTACATGGGTCTCGATGGCAAGGTCACCATGAATCCCCGTCAGCCCGAAAGATTCGTCGAATACGTGACCAACGACCAGATGGGCCTGATGCGCCAGGACATGGTTTATGACGTTGCCCGGCACGTCGACTCCTCGGTCAAGCATTTCGACAAATGGGGCCTGCCCATTTGGAAGGATGAGGCCGGCAACTACGTGAAGTCCGGTGAGTGGCAGGTCATGATCGCTGGTGAGAGCTACAAGATCCTCGTGGCCGAAGCCGCCAAGTCCGCCATGGCCACCCTTGGTGACAAAGGCGAGCTCATTGAGCGTGTTATGATCACGCATCTTCTCAAGGACGAGAAGGAAGACAATCGCATCGCCGGCGCCGTTGGCTTCAGCGTGCGTGAAGACAAGTTCTGCGTTTACAAGGCCAAAGTGACGATCTGCCTCCTCGGTGGCGCCGTTCACGTGTTCCGTCCCCGGTCCCAGGGTGAAGGCTTCGGCCGCTCCTGGATGCCCCCGTTCGTCAATGGCTCGGTCTACGCTCTCGTGCTCGAGAACGGCGGCGAGCTGACCCAGATGGACAACACCTTCGTTCCGCCTCGGTTCAAGGATTCCTACGGCCCCGTCGGCACGTTCTTCCTGTTGTTCAAGACCCCGGCCCTGAACGGCCTCGGCGAAGGCTACGTGGGTGCCTATCCGGAAGAGCTGAAGGCATGGGATCCCTATGCAGCTGCCAAGCCGACCCCGACCCCGATGAGAAACTATGAAATGATTCTCTGTGCGAAGGAAGGTAAAACCCCCTTCATGATGCACACCGAGAAGGTCGTTGAGCGCTACAAGGCGGAAATTACCGATCCCAAGGAACTGAAGAAAAAGATCAAGATGTACGAGAGCGAAGCCTGGGAAGACTTCCTGGATATGACCATCCAGGGTGCCACGAACTGGGCCGCCCACAATGTCGATCCGATGGAGAAACCGATGGAGCTGCAGATGTCTGACTCGGTCTTCATCGGCTCCCATGCTTGCTCCTGCGGTGCCTGGTGCTGTGGTCCCGCAGACCTGATGCCCAAAGAGTATGCCGCGACCTTCCCCGAGCAGTACAACTGCATGACCACCATCAAGGGTCTCTTCACGGCCGGCTGCGGCGTGGGCGCCTGTGCCCATAAGTTCTCCAGCGGCTCCCACGTCCAGGGTCGAATCGTCGGCAAGGCAGTCGTGAAGTTCGCCAATGACCACAAGGACTATGCCCCGACGGTTTCCGATGCCCAGATCGCGAAGCTCAAGGAAACCGTTTTCAAACCGATGGCCCTGTTCGAAGAGAAGAAGGGTTTCACCACCCAGGCAGACGTCAACCCGAACTACATCTCCCCCCACAACTACCTGTTCCGCCTGCAGAAGATCATGGGCGAATACTGCGGAGGATGGGAGACCAACTACGGAACGACGGACAAGCTGCTTGAGATCGCCATCTGGAAGCTCGGAATGCTCCTCGAAGATGCCGAGAAGCTGGCGGCCAAAGACTCTCATGAGCTGATGCGTGCCTGGGAAGCTTACCACCGATCCATCGTCGGCATGGCTTGCGCCCACACAAGGCTGGCTCGCCAAGAGTCCAGGTGGCCCGGCTACTACTACAAGTACGACTACCTGAAGCTGGACACCAACAAGAACGTGTTCCTCAACGTGAAGTGGGACAAGGCTGCCAATCAGTGGTCCGTGATCGAGCGGCCCATGATCAGCATCCTCTAATCTTGCTGTTATCAGAGTAGTATGCACGAGGGGCGACCTTTCCGGGGTCGCCCCTCAACATTTCCTGGTAAAATTATCCGTAATCAGTCAGAGCACAGACCGGCTACTTTCAAGAAGAACTGCCTACCATTGAGAGAATATTCTATGAACGAGCACGGTTCCGAAAAAATCCTCTTCACTCTGGATGAAAAGTTCAGATTCTCGTGTCACAGCGGTCTTCCCTGTTATAATAGCTGCTGCCGCGATATAAATATCTTTCTTACACCTTATGACGTCCTCAGAATGCGAAAAGGCATGGGATTGTCTTCTGAGGAGTTCCTTCAAAAATATACGACTACCCTTTTGGGCGACGACGGCATACCCTTGGTAGTTCTCAAGATGATGGAAGATGAGAAGAAGACCTGCCCTTTTGTGACACCTGAGGGATGCAGCATTTACCCTGACAGGCCCTGGTCCTGCCGCATCTACCCTGTGTTCCCCCTTTCCGCTGAAGAGGTGGAATTCCTGATCGAGGAAAAGGGCTCATGCCTTGGTTACGGACAGGCGGAAGAATGGACGATACGCGAGTGGAAAACACACCAGAATATTGACATATATGATAGCATGAATCAGTCCTATAAAGATATAACGCACCATGAGTTTTTTCAAAAAGGTAATAAACTTGATTCCGGAAGAGCAAAATTGCTTTATCAAGCTTGCTATGACTTGGATTGGTTCAAGAGATTTCTCTTTAACACAAGGTTTTTCAATAAATATAATGTAGATCAAGATCTTATCGATAAGATAGAAAAAGACGATGATCAACTGTTGCTTTTTGCTTATCGATGGGTTAAATTTGCAATATTTTCGGAAGATACACTAACACTTAGAGACAAGCAAATGGATAAGCTCTGGCAGGCTAGTAGCAAAAAACCCTCATGAGTTTTTATCACTTCAATCGCTGAGTAGCAGGACGTGAGCTGTTTTACTTATATTCTTCTTTTTCTTAAATGGTGCTCTCTTTGCCCATGCTTTTGTATTCCACCACCGTGATGCCGTGCTCAGAACCTTTCAGCAGGTAACTATCCCAACGCAAGACCATCGCAAACGGCTGACCGACGCCCCTCTTTCATGCACTTGGGGCGTCAGCGCCGGATCATCTTCATCTTCTGACATATTGCTTCTGCGCTGATGATCCTCCTGCTCAAATCCTGGAGGGTTCTACCCCTCTCAACCCTGCCGGGAAAGAGCTCCGTCAAAAAATCTCTTTGAACGGAGTCTCAGGCATGGCCATTTCATTTTTTACTGGTTACAATGTGTCCGTTCGATTCCCCCAGCACAAAGAGCCGAGCACGACATCGCCGATCGACGAATCGCATCAACAGCCGTCGTGGTTGTCTCAAACGGTTTGAGCGTCTTGACAGGCAAGAATAGCTCAACCTGGAACTCTATGTTGACAGAAAGGATTAAAAGCATGTTGCCCAGTACACAATACGTAGAACCTGTCGAGCGCTCTTTAGATTCGAGTTTCAAGTTCAGGTGTCACAAAGATATCAGTTGTTTCAATATATGCTGTCGGAATACGAGTATGCTCTTGACGCCTTATGACATATTCAGAATGAAAACTCGATTGGGACTTTCCTCT
>JBFYYO010000003.1:0-59045 GCA_041310025.1 Syntrophobacterales bacterium
CTCTTCGGGGAGCTGAGTCGGGCAGACCCTCCGCCGCCGTTGGAGCGTTTCTGCCGGGGGCTCTCCGAAGAGCGCTTCGCAGGAACTGGAGAAGCGCAGATATTCGTCGGCGTTCCGCAGCGATTCATACCGCTTGAAACGTGCCAGGCTCACGGTGGGTGAGTCATCAAAGTAACATGCAACGAGTGAGGAACTGGGGCGGTGAGTTGCTCATGGACTCATGTGTCGACAAATCTTTCATCTCTGAGAACTGACAGTCAAAAAAGGACCGCTCAGATCGGGTTCCGGGGATGCATCGAAACAACGCACCGTTTAAGCGGGAGGGGAAGGCCATGATGAAGAAACCGATTCTGGACCTGTTTTTCGATCCGCAATCCATCGCCGTCATCGGAGCGAGCTCGAAGGAGAGCTCCATAACCTATGGTTCCGTGGCACGAGTCGGATCGCCCGTCGATCTGGCCGTCATCGCGGTGCCGATCCGCGGGGTTCCTGAGGTCATGCGGGAATGTGGCGAGGCCGGTGTCCGAGGCGCCATCATCATCTCGGCCGGCGGGAAAGAGGTGGGGGATGAGGGGGCGCACCTCGAGCAGGAGATCAAGGCCGAGGCCGAGCGCTGGGGGATCCGGTACCTCGGGCCCAACTGCATGGGCATCCTATGCCCCCCGAACCGGCTCAACGCCAGCTTTGCAGCGCACTCCGCCGAGCCCGGGAGTCTCGCCCTTCTCTCCCAGAGCGGGGCTATCTGCAGCGCCATCCTCGACCTGGCGGCCACAGAGAAGATCGGCTTCTCTCACTTTGTGAGCATCGGCTCCATGGCGGACCTGGACTTCGCCGATATGATCGACTACCTCGGCAACGACCCCCGGGCGCGCAGCATCATCATCTACATGGAGAACATGACGCGGCATCGCAAATTCATGAGTGCGGCCCGCTCGGTGTCCCGCGTCAAGCCCATCATCGTCGTCAAATCCGGCCGCAGCGAGGCGGCGGCCAAGGCGGCGGCCTCCCACACCGGGGCCATGGCCGGCCAGGACGAAGCCTACAATGCGGCGTTCCGCCGTTCCGGCATCATTCGGGTGGACACCATCAGCCAGCTCTTCAGCTGTGCTGAGGCTCTCGGGAAGATGCGGCGACCGGCGGGAGGCGAGCTCGCCATCGTGACCAACGCCGGGGGCCCCGGGGTCATGGCGGTGGATGCCTTCAGCAAGTGGCGCAGCGAGCCCGCAACTCTGAGCGCCGAGACCCTCGCAAAACTGGATGGTTTTTTACCGCCGTTCTGGAGCCGCTCCAATCCCATCGACATCCTCGGAGATGCGCCGCCCGATCGCTACGTCCAGGCTGTTCGGGTCTGCCTCGAGGCCCCCGAGCTCTCGGGACTCATCGTGATTCTTTCGCCTCAGGCCATGACAGACCCGACAGCGGTGGCCAGTGCCCTGGCCGCCGAAATTCAGAGCCGGCACAAGCCCTTCATGGCCGTGTGGATGGGAGCCCATGACGTCGCCGAGGGCGTCCGCATCCTCAATGAGGCCTCCATCCCGACCTTCGCGACGCCCGAGGAGGCCGTGGACACCTTCATGCAGATGGTCTCCTACTCGAGGAACCTGGAGCTCCTCCAGGAGACGCCGCCGAGTTTTCCCCACGACATCCGGGTGAACACCCGTCAGGCCAGGACGTTTATCGACGAGTGCATCAAACGGGGGGCCGGCCTCCTGACGGAAGTGGAATCCAAGGCCATTCTCTCGGCCTATGGCATCCCGGTGAACCGCACCGTTTCGGCCTCCAGCGCTTCCGCTGCCGCCGAGGCGGCCAAGGCCATTGGCTTTCCGGTGGTGGTGAAGATCTATTCTCACGATATCACACACAAATCAGACGTGGACGGCGTCCGGTTGCACCTGAGGAGCGAGGCGGAGGTTTCGGCGGCTTTCGAGGAGATCACGTCCCGAGCCCGGAGCCTCCGGCCCGAGGCGAAGATTTCCGGGGTGACCGTGCAGAATCAGGTTAAGAAATCCGAGATCGAGCTGCTCATCGGTGCCAAGCGGGACCCCCACTTCGGCCCCCTGATCCTCTTCGGCATGGGCGGCGTCTGGACCGAAGTGCTGCGGGACACCGCACTGGCACTGCCTCCGCTCAATCTGCTGCTGGCCCGCCGATTGATGGAGCGGACCCGCGTCCATCGCCTCCTTCAGGGGTACCGGAACATCCCGCCGGCCGACCTGGATCAGGTGGCGGAGTTTCTCGTGCGGATCTCTCAACTGGTCACGGATTTTCCCGAGATCGTCGAGCTGGACCTGAACCCCGTGGTCATCAGCGAGAGTCATCCCATCGCCATCGATGCCCGCATCGTGCTCGAGCCAAGCGGCGTGGCGGCTCCTCGACACCTGATCATCAGCCCGTACCCGAATCAGTATGAAAGCGACTGGCTGCTGAAGGACGGAACCCCCGTTCTGATCCGCCCCATGAAGCCCGAGGACGAGCCCCTTGTCGAAGATCTTCTGGACAACTGCTCCGACCAGACCCTGTACTTCCGGTACTTTCGGGTGATCAAGAGCTGGCCGCACGAGGCACTGGTGCGGTTCACCCAGAATGACTACGACCGGGAGATCGGCCTGGCGGCCATCGGACAGCCTCCGGGACCCGAAGTCATGATGGGGGTGGGGCGGCTGGTGGCAACGCCGGAGCGGGATTCCGCGGAATTTGCCGTCATCGTTGCCGATCCCTGGCAGGGAAAGGGCCTCGGCCCTCAACTCATCACGCGGGTCATCGACATCGCCCGGGATTTCGGGGTCCAGGAGCTTTCCGGAGAAATCCTGGCAGAAAACCAGCCGATGCTGGACCTGGTCAAGAAGCTGGGATTCGAAATCCGGAAATGTGAAGAGGGGACCTGCCGGGTCGAGATGAAGCTTTGACAGGGAGACTCTGTGACAGGGAGACGGGGAGACCAGGAGATCCGAACGTTGTGCCGCCCGCGTCCCGGCCATCGGGAAGGCAGATGGCTGATGGCCGCTGACGGCTGCCCAGGATCCCTCACAGGCTCATTTCCTGATACCCGTCCTCCCGGGTCAGCGTAGCGCAGAAAAAGGGAGGCCCCACCACATCCTCGATCCCTGCCATCTTTTCAAGAAAATCCCTGCTCATTTTCAGGATTTCATCCAGCGGCCCGTTTTGGGCGAGAGCCCGCGACAGCCGCACCTCCATACCCATGTTCCGGGGCATGACGACAACGTTTACGATCTCCATGCGGCGCAAGGGAAGCTCCCCCTCTTCGCTGCCGAGCAGGAACAGCCGGTACCCGGGTGGAGGGAGCTCGGGAAAGAAACCGGCCAGAATGAAATAGATGCGCCTGAGTCCCTCGCGATCGGGGCTATGTCGCTCCAGGTGCTGCCCGTAGCCACGACTGAGAAAGTCCAGGCAGAAGGCTACGAGCTCCTCGATGTCCATCAGACCCTCACGCCGAATCAGCTGATGCCGCAGGGCGAGCGACAGGGGAACGCTCAAGCCGGAACCGCCGCTCAGGACGGCCATGTGGGTTCCGATGGGATACAGCTTCTCTACACTGAGGAACTCCTGCTCCCCTTGTTCAGTGTAACGGGTGGCCCGGCTGTCCGTGGCCAGGACAATGCCGTTCGCGTTGAACCCCGCCAGTGCCTGAGTCATGTGATTGGAGACCTTTCGGAGTGCACGGTGCAATCATCGCCCATGGGAATGCGGAAAGTAGTCGTTCTGGATGTCGACGATCAATAATGCCGTGGCCATTGAATGCCTCGTGCGGAACCGTTGATGTCCGTAAGGGGGTTGAGCTCATGTTGACGAGTGACAGCCCCCCGGCGAACGGGGAAAATCCCCGTCTGCCAGGTGCGGGAAAACGGGGTCGGGGGTGCCCTGTCCATGGACCCCACCGACCGGCTCACCCGTTGGAGAGACAAACTGGATGGAGGCCCGCTCTGGTTCGTTCTAATTCGTGGGCGCGTCCAACATGTCGATCAGATAGGCGTATCCGGAATCCGTCGGAACATGAGCCACCCTGAAGTACGCATCCTGCTGGCTGGTCTGTCCGCTGGCCTCCACGACCCCCTTCATGGCATAAGTGCCTTCCGGGAGGTTCTTGGGGAAGGTGACCTCCTGTTCCGAATAGTAGGTCCCGGGGACGCGATTCACGGTCTTGGGGCCGATTTCCTTGAGCATTTCCTGCCCGCTGATGATTTGCCGTCTCTCGGTTACGGGGATGGTCCGATTGGCATTCGGCTCCAGCACGGCATAGGTCATGACCAGTTTGGACGGCTGGCCCGGAGTGATGATCTCCGGTTCGACACGAACGCTTTCCAGCTGGAGCATGGAGCCCTGGGCCGGCTGGTAGTCGTACATTCTGGCCGTTTCGATGGCGTTGCGCTCCTGGCGATCCATGTAGTGCCCGATCATGGCTCCCACCATGGCGCCGGCGGCGGCCCCCACGGCCATTCCGATCAGAGTGCTGCTGGTATCCCCTCCAATGAGCTGTCCCATCAGCGCCCCAACGCCTGCTCCGGTCAGTGCTCCGTAGCCGGCTCCCTTTTCCGTGTTCGTGGCCTGCGGGGCACATCCCACAAGCACAACGGCCAAAGTGACACATAGAATGGATGCTGTAACACGTTTCATACCTTCCCTCCCTTTGCTGATCTTCAACGCATTTTCACTTGCATCCGCACATCATCGGTCGATCCGTCGGTCCTGATACGTGCCGATTCCCCAATCGCTGCCCCCTGTGGAAGGCTCCTGGGAAGATCGGGGCTCAGACCGCCGGGTTGGCTCCCGGGATGTTGTCGACGCCCGGGGTTTGGTTGGCTCCCTGGCGAGCGTGGCCTTCAGGGCGTATTCTCGAGAATCGAGCATTTCCACCTGAGTCTCCCAATCCTGGTAGCTCTTGAGCTTGACCTGCACCCTGTAGGTGTCCAAGGGGAGCTGCAGCTTGAGCGGGGTCTTCCCCTTCTGGACCCCGTCCACAAAAACATAAGCCTTGGATGGGACTGAGGACACGGCCAGGGTGGATTCCCTGGCGATCGGCTTCATGTCGACCCGGATGGGATATTCCTTGCCCTCTTCGATTCGCACCCGTTGCTGCCATTCCTCATGATCTTGAAGCTTCAATGCAACCATATGTTCACCGGGCTGAATCTTCAATTCAAAAGGAGTGACTCCGGCGGGTTTCCCATCCAAAAAAATGTCGGCGCCGGCAGGAACGCTCTCGATCCTGAGAGCCCCCTCCCGTGCCACGCCCTGCAGGGTGATGTCCAGTGCATATTCCCTAGGCTCATCAAGGCTCACCTCTTCCGTGTGTGCTTCGTAACCCTCCCGGGAGATCTGCACCACTCTCCTTCCCGTGGGGAATTCACCCGAAGCCGGAGTGCGCCCCATGGGTTTGCCGTCCACCTGAACATCCGCTCCCGGAGGATCGCTGATGACACTGAGCCTCGCCTTATTCACTTCAGGCTCAAGCCTGACCCGCAGCGGATAGGCTCGGGCCTCGCCCAGTTGCATCTCCTCTGACCAGTCCACGTAGCCTTCCAGTCTTGCCGTCACAAGATACTTGCCCAAAGGCAGGGCGATCTCCGTCGGACTCTTCCCCCTGGGCTCCCCATTCAAGAAAATTTCTGCCCCGCCAGGTTCGGTGTCCACCTTGAGTGCCGCTGATCGGGCGACGGGGACGGGCTTCAGCTCGGCAGCAACGGAGTATTCCTTTTCCTCGCTCACCCGGATGCGGGTCTTCCAGTCTTCGTGATCCTTCAAGGACAGGAATACATCATGCTCCCCCAGGGGAAGCTCCAGGCCAAGGGGCGTCTTTCCTTCAGAAACCCCGTCGATGGAAAGCGCGGCTCCGGATGGCGTGCTCTCGATCTTCACGAACGCCAGAGCAACTCTTTGTTTGAGCTGGATCTGCAGGGGATGGAGTTTCGGTTCACTCAACACGAGCTCCTCCGTCCACTCCTCATAGCCGGGTGCCACAGCCCTGACCGAGTGCTTCCCCAGATCCAGCTGGATTTCCAGGGGAGCTCTGCCCTTGAGCGATCCGTCGATCCACAGCTCGACCCCGTCGGGAACGCTCTCCGCCTTGAGCATGGCCATCTGCCCCGCCGGCCCGTGGTCGTCTGCTGGCTTCCCAAACCAGCCCGTGACCCTTTGCAGCATGCCGGGGTATACATGGAAAAGAGATGCTGCCAGGGCGGTCATCATCAGGATCAGGAGCAGAGGAAGCAGCACCCTGGATCGTTTGGCCGGGGGGGCATCGGGTGCAGCGGGGTGCACCGGAGCAAAGACGACGGTGGCCGTCTCCTTGGTTCGACACTCGCGCAGAACATCCGCCAGGGCCTCTCCGGAAGCGTAGCGCTCACGAGGGTCCTTGGCGAGGCATTTCATGATCACACGCGACAGGCTCGGATCCATGGCGCTGTTCAGTTCGGCGGGATCCGGAGGTGTGGTGTTGGTGATCTCGTTGAACATGGTTGCCAGGGTCTTGCCCTGCCGCCCGAAAGGCCTCGTCCCCGTGCTCAGCTCATAGAGGATAACGCCGAGGGAGAAGAGGTCTGATCGGCCATCGATGGTTTTGCCAAGCACCTGCTCGGGGGACATGTAGGCGGGGGTCCCCAGGATTTCCCCGTCCTGCGTCTGGAGAGTCGCCGACGGATCTTCGATGTGAGCGATTCCGAAGTCCGTGATTTTCATGCGCTCCTTCGGCTGGACCAGGATGTTGCTCGGTTTGATATCCCGATGAACCACTCCCTTGCTGTGAGCGTAATCCAGCGTCTCGGCAATCTGAATACCGATGTCGAGGACTTCTTCGAAGTTGAATTGCCTGTCTTCCATGACCTGGTTGAGCGGCTGCCCCTCGAGAAACTCCATGGCAATGTAAATGGTCCCATGGTCTTCGCCGACATCGTACACGGTGACGATGTTGGGATGAGAGAGCCTCCCGATGGCCTTGGCCTCCTTGAGAAACCTCCGGACAAAGGCATCGCTCGCATTCCGGTCCTGTCGCAGGACCTTCAGTGCCACCGTGCGGTCGATCTGGGGGTCATGGGCCTCGTAGACGACCCCCATGGAGCCCCTTCCCAGTTCCCTCAAGGTTTCATAGCGACCATACTTCATAGATGCTTGCTCGGCTTCCTGTGCTGCTCATGGCCGCAAATGCGCTCGGAACGCGGAGATTGCGGCGCCTCGACCGTTTCGGAGTGATCATGAAAAATTAAAAATTTACAAAGTAATCTCAATGAGTTATCTAGCACCTGAACGGCTGGTGGATCAAGGAGAATTCGATACGATGCAAGGGTTTCGGCACCAGCTTCTGAGAATATCCCGAGCGAGATGAATCGTAAAACGAAAACAGTCATTATGGGGGTTGCCTCGATTCCACTGGTGGCAGTCCTGGTGGCGGGACTGCTGGTGAGGCATGCGGCCAGGGATCGCACTTATGATGACCTGGCGGACGTGCCCCATCGAAAAGTGGGATTGGTTCTCGGTTGCTCCAGGCGGCAGGCCGACGGGAGTCCGAACGAGTTTTTCGTGAACCGGATGCAGGCTGCAGCAGACTTGTTCAAGGCGGGAAAGGTCGAATACCTGCTGGTGAGCGGAGACAACCGGACCCGACGCTACAATGAGACCAGGGATATGAGGAGAGCCCTCCTGAAGCTCGGCGTACCGGCCAATCGGGTCTACTGCGACTACGCGGGGTTCCGGACCCTCGATTCCATAGTCCGGGCTTACAGGGTCTTCGGGCAGACTTCCTTGACCATCGTTTCCCAGAAGTTCCACAATGAGCGAGCCATCTTCATCGCTCTGCACAAGGGGATTGACGCCATCGGCTTCAATGCCCGCGGGGTGGTCGCTTCCGAGAGTCTCGCCACTCGATGCCGCGAGCAGCTCGCGCGGGTCAAGACCATCCTGGACGTCTACCTGCTGGATACCCCTCCCAAATTCCTCGGGGACAAGATCGAAATCGACGGTTCGCCGCAGACGTGAGAATCTCGGGGCGGATCACGATCGGGTGGGGTCGGTGCCGCCGGAACCTGTCTTTTTGGATTCCTTGTTCAGCCGGTAGTGAGCCACATTGAGGTGAAAACCTCCGGGCTGCTCCAGCACCTCGAAGTCCTGAACGAAGCGAGGAATCCCGGAAAACAGCGACTGCCGCCGTGCGAGCATGTAAGCCAGGATTCGGTATAGCTCCATGTTCGCCTCCGACGGTTCCCCGCAGAGGTTTATCCCGAGGTTCAGAGTATGCTCCACCTGCTTTTCTTCCGGGAGCATGGAGATGTTCCAGAGAAGGATAGCCGTTTCCAGTGCCTTGCGCTGGTCCTCGAAGCTCTTTGCATGCTTCAGCATAGGCTCGGCGAAATCGATGATGACTTCGGACATCTTCACGCTGTCGGACTCATCGACCAGGACCTCCCGGCCTTTCCGTGATTGCTCCTCCACGACCCGGCTCAGGAGCCTATCCCTGCTGCCCTCGATCAGCTCCAGTTGGCGCTCCCTCTCCCTGATCGCTCTCAGGTGCCGCTTTTCAGCCTTGGTTTTTCTTTTCTTGACAGCCATCCTCTCCTGAATCTCCCTTGACAAGCCACAGTGTGCCAGCTCGACCGGAGTCTCGGGCTTCCGAGTCAATCCCGGCGAGGCGGGGGGGGCTTGCCGGTCCATGGGTTGTCAATCTCGGATGAACTGCTGAAAAAAATAGCATGAAAGGGCTTCGACCCGACAGTGCAATCATGCCCGAAAAACCCTGCTGCTGATGGGAAGCCCCATAGTGGCTGGGGTTTACTCTGAGTTGATAAGGGAGGGAGCTCGCGGAGTCACTCTGCGGTTTGACGGCGGGTCCCGTGAAGCCGGGACCAGCCAGGAGGCTGAACCTGAACTGAGCGATCAGCTCCTGGCTATTGGAGATGCTCAGGGGACCCAAGCACACCATGCTCGCGAATCAGGTCCTTCAGGGTAAAACGATCGCATGAACAGCCACGTTGTTGTCTTCGCGGGTCTCAGAGATGCTTTGGCCTGCATCCGCCACTGCGGTGAATGGGCACAGGCTGCCAGCGCCAAGGGAGACTCTGCCGGCATTGACCCTCAGGACAGCGCTCTGCCCCGCCTTCAGTTTCCGGATTTTGAGGGGGCGCTTGAGAATCGTCTGCATGCCGTCAGGATGGAGAACGTTCATGAGGCAAGCCGGTGATGGCTCGTTGCCTGCGTTGGCCGCCATGATGGAGCCTCGCACCTTGTAAAGACCCTTGCGGTCCGGCCCGGAGACGGTGAGCTGCTGCCAGGCTGCCGTCAGGTCGGGCCCCAGCATCACGGGCGGGAGCTCTGCACTGCCGCCCCCGTCGCGCAGGTAAGAACCGCGTCCGGTCCCCCAAAGCACGCGAGCGTTGGATGTACCTGGCAGGTCGTAGGCCACGAAGCCCGAATGGGCCGTGTTCAGGACGACCTCCAGTTCTCCGTCACCGTCGATGTCGGCCAGGGTGGGGGCTGCCAGGCCCCCGTTCCAGTCTGGGCTTCCGTGTGCCTCGGGCAAAGGGACTTCATGCAGCACGCTGCCCAGATAGTCCAGAATATGGAGCTTGCCCGTGGCGTTGCTGCCCTTCTGGGTCCAGGATGCGAAGATGACCTCAGCCTTTCCGTTGCTGTCGAGGTCTGCAACCACAGGCTCCGATGCAAATCGGAAGAATCCTTCGGCTGAACTGTAGACGGAGTGAGGCCAGTGGCCCTCTTCCGTTTTATCCAGCCCGATGCAGTGGACCTTGCCGTCCGACGAAGAGAACAGGATTTCGGCATGGCGGTCTCCGTCGAGATCGGCCGTTGCAGGATTGGTCTGGGCACTCTCAATGACGCCATAATCCTCGCTCAGCGGCGCTCCCGTGTCCGTGGGAACGGTGCTCCAGTCGAACCCCGACGCATGGAACCGGCTGCGGTCCGCATTGAAGATATAAGGCGTGTTATAAAGATTGGTGTAGGGGCTGGTGTTGCAGTTGTGAACGTTGCCGACGGCCACGACCTCGTTGACCCCGTCTCCGTTGACATCCACGATATTGGCCGGTCCATGGGCAAAATTGGCCCTCGGAGTAGGCTCCTCGTAGCACGGCCCCCATCCCCGTGTCTCAAACTCGAGATCCACATAGGCCGGGACCTCCGCCCAGAGGTTCATGTCGTGCCCAGAGTGTCCGTGATACATCGTGTTCGTGGAAAGCTGGGAGCCGTTGGGCTTGTAGGCGGCAAGGGTGATGGTGTCTGAAGGAGCGACGATCTCGGGAAGGCCGTCTCCATCGAGGTCGCCGAGAGCGATGTTAGCATTGTAGATTCCCCAGGCCGAACCTTCGTCGCCGCTCGCGAGCCTGGGCCAGCCTGGCCGGACGGTCCCCGTGTGCTCGAGGACCCAGGTGTTCGTGCCGCTCCCTGCGGCTCGCCCCACAACGATCTCCAGGTCGCCGTTTCCATCGAGATCTCCCACCGAAAGGCTGCGGAGCTCGTTGCCTCCCGGGACCTGCCAGGGCCATTTGTCGGAGTCGAAGTATCCGTCCCTATTCAGGACCGAAACCCAGCCGCCGCCATGGGCCGTCACGATTTCCAGCCCGCCGTCCTGATCCACATCGGCAATGACGATGCCCGGCCACGTGCGCCCCACATTGTCGGCATCGGGCTGGCTCCGGTCGTGGCCCGACTTGGCCCGCCACTTGAGCTCCCCGGTGGCGCCGTCCAGAACCACGATGGAATACGCCGACGCGATGACTTCCTGCGTTCCGTCCCCGTCGAGATCCGCTACCGCCGGGGACGAGTACCAGCCCGTCTCGCACCACGAAGAAAAGCACCCCCCGTTCTGCCACTTCAGCACCGGTGCACTCACCGCCGCTGTTGCACCAGCCACTCCCCCGCTTCCCATCCAACCAATCCAGCCCGCCAGAAGACACGCGGCCGCCACCGAAGTCGATCGCAATGTGTTGACCATTTTACCCCCCAATTGGAAAACCATCCTGAAATGGACCGGGATGACGAATTGCGGCACAACGACGACCGCATCTCGACAACCGGATGAACCCCTGATCCCCGATTTGCCTGTGACCTGCCCGTTTCCCGGTGGTCCTTTTGGCACGTCGGAGTGATTGGCAAGTCCCATGCCATTGTGTGGCGGCTCGGAGCCGGTCTGGCGTCACATGGTTTCGGGCTTCGGGAGTACTCTGGAAGGGAGGAAGGTTGTTCTGAAAAGAGAAGGCGGCAGGAGCCGCGATAGACTGGGGTTTGAGATAAAAAGGGTGTTCTTGAAACAATGGGCGGCAAGGGCCAGGCACACGTCCACAGAATAGGGAGACCCTTTGCCTTTTACGTCATCCCCGCATACTTCAATCGGGGGTCCCCAAGCATCTGAGCACCTCTGGATTCCCGCCAGGGACAGCGGGAATGACAATTCAAGGCATCACTTCCGTTTCTTTTTTTTCTCCCCTGGCTTCATCGATGAAGTTTTGCCTTTCCGTTCAGGCCTGGGGCCACCCTTCGGGTCGTCGATGAACTTCACGAGCGGCATCGGATTCCCATCGCCGCCAAGCGGCTGATGGCGCCTCTCGGGAGGGATGGCCGAAAGGTCGAGCAGACCGAGAATCGTAAACTGCCCCGGCCTGTTGTTCTTCATGCCGATGCGTGCAAATTCTTCAAAAACTTCGCGGTCCAGGACCACGGTAGGGCATTCCGGGCAGAAGAAGCCGGCCTTGCCTCCGACCACGAAAGGTTCTATCCGGCTGCCCTGGCGCACGACCATCACATAGGTCTGCTGCTCTTTCACCAGCGCATGCCCGCATTGGGGGCAGGCCTCCTTGCCGCCTGTATCGTCCGACCAGAACCGATATCTTGGAATACTGGGATCGATCACTCGCTTCTATGGCCTCGCAGTTTCAGTAATGTTCAATGCACCGGTTCGGCGCTGTCCGGCTTCTGCTTTTCACTCAGGATCCGAACGGTTTCGGCGATCTCTTCCTCGGTGACGCTCTGCCTGAGCTGCTCCATCCGCTGCATGACGTTGGCGAATCGGACGCCTTCTGCTGCGCTGATCCATTCGAGCTGCAGCCTTTCGGGGCGGATGCCTAGTTTTTCCATCTTTTTCCGGACCCGCTCCACCCGCTTCACCGTCCACTTATTGGCGTCGATGTAATGGCAGTCGCCGATGTGGCAACCGCTCACCAAAACCACCGGCGCCCCCTGTTCGAATCCGCGCCAGATGAAATCCTCGTCCACGCGGCCCGAGCACATGGTGCGGATCAGACGTACATTGGGCGGATACTGCAGCCTGGAGACCCCCGCATAATCGGCGCCGGCGTAGGAGCACCAGTTGCACGCAAAGGCCAGAATCTTCGCCGGGGCTTCCTCGGCCAGCAGGGTGTCGATCTGGTTGGTGATCTGCACGTCGGTGAAGTGATTCATGGTGATGGCACCGAAGCGGCATTCGGCGGCGCAGGTTCCGCAACCGGCGCACGCGGCCGTGTTCACGACGGCAGGCGTCTTCTTCTTCACGTCGACGGTGATGGCGTTGTACGGACACACCTCGGCGCACTTGCCGCACGATTTGCAAAGCTCCGCCGCGACCTCGGACGTGATGGGCTCAGTCTGGATCTCACCCCTGTGCATGAGCCGTATGGCCCGGGCCGCCGCAGCTGAAGCCTGGGTGACGCTCTCCTTGATGTCCTTGGGGCCCTCGGCGCAGCCGGCGTAGAACACGCCGCGGGTGGCCGCATCCACCGGCTGCAGCTTGGGGTGGGCCTCCAGGAAGAACCCGTCGGGGTTCAGCTGCAGACCCAGCATTTCCTGCAGCTTCTGAGTTTTGGCAGAGGGCTGCACGCCAACGGCCAGGACCAGCATGTCCAGGGTGTGAAACTCCAGGGCGCCCCTCGCCCCGTTCTCAACGGCCACCCGCAGGCTGCGGTCTTCCGTCTCCTCGACGGAGCCGGGCAGTCCCCGGATATACTGAGCTCCCAGCCGGCGGCTCCGGGTATAGAGATCCTCGAAGCCTTTCCCGAAGGCCCGGATGTCCATGTAGAAGACCTTCACCTCGAGGTCGGGGTAATGCTCCTTCAGCACCAGGGTGCTCTTTACGGTGTTCATGCAGCAGACGTTGGAGCAGTAGGACCCGCCTTTGCGAGCCTGGCGGGAGCCCACACACTGGACGAAGCCGATGGAGCGGGGCCGCCTGTGGTCCGTCGGGCGGATGAGCTCGCCCTTGGTGGGGCCTCCGGCGTTGACCAGCCGTTCCAGCTCCAGGCTCGTCAGGACGTTCTCGAAGCGCGTGTAGCCGTACTCGTCCATGGCCGTCGGGTCGTAGGGCTCGAGCCCCGTGGCCACCACAATGGTCCCGACCTTTTCCACGATCTCCTCGTCGGACATGTGGAAGTTGATGCAGCCCTTCTGGCAGGCTTCGACGCATTTGGAGCAGACGGCCGGGTTGTGGCCCAAACACTCGTGGGCGTTCAGCACGTAGGCCGAGGGCACTGCCTGGGGGAAGGGCGAGTGGATAGCCTTGCGCGACGAAAGACCCAGGTTGAACTCGTCCGGTCGCACCACGGGGCAGACCTTGGCGCAGTCGCCGCAGGCGGTGCACTCCTTCTCATCCACGTAACGGGCTTTCTTCAGGATCTTGGCCTCGAAGTTGCCCACATAGCCTTTGACGTCCACCACTTCACTCAGGGTGTGGAGCTTGATTCGGGGATGTCGACCGACATCCGTCATTTTCGGCCCGAGGATTCAGATGGAGCAGTCCATGGTGGGAAACGTCTTGTCGAGCTGAGCCATCATGCCGCCGATGGAAGGCTTCTTCTCCACCAGGACGACTTCGTAGCCGTTGTCGGCGAGGTCGAGGGCGGCCTGGATTCCCGCCACGCCGCCGCCGATGACAAGAGTCCGCTGGGTGAGGGGGAGCGTTTCGGGCGTGAGGGGCGCCAGGTCCCGGACGCGCGCCACGGCCATCTGTGTGAGATCCATGGCCTTCCGGGTCGCGGCGTCGGGTTCGTTCATGTGGACCCAGCTGCAGTGCTCCCGAAGATTGGCCATCTCAATCAGGTAAGGATTGAGGCCGGCAGACTGCGCCATCTGGCGGAAGGTGGGCTCGTGGAGCCTGGGTGAACAGGAAGCCACCACGATGCGATCGAGCTTCTGGTCGATGATGTCTTCCTTGATGCTCTGCTGGCCCGGTTCGGAGCAGGCGTAAGGCACTTCGCGGGCCACAACCACATCTTCGATGGTGGCAGCCATGTCGGCCACTTTCGCACAGTCGACGGTCCGGGCGATATTCAATCCGCAATGACAGACGTAAACCCCGATTCGGGGACGGCTGGCCTGGAGCTCTGCTTTATCCATGATCCATTTCTCGTCTTAGGGTCTGTTGGGAACAGTTTCGTGTTTCAGGTTTCGAGCTTCGAGTTGAAGACATATATTGCCTGCGGTGCTTCTCATCGATTCGGGTGCCCGGCAGGCCAGGATCCAAGGCTCTGTCGCGCAACGCTCAATCTGCGCGGTGCTCGCCGGTGAGAGGGTTCATTCCCATCGAATGGTGTCGGCCACCAGGGAAACGAGGTCCTTCATTTCGATTTCCAGCTCTTTACCCCGGAAGGGATCCTGCATGGCGCAGCGCAGGTGAATCTGACACTTGGGGCAGGCCGTCACCAGAAGATCGCTGCCGGCCTCATGAGCCTGCTGAAGCCGTTTGACCTGGAGGGCCTTGGAGTAGCTGTCGCAGCCCGTCCAGGCACAGTTGCCACAGCACAGGGCCGAGAGCCCGCTTTCCTTCATCTCCTGAAACCGGCGCGGCTTCAGTCGGGCGATCAGTTTGCGGGGGAGATCGGGCCTGTTTTCGAGGCGGCTGAGACGGCAGGGGTCCTGGAACGTGAGGGAATGATCGATGTTCTCGAACCCGATGGCTCCCTTGTCGATCTCCTGTTCAATGAGATCATAAAGATGCGTGACCCTGAAGTTCACGGCGACTCCCTGCTCGGGGTAGTCATGGGCGAAGGTGCGGTAACACTCCGGACAGGCGGTCACGAGCTCCTCGATGCCTGCAGCTTCCATGGCCTCCACGTTCAGCTGCGCCAGCCTGAGAAAGCTCTCCCGATCGCCGGACCAGAGCAGGTCATGGCCGCAGCAGCGCTCGTCGGCCAGGAGTCTCGGGGTGATGTCGAGGAAGTTCAACACGCGCAGGCTGTCCACCAGGATGTTGCGGGTGGCCGGACCCAGGTGCTGCCTGAAGTAGTGGTCGAAATAGGGAGCGCACCCGCCGAAGAAGAGCAGCTTGCTCTCGGGATCGGTCTTCAGGCCCTCGGGCAGCCATCCCCAATGGTCCGTCTTGAGGCCGGGGGAGGTCATGCTCCGCATGAGGGACTGGAAAAAACCGCCGTGAGCCTGCTGCCCGGTAGTGCCATTGGAACGCTGCAGAGCGCGCATGTCCCGCACGAAATCCGGGAAGTCCACCGCCGATGGGCAGCGGTCGTAACACAGGCCGCAGGTGAGGCAGGACCAGAGGTCCCGCTCCAGGGCCGCCGAGTCCAGATGCCCCATGATGATGGCATTGGCCATGGCCCGCGGGGAGAAAGGCTTGCCCGCGAGCGTCAGGGGGCAGGAGGACGAGCACTTGCCGCAGTCCTGGCATGCGTAGACATCGTGGGCGGCCACGATCTTTCTGGCTGCAGCCTCATCCACGGGTTCCACCGGCTTCCTGGGAGTCGGTTCAAGGGGACTTTTGCCCATGGATTCGATATCCATCCAAAAAGCATTCAAAAAGGAGAGCAGCCCGTCGGATTCTTCGGGCAGGAAGGTCACCCAGCGGAGCCGGTCCTTGCCGAGACCCAGGAGGTCGAGGATGCCGCGGGTGTCTTCCACATGATGGGAGGCAATGAGCGTCCCACTTCCATAACGGCAGGAGCCCTCAGCACAGCCGATGAGTGCCACTCCATCGGCCCCCATCTCGAAGGCCCTGAAAACCAGTGACTTACTCATCCTGCCGCTGCAGGGGACCCGAACCATGCGCACGCCGATGGGGATCTTGGACCCCCTGTCTTGAAGAGCCTGGTAAGCTGCATGAGGACCCCAGTTGCACACGAAAACCACGATGTTCAGTTTTTCCATACGATTCTCTTCGTTGGCTAACAGCTAACAGCTTCTTTTCACGCAAATATCTCGTCAATCATCTGCTCCAGGTAGAGACGATCCCGGTATGGGCTGTCGGCCGCGTTGGAAGGGCATGCCGAAATGCAGTTGCCGCAACCCTTGCAGAGGGCTTCGTCCACGATTGCCGTCCATCCGCCGATGCTGTTGGCTCGGAAACTGACCGCCTGGTAAGGACACGCCGCCTGGCAGCGGCCGCAGCCGCGACAGCGGCTTTCGTCCACCACCACGGTGTATCCCTTGTTCTGCCGCGGGCGGCGGGGCATGACGGATGCGGCCAGGATGGCCGAAGCGGCTCCTTTCACTCTCTCGGAAGCGTGGATCGACGACGGATTGGCCAGGAACAGGCCGGGAATGGATGTGGCTCCGGGATTGAAAAATGGAACACCGGCAACCCCTCGGCGCTGCATAGACGACTCGACCAGGTGCGGCGGCAGATCGGCCGAAGGCATATACGGCACGTTCTTTCGCGCCTGCTCACCCAGGATGATGGCTCCCACGTGGAAGACCTGCTCAGCCCCTTCCATCTCCCCCAAAACCTGAAAATTACCGACGGTCCCCCGGATTCCCTTCACCCGGATGTTGTGGAATACGTGGATGTTGGGATGATCGAGGCTCAACGAGTGAGGCCTGTCGCGGCTTCCGAAAAGAAACACATCCATGCCGGATTCGGCCAGGGTCAGTGCGCTTTTCAAGGCGGCTTCGGAATGACCAATCACGGCCGTCGTGAAGTTGTAGGGACGTGCCGGGGAGGGCATGGTCTTCAAGCGTCTGGCCCGGCTGATGGACCGGTTGATCAACCCTTTGAAGCGCTCGACCGCCGTTGCCGGTTCCTCCGCCAGGAGTCTGAGCGCCTCTCCCCTCAGGTTGCAGGTTTCCACCATGGCACGGCTCACGCCCGTTCCACTGAACAGCGCATCCTTGAGGCGGCTTCTCTGGTCGGTGCAGGCACTGCAGATGAAGTCGAGCGGACAGCAGACGCAGGAGGCTATGACCACGCGGGTCAGGCCTTTCTCTCGAATGACCCTGAGGAGCGCGGCGGAACCTTCGGGTGTGCAGGCCGCCGGGACGACCTCAGCATGGATCACGTGGGGCCGCTCATTGAGAGATGCGACGTATTCATCCAGCTCTGGAGCCCATCCCAGTGAATCGTTGCAGCGACAGGCGAAAACGCCCACCCGCAGACCCGAGGCAAGGCTGGGATCGGGTGGGGTGAAAGAGAGGCCATGGCCTTTGAGCTGCTGGGCTTTTCCACCGAGAACCCCCATGGCTTCGGCTGCGGCGGCGAAACCCCGCAGCATGGCGGCGTAGAGATCGCTCCGGGAAGACTTCGTGCTGTATGCCCGGATGACGTCCTCCCCCTTGATGGAAGGGGCCGCTGATGGATCGGCAATGATCACGACACCCGCCTGTTCGATCTCCTCGCTCAGCTGGTCGTCGTGGACGATAGCCCGGGGAATCCGGCAGACATCCAGGCACTGGAGGCATTCGGAACAGACCCCGCACTGGAGACACCTTGCGGCTTCGGCCGTCACCTGCAGCTCGTTCAGGCCGAGGGCCACTTCGGCAAAGCTCTCCCGTCGAGCCGCCGCCTGCCGCTCGGGCATGTTGACCCGCTGCATGGTGGGGAGCTCCACCGGGATCGAGCAGAAGTCCCGATCCTGAGGCCGACTGGCACAGCCGCAGAGGCAAACCTCTCCGCTGAGGGCCTCATGAACCTTGGCCGCCGCTCGGCGTCCCGATGCCATGGCCTGGACCACCGAAGACGGTCCGCTGGCGGCGTCTCCGGCAGCGAAGATATTCTGGATGCTGGTTCTGCAGCAGTCATCCACCGCGATGGCGCCGCTGGGATTCCTTTGAACTGCACTCCCAGCCGCGGCGGCACAGGAGTCGCCGCACTGGCCGATGGCTACGAAGGCGCGCTCGAAGTCGAGAACCTCCGGCCTGGCGCCCTTCACCTTCACCGGCCATGGAATGCCGTTTTCGTCCGGCGGGCCGGGCTCGGTGACGACGGTGCGAAGGCCTTTCAACCGGCCGCTTTCACCTTCAAACGCGGTGACCTGGGAGCGGTCGATGATCTGGACGCCCTCTTCCAGGGCCGCCTTGATCTCTTCTGGATCGGCCGGGATTTCTTCACGTGAAAACCAGGAGACGATGGTCACCTGTGCCCCCAGGCGGACCAAGACTCTGGCCAGATCAAAGGCGGCGTTTCCGTCTCCGATGACGGCCGCTTTCTCCCTGAGCTCACTGATTTCTCCACGGTAAAAACGAACCAGGAAGGCCAGACACCCCTCCACCCCATCCAGGTCCTCTCCGGGTGCCCCCAGCCTCCGATCGTTCCAGGAACCGGTGGCCAGGACGACAGCGTCGAACTCGGTCTTCACCCGCTCAAGGCTCGAATCCACATTCACGCTCTGACCCGTGCGGAGCTCCACCCCCATCCGCTCGATGGTCTTCAATTCGTGGTCCAGAATATCGCGTGGCAGCCGGTGCGGTCCTATGCCGTAGCGCAAAAGGCCGCCGAGCTCCTTTTCCCTCTCGAAAACCACCACCTCATGGCCTTTTCGAGCCAGATCCGCAGCCGCCGCAAGCCCTGCAGGCCCCGATCCGATGACAGCGACCCTCTTGCCCGTCTTCGCTGCGGCATCGATGGCGACCGCACTGCCTCCCGCCTGGTCCGATCCCCTGAGGGACGCCTGGGCCTCCCGTTCGGCCGACAGGGCATAATCGGCGACGAAGCGCTTGATGTCGCGGATGGCGAGCGGCTGGTCGACTCCGCCCCGGCGGCAGGCCGCCTCGCAGGGATGGGTGCAAACGCGTCCGCAGATTCCCGGAAGCACGTTGTCGCGTCGGATGAGCTCCAGGGCTTCGGCGAACCGCCCATCCCGCACGAGCGCCATATACCCTTGCGCATGGACTCCCAACGGGCAGCTGGCCTGGCACAGGGGTTCCTGACGCTTGTCGATGATGGGACGGCCCGGCAGACTGGTTCTCCCGTTGAACAGCAGAGGGCGGGAGCCGTCCGCGCAGGTCACCGGGCATGTTTCCACGCATCGTCCACACAGGGTGCAGCGATTGGCGTCCACATAAGTGGGAGGGATTTCCAACCGGGCTGCGAAGCCTTGGGGGGTGTGCTTGATGGCCGTCACTCTGCCCGGCAGGGCACAGCGGATTCGGGGATTCCTGAGGATCCGCAGCAAGCCGGGGCGCCAGGCATAGTTCAGCGTCACCCCCGAGTCGAGCCGGCAGTCCTCTCCCGCAAGCTTCCTGTCCAGGTCCGGTTCGGAATCGACGAGGGTGACGGGGATGCCCATTTCGCCCAGCTTGTTCGTTGCGGCTATGCCGGCGGGAGTCGCTCCGATCACGAGAACCTTGTACAGCCGTTCCTTAGGAGTCCTCATGCCTGGGCTCCTTTCTTCGCTTCGGCCTTCTTCTGGCGGCCTTTCAACACCGCAATGCCGTAGTCATACCCCTTGCCGAAGGCGGTGGTGTTGAGCTTCTCGGTGCCCTTGGGAACCGAGTCGAGGACCGCGCTGCGGGCGGCGTCCACCGTGAGGGCTCTGGAAATGGCTGTCAGAAAGCCCACCATGACGATATTGGCCATCATCTTGCGTCCGAGCTCCTCGGCCATCCGCGTGGCTGGAATGGAAAAAAACTCGGGGGTCTTGACCGCCGAAGCCTTCACAAGATCCTGGTCCGTCAGCAGGATGCTGTCTTCACGGAGCATCGCGGCGTACTTGTCGAAGCCGCCCTGGGACATGCAGACCAGAACGTCCGGTGAGCGCACGTAAGGGTAGTGAATCGGGTCTTCGGAGATGATCACCTGGGCACTGCACGCCCCTCCCCGGGCTTCGGGCCCGTAGGATTGGGTCAGGGTGCTCTCCTTGTGATCGCCGAGGCTGGCGGCCCTGCCGACGATCTGCCCGGCCAGAACGATGCCCTGGCCTCCGAAGCCCGTGATGAGGATCTCCTTGCGGGATGCAACAGGCATGACGGTGGTCATAAAAGCTATTCCTTCAAGAGAGAGAGCGGCGGGCGACACGTCTCTTCGTAGCATTCCGTGAACGTGGCCCGTTCCTGGTCCACAAACTTGCCGAGCGTGATGCCGCGATCGAAATCCAGGATGATTTCCGATGGATGGGCGTTGTGCTTCGTGACCGACTTTTCCTGGTAGATCTTCAAGGAATCCAGGGGTTTTTGCTTGTTGCGCCGTCCATAGCCCGTGGGACAGGGCGCCAGCACCTCGATGAACGAAAAGCCGCTGCGGGAAAACGCCTCCTCGATGGACTTGGTGAGGTCCCGCGTGTGGAGAATGGTCCAGCGGGCCACGTAGCTCGCCCCCGCGGCGTAGGCCAGCAGCGGCAGATTGAACGGCGTCTCGGGGTTGCCCATGGGGGAGGTGGTCGTCTTGGCGTGGCGGGGGGTCGTGGCGGCCGCCTGTCCACCCGTCATCCCGTAGTTGAGATTGTTCACGCAGACCACCGTGAGGTCGATGTTCCGGCGGGCGGCGTGAATGAAATGATTGCCGCCGATGGCAAACAGGTCGCCGTCTCCACTGAAGACGATGACGTTCAGGTCCGGGTTGGCGAGCTTCATCCCCGTGGCAAAGGGTATGGCGCGCCCGTGGGTGGTGTGATAGGAATCCAGCTTGATGTATCCCGCTGCTCGCCCCGAGCAACCGATCCCCGAAACCACCACCGTCTTCATGGGGTTCATCCCGCTGCTCTTGACGGCCATGAGGCACGAGGAGAACGCAGTCCCGATGCCGCAGCCCGAGCACCAGATGTGGGGGATGCGGTCGGTTCGCAGCAGATCCTCCAGCGGATGCTCAGGCCGAGTCTTCATCTTGTCCATTTTGGCTCCTGTGATGCTGCCCATGTTGTTCTGCCCTGCGTCGGGCAGTGAGTTTCTAGTTTCTAGTTTCTAGTTTCTAGTTGGTGGCTCCTGACTCCTCCTTCCTGGTCGCGGGCTTCTGATTACTGGTGCAGCCGGGCAGAAGTCGCCATCGCCCTTGAGGGTGTGCACGGCTTTTCCTTAAGCTCTCTCCCTCAGGGAGAGGGGAAATTGGCTATGGAATCCCCCCTCAAGCAACGCTGCTGACTTTAGATTTCAGGGGGTACTGGCCACCCCTTGAGTCAGCGACATTGCCCCGCTCCAGGGGGGGCTCAAAGCGACCGTCCAGTCATTGATGCCCGCCTGTACTCGGTACCCGCAACCAGGAACCAGAAACCAGGAACCAGGAACTAAATGCCTTTCAACGTTTCGATGATGCGGTCGGGCGGAATGACCGTCCCGCCGGCATGGCCCACCAGAAAGGCGGGGGCTTTCCCTCCCGCGCAACGCTCCACCTCGAGCTGGATCTGTCCCAGGTTGAGCTCAACGGTGACGAAGGCCTTCACCTGCCTGGCCAGCTCCCGGACCTGCTCTTCCGGGAAGGGCCAAATGGTGACGAGTCGAAGCAGTCCGGCCTTGATGCCCATGGCGCGAGCCTCATCCACGGCGGCCAGACTGCTCCGAGCCGAAACGCCGTAGGAAACGATGGCCACATCCGCGTCTTCCATGCGATAGGTTTCGGTGTGGATGATGCCGTGCAGATTCTTTCTGATCTTTCCCACGAGCCGGTCCAGCATCTCCACCTGGGCTTCGGGCGCCATGACGGGGTAGCCCTTTTCGTCATGGGTGAGACCGGTCACGTGGATGCCATACCCTTCGCCTGCGATGGCCATGGGAGCGACTCCGTTGGGGCCCGGCTGGAAGGGTTTGAACCGGTCCTTGCGGCCCTTGGCTCGCGGACGACTCACGGTCCGAATCTTATTCGCCTCCGGGATGATGACCCGCTCGCTGAGGTGGCCCACGACTTCATCCGTCATGACCAGCACGGGGATGCGATAGGTCTCGCTCAGGTTGAAGGCCGTGATGGTCTGGTAGAAGATCTCCTGGGGAGATGCCGGGGCCAGGGCTATGATCTCGTAATGCCCGTGTGAGCCCCAGCGAGCCTGCATCACGTCGCCCTGGGCCCCAAGCGTGGGGAGCCCCGTGGACGGTCCGGCGCGCTGCACGTTCACGACCACGCAGGGCGTTTCCGTGCAGATGCCGAGACCGAGGTTTTCCATCATCAGGCTGAAGCCGGGACCCGATGTGGCGGTCATGCTCTTGGCGCCGGCACACGATGCTCCCAGAATGGCAGCCATGGAGGCGATCTCGTCCTCCATCTGGATATAGGTGCCACCGACGCCGGGCAGGCGTGCGGCCATATGTTCGGCGATCTCCGTTGCCGGAGTGATGGGGTAGCCGGCAAAGAACCGGCAGCCGGCGGCGAGGGCGCCTTCGGCGCAGGCCACATCGCCCGTGAAGAAATGCTCACCGGTCAGTACAGCTGGTTTCATAGCTCACATCCAAATCCGTCAGAATATCCATGGTGGTGAAAGGGGTGTCTCGCAGGACGCGGTGCGGGACCCGAAACGACGACCTATCCTCCCGCCCCTTTTTGTTCCGAAGGGTCCTCCACGGAGTAGATCGCGAAATCCGGACAGATGATCTCACAATAGTGGCAGTTGACGCAGTCGTCCGGGCGCTTCGCCTCGGGCGGGTGATAGCCCTTGGCGTTGAATCGAACCGAAAAGACAAGGACATCCTTGGGGCAATACTCGATGCAATAGCCGCAGCCTTTGCAGCGGTCCTCGATGATGTGCACGATTCCCCGTGTTACACAAACCTCTTCGACATCCAGAGGCGTACGCCAGTATTTCATGCAGGTTGACCTTATGATGGGTGATGATGTGTCTTCTTGAGGGCAACAGCGAGATCTCAGCTCAGTCCACGCTGTGTTGTGCCCATCGGGCAGCATGCCCTCCGGGGATGGGGTGAGGCCGGGAATGGCCCTTCGCCTAAGCCGGCTCCCGGCCCTCCATCCTTTTGCGTATCCGGCTGGAATCGAACTCGCGAGGATGATTGTAGGGCATATGGTCGGTAAGTCAAGCGCGATGTGGAGTGATGGCAAAGGAATTGGGGGATACCGAAGAAAAAACTCGGGGGGTATCCCGTGAGAGGTGCTGTCCGATGGCGTCAGGGTGACTCCAGTTCCAACAGCGAGTGAAGGCCGCGATGGAGAGCCGGTTGCCCTTGCTCGCGGTTGGAGCTTCCCCTGCGTTCCAGGCGAGCCAGATCCGGGTTCCGGCACTGAAGTGCCTGGCAACAATTCTTTGGACCTTTCTCTGAGAGGTCTTGCATCTGATCCCGCGTGACCCGGACCAAAAAGAAATCCCGCAAGCATGCGGGATTTCTTCCAGGTGAACAGGATGTCAAAGGTCGGTGCCCGGTCTTCTTCATGAACCCGGAATCACCCTGCGGTCGTCAATGACCGCAGCCGGGGCAGCCGCCGCCCTCGTTGTCTTCGCGCTTCTTGCCGTTTTCGCCGGCGTCTTTTCCGAACTCCTTCATGATCTCGGTGATCTGGCGCAGTCGTTCGTCGACCTTGCGGAAGATCGTTCCTTCGGGGTAGGTGCCGTCGGGCTGGCGCTCCCCGGCTTCCATGCCCGTCAGGATCTCAATGCCCTGTTCGATGGTGGAAACGGGCCAGATGTGGAACTTGCCTTCCTTGACCGCATCGATGACTTCGTGCTTCAGCATGAGGTTCCGCATGTTCTTCTCGGGGATCATGACCCCCTGCTTGCCCGTGAGCCCCTTGTGCTTGCAGATGTCAAAGAAGCCCTTGATCTTCTGGTTCACGCCGCCGATGGGCTGAATCTCGCCCTTCTGGCTGACCGAGCCCGTTACGGCGATCCCCTGGTAAATAGGGACCTCGGCGAGGGCGCTCAGGATCACGTAAAGCTCCGTGCTGGACGCGCTGTCTCCTTCCACCATGCCGTAGCTCTGCTCGAAGGACAGCGAGGCGCTGAGCGAAATGGGCTTGTTGTGGGCAAACCGATCCTTGAAAAAGCTCGAAAGGGTGAGCAGGCCCTTGGTATGGATGTTCCCGCTCATCTTGGATTCGCGGTCGATGGAGACCATGCCTTCCCGGCCCACGGAGACCACGGCCGTGATGCGGTTGGGCTTCCCGAACTCATGGTCTCCGGCCATGAGCACC
Organism: Syntrophobacterales bacterium; assembly: GCA_041310025.1. Lineage (GTDB taxonomy): Bacteria > Desulfobacterota > Syntrophobacteria > Syntrophobacterales > Syntrophobacteraceae > JALOOX01. The sequence continues at coordinate 24,227 of JBFYYO010000003.1, forward strand.
GAGAGGCCGTTCACCTGCCCCACCTTCCAGCTGTCCGTCTCGACCCAGAAGATATCTTTTTCGGTAAGCTCTTTGACGCGCTCCTCGATGAGGCTCGACCGGTAGATCCGCTTGTCGATAGCCTCCTGGACATGCTTGTACTGGGTCTTCTCGGCACCGTCGAGACCGGCGAAGTAGTTGGACTCCTTCATGAGATCCCCGATGTCCCCCAATTCCAGGGTCAACTTGTCGCGGTCTTCGGTGACCTCCATGGCGTATTCGATGACACGGGCCACACCCGATCGATCCAGGTGCCTCAGCTTGCGCTCCTCAATGTACCGGCCCATCATCTTGGCGTATTCCACCAGGGATTCATCCTTGCGGTCCGTCTGGTTGTCCATGTGGGCCTTCACCTTGAAAAGCTTCTGGAACCGGTCGTCATGCATGTAAAGCAACTGATAGATGTACGGGTCGCCCGTGAGGACGATCTTCACGCTCAGCGGGATGGGCTCGGGCCGAATGGTGCGGGTGCTGAACATCCCATAGAGCTCCCCCAGATCCTCAATGCGGATCTCGCCGTCCCGCAGAGCCCGCTTCAAGGCCTCGTAGGAAATGTACCATCTGAGGAGGTCCAGGGCCTTCATCACGAGGTAGCCGCCATTGGCCTTATGAATGGCCCCCGGCTTGATCATCGTGTGGTCGGTGAAGAGGGCGCCGAACCATGCCTGCCGCTCGATGGAGCCGAAAATATTCGGATAGGCGGGGTTCGACTCCACCACCACCGGGGCTCCCTCCGTCTCCGAATTGTCGATGAGCACATTGACTTCATACTTTCGGAAGGTTGCTTCCCGGGGGGGGACAGGAAAGGGAGCCCCCTGCTGGGCCTGCTGCTGCTGCGCCTCGGGCTTCTTCTTGAAATCGTCGATGTTCTCCAGGATATCCTCCTGGACCATTTTCAGGTACTCGAGCAGCTGCGGCTCTTCCTGGTACTTGTCCTCGTAAGAATCCATCAGCTGCCCGACCACAAAGAGGGCGATCTCGTTGTCGAGCTTGGTGTGCTTCTCCTTGAACTCCTCCTCGGATACGCGGATCTTCTTGATGGCCTCTTTCATCTTTTCATGGAGCTGATCGCTCTTCTCCCGAAGGACCTTTCGCTCTTCCTCCTCCAGGTGCCGCAGATCCTCCTGGGTCATGGGCTCCCCTTCCTTGTTGGCCGGAATGATGACCATGCCCACCTGTGAGAATTGAAGGATGAAGCCCTCGTCCTTGGCCACCTGGGAGAGGCTGTCGATGATTTCGCGGCGCGATTTCTCGAAAGCCTGATGGACCTCGGCCTCCTTGGCCCGGTAATCGTCACTGTCGAACACCTCGGGGATCTTGGCGAGCAGGGTCTGGATGAACTCCTGCAGGTCCTTTTTCAGGACCTTTCCGCGTCCGGCTGAGACACTCAACCCTCTGGGCTTGTCCGGCTCCTTGAAATTGTAGACATAGCACCAGTCGGGAGGCGTCGGCTCGTTCCTGGCCTGCTCCTCGATGAAGGTCTTGGCGGTGTAGGTCAGTCCCGCCTTGGCTGGGCCTGCCACGAAGATATTGTACCCTCGCTCTTTCATCCCCATGCCGAAGTTGATCGCGTCGATGGCACGCTCCTGGCCAACAACTTTCTTTTCCGGAACTTCCAGCGTGGATGTATCTTCGAACGGCAGAGATTCCAAAGGGATGTAGGCGCGCAACTGCTCAGGGGACAACTCTTTATGCTGGATGGTCATATTCACTCCTTCCCTCTTGGGTTGATCGTAGGTTCAAGAAATCACGGCAACGGACTTCACTCCGAACCCTGCTGTCCCGGTGCATCGTATCTCTCAGATCCTTCACCAGACAATCTTCCGGACCGCCACTCGGCCCGAATCCGGCAAGCTCCCCGGGAAGTGCTCCGACCCTCTTCAGGTCAGCACCTCCAGTTTTGCTCGTTTTTTGTGGCTGGATGCCGCAGCCTGCAGGACGGTTCGTATGGCGTTGATGGTGTTGCCGTTCTTGCCGATGATCCTTCCGAAGTCTTCGGGGGATATCCGGAGTTCGAAAGACACGTTGTCTTCGTTTTCATCCATTGACAGAAGGACGTCATCGGGATGCTCTGCAAGGGATTTCACCAAGTATTCAACCAATTCTTTCACGGTTCGTGACCTTTCACAAAACATTCTTTCAACGGGGCAGCTTATCCTGGACCGATTTCACCTTTTGTTCGGGCGTTGCCCGGCGGTCTCTCCTGTCATCGATCTTCACCGTGGTGAGGACCCTCGGAGCGCCCGCTTCAAAACAGCATTCGTGCATTTTTCGCACAACGGCCATGATTTCATCCAGGTCGCCGGATATGATCGTTCCCATGGCGGTCAGATCATACGGGAGACCGCTTTCCTTCAGAACTGCAATGGCCCCGGCGACGAAATCACTCAGGCTCGTGTCCGGCCTTCCAATGGGAACGACGCTCACTTCGACAATGGCCATGCTCATACCTTCATCACACGGATCAGGCCCTCCAGGGTTTCCGCCAGATCTTCCTCACGATGAGGCTCGAGTGTCATGAGAGGATCCTTCCCGGTCGAGTGCAGGAAACGGAAGAGGGTCCCGAAATCGACGGTGCCGCTGCCCACCGGACGGTGCTGGTCAAGGCTTCCATCGTTGTCGTGAAGGTGCAATTCCTGGAGAAAGTCGGAAAGAACCTCCAGCCACTCCTTGATGGGCGTCGAAGAGAAGCTGTTCTGATGGCCCACGTCCAGGCAGAACCCGAAAAAGGGTGATTTCAGCTGCTCAAAGAGTGCGCGATGAAAATGCGGACCCGCTTCCCAGACGTTTTCGAGGAGGACCGGCGTCTCGAGACTCTCGGCGCGGGCGACGAAGGGCTCCCAGAAGGAAGCACTCTGGTCCACCCAGGATTGCTCGTGCTCGATGTAATGCCGGGGATCGTAACCCGTGTGGCAGACGACCTGAACGGGGTCGAAAATGGTGATGAGATCGAAGAACTGCTGAATCCTGAACCGGGAGATCTGACGAATCATGGGGTCCATACCCGCAGGCTCCAAACCCCAGAACGGGCCGTGCAGGGTGATGCGGCAGCCGCGGCTGTGCAGCCGCTCCGCGACCGACGCGAGCTCGCGTGGCGGGTTGGAGTCCAAGTCGACGGCATCGAATCCGATCTCCACGTTCATCTTCAGGGTCAGGACTGTCAGCAGATGCCGGGGCAGGATCTTCCAGGGCATGTTCACATGGACGTGACTGAGCAGCTGGAGCAACGGGCCCGTCAGGTTGCTCGGGATTTCCTTTACGCTGTATTCTGGTTTCGGCATTGCAGCCCCTGAATCGAAAGCTCGAATCGTTCAGTGCAGGAAGAAGCCCGGCGCCACATTCCAGTCAAAGCTTCCGGCAAGTCCTACTCGTGATTCTCCGCACTTGCCCCAATCAGACACTCTATAGAAATGAGTCTTCCTTGTGTCAATAACTAACCCCCTCGAAGGAAATCTGACGCACCGTGTTTTCACCTTCGGACACCTTCCTTGTTTCTCCCCGACCTCTTCACATTGACCCGGCTCTCCTTTGTTTGATAAACACGCATGGCGGAATTGTCCTCGATTTTCATCGCCATCTCTTGTGAACAGGCGAAATCCAAGAGAGGCGATGCGGTTCAACAGGCGGGAGCTTGAGATCCTGGGACAGATCTGCAGCCCGGGATTCTGAACGTCGACTGAGGTCGTGACAAAACGAACGGAGAAAAAGTCCATCATGAAGCAATATGTGATCGATCAACTGAGGGAAGACGACTACGAAAAGGTTCTGGGGCTCCTGGAACTGAAAGCGGACAAGACCGCGCTTGAGGGGATGTACTGGGTCAATTTACCGGAGCGTCTTTACAGCCCGGTTCAGAGGGAGCACGTGCAGTGCCAGCCTCATTACTTTGCCGTGAGCCTGGACTATCGGCGGGTGTCGTTCGAACTGCTCGTCAGGAGCCGCCAGATCATCCGATGCCATTGCATCGGCTACGCGACCCCCGAACAGCGGGATTTCATCCTTCGTTTCGCGGATGACATGTTCGACCGGTTGGGTATCCTGATATAGGGGCGAAGCCCTGATCTCACTCGCCCCTTTCTTCCTGGATGCCTTTCCCGGCCGACCGCAGGCTCCGGCAAACGACATTCATCAAGGCCCAGAGCGTGTCCAGGGTGTGGATCTGTTCCGTGATGCTTTTGTCAAAGCGGACATGCAGCGCAGGTTCGAATTCCTCGTCACCCTTCCAGAGGATGAACAGGATGGGAACCCTCGGGAAAGCCCACAACCGATAACCCACATCCCCCATGGGAACGGGAGTGCCTCCCAGCCGTTCGGCGGCCAGGCGGAAGAGGTCGGGGCTCGCCCCGAAAAGGGGGAGCAGCCGGTCTGTGGGAATGGCATGGGGTCCACGGAAGAAAAGCTCGCCCCCCGGCACATCCTTTTCGCTGACCCACTGCCCGAGGAGAGGCTTCATCCGGGCTTCCAGCAGGTAGTGCAGCACGGCCAGGACCAGCTCAAAGCTGAGCCGATGGTGATCCGTTGGACGGGCAGGTTCGATGCGCTCCTCGTCGAGGAGGCACATCAGCTCGATGTCCAGGAACGGGACCCTGTAAGCTCGCCTGGAATCATCGAAGCGAACCATGGAATCTGCGCTGACCGCGACAGGGTCTTTCCCTCGCAAGGTTTCCCAGAGCAGGGGATCCACGTCCTCGGGGTCCGTATAAAGCCTTTTCTGCTCGATTTCCTTCATCAGCGATTCGACAATTTCCCTGGCCTCGCTCAGAAGCTCTTCGGGGACCATGATGAGTCCCCACCCTCTCTGGGCAACAAAGAGGCCGTCGTAAGGCGTCTCCTCAAAAGACCTCAGGAGGGTTGGAATCCCCTCTTGCTCGAGGGCGGCGAGGAGCGCATCGGCCTCAAACCGGTTCGATAGGGTGTGGACGGGCACAAATCGGTGGTCTTCGTCTGTCATGGCACCGGGTATCCATTCTCCTTGAGTTGTTCAAGCAGGCTCACGTAACTCTTCGGGTTCGCTCCAACGGGCTCGCACAGACCGATGGGCACCTCTCGGCGAAAGACTCTGGCCGCAAAGGCCATGCAGGTGGCCGATTCGCACAATCCGCAATTCGTTCTCGGAAGGGCGCGCAGAATGTCCATCACCGTGATCGTCGACCGCTTCATCAACACGGGGGTGATGGAGGAGCGATTCGACTCCACCTCCTGAATGCTGGAAAAGTACTTGGCGCAAAGGGTTCGGGCTTCCTCTGAGCCGGTCACGTCGGTGATGGTGATCTGCCGGGGATGGATTCCCACAATGTGGCCGGCGTCCATGAGGTTGATGACTCCCGTTCCGTGGGTGTACGTGCATCCGGGCAACCGGGCGGCCAGATAGGGGAGCAGAGCTTCAATGGAGACTTGGAGATCCATGACGATGTTGAAGTGGGTAGAGTCGCGAAGGCAGTCGATGTTCACCAGCATGAACGAGTAGCCGTCGCAATGGGTAATGTTCTGCTGCATGAGCGGAATCTCCATGGGGTGTTGACTCGGGCGATGCTTGTCAGCCCGCTGAACGCCAGCTCATCTCTTTGTGGCCATCTTAGCGGATCTGGGCCGGATGACAAGCCCCAAGGGGTTTTGCTCTGCGCCACGTGGGACGGACGGAATACTGAAGCCACGGATTTGGAGACACGATTACGGTTACGATCAGGAGCACGAGCACGAGTGGGGTGCGACGGCAAACCGCGGGCTGAGGCCGGGGGGAAGTCGAAAGGCTTGTTGGTTAATCTACCTCCCACGGCCTGGATTGTGGTAGTGTCCCGCATGCGTCGTCCGTATGGTCTGGGTTCGTTTCGACGCCATCGCCAAGGGATGCACCGAATTCTTGACAGCCTTTGATGAAAACCATCTGTTTCGGAGGATAATCGGATGAACATTCTCGTCACGGGGGGAGCCGGGTATATCGGCTCGCACACTTCCAAGCTGCTGAAAAAGGCAGGGCACATCCCCATCGCCTTCGACAACCTTTCCAATGGCTGGGCGGAATGGGTGAAATTCGGCCCGTTCGTCTTCGGGGACATTCGGGACGAGGAATCCCTCTATCAGGCTCTGAAAGCCTTCCAGGTGGACGCCGTCATCCACTTCGCCGCCAAGGCTTATGTGGAGGAGTCCACACGGCTTCCCGAGGAGTACTTCGACAACAACGTGGGCGGCACCGTCGCGCTCCTCAAGGCGATGAAGCGGGCCGGGACCCGGAAGCTCGTCTTCTCGAGCTCCTGTGCCACTTATGGGAATGCTGTCACGCCGACGATCCGCGAGGATCATCCCCACGAGCCCACGAATCCCTATGGTCTGTCCAAATGGCAGTGTGAGCAGGTGATCGAGGCGGTGGCGCCAGTTGCCGGGATCCGTTTTGCCGCCCTGCGCTACTTCAACGTCATCGGCAACGATCCCGATGGCGAGGTCTACGAACGGCATGAACCGGAAACCCATGTGCTCCCGAATCTCATGAAGGCCGCCGAGACCGGGACCCCGTTCACCTTGTTCGGGACGGACCATCCGACCAGTGACGGCACGGCGGTTCGGGACTATGTGTACGTCATGGACCTGGCCGAGGCTCATATCCGCGCCATCGATGTGATCCAGAGCCAGGAACGGCTGGTCTCCAATGTGGGAAAAGGTGAAGGCACATCCGTTCGGGAGCTTTTGGCGGCTGTGGAATCGGCGCTTCAGAAGAAGCTCAACGTCCAGGAGGAGCCAATCCGGCCCGGGGACCCGCCGGAGCTCGTGGCGGATGCCCAGTACCTGAGGACATGGTTTTCCCATGAATTCAAGACCGTTCCCGAAGTGGTCCAGGACCTGGTCCGGCTGGCCAAAGCCCGGACCGTGAGTTGAGCAGAGACCGCGAAGGCCGTCGAGTCAAAACTCCCAGGGAAGCTGACGGCTCAGGTTGAGAGAGTCTCCGAAGATCTCCTGGAAGGATCCGTCCCGGATGATCTTTCCGTTGTGCAGAACGGCCACGCGTTCCGTGAGGTGTGGAATTTCGCTGAAATCATGGGTGACGAAAAGAGTGGTCATCCTCATTTCTGCGAGGATGGCGGAAAGGTCCTGCAGGAGGTTTTTTCGAGTGGGGTAGTCCAGCGCCCCAAAGGGTTCGTCGAGCATCAGCAGTTCGGGCTCGAGGGCAAAGGCGCGGGCCAGGCTGGTGCGCTGGGCCTCCCCTCCGGAGAGGCTCCGTGCCGCCTGCTGGGCCAGGTGGTCCACGCCGAACCGCTTGAGCCATCGTTCCGCGCGGTCGCCGGCCTCTTTTCTGGCTACCCCTCTGATCCGCAGCGCCACGGTGATGTTTTGCCTGACAGAGAAATCCAGCAGCATGGCATCCTGGAAGACGACTGCCATGCGCCGCCTCATTTTGATGGTGTTCCCGTTTGCGGCAGCCTGCCCGTCGATGAAGATCCTGCCGGTCGATGGCCGCTGAAGCAGGGCCAGCGTGTTGAGGAGACTCGACTTGCCGGCTCCGTTGGGTCCAATGATGGCCAGGGTCTCACCCCTGTCGAGAGCGAGCCGTTCGATGGAGAAGATCTCCCGACCGGAGAGCGTCAGACTCAAATCGCGCACTTCCAGTAAAGGCTGGCTCACGCTGACCTCCTGCGCTGTTGAAGATAGCTCAGGACCGCCACGATTCCGAACGTGAGGACCAGAAGGATGATGCTGAGTGCGGTGGCCAGCTCGAATCGGCCCTTGGAGACCTCGAGCACGGTGGCTGTCGTCAGCACGCGCGTGTAGCCTCGAACATTGCCTCCGACCATCATGGATGCGCCCACCTCGCTGATGACGCCTCCAAAGCCGGCGATGACCGCCGCCAGGATGCCAAGCCTGGCTTCCCAGAGGAGCAGCAGGATATACTGGATTCGGGTTGCGCCCAGGGACAGGATCTGCAGGTGGATCTTGCCCGGAACAGCCTGGATGGCGGCCAGGCTGAACCCCGCCACGATGGGGGAGGCGATGACGGCTTGTGCAATGACCATGGCTGTCGGCGTGTAGAGCAGCCCCAGGGTGCCCAGCGGACCGTAACGGGTGAGGAAAAGCCACGTTCCCAGGCCCACGACCACCGGCGGGAGCCCCATGCCGAAGTTGACGAGGCTCACCATGAACCCGCGCCCCAGGAACCTTTTCAAAGCCAGCAGGGTGCCGACCGGGATCCCGATGAGCACGCTGATGAAGGTGGCGGTCATGGTGACCTGCAGTGTTCTGGCGGCAATCTCCAGCACTTCACGGTCCAGAGAAATCAGAAGCTGGGCTGCTTCACCCAGCCCATCCGTCAGGACGCTCAACGTCTTTCCTCTTCATTCACACAATGTTTGAATCAAGGACCCCGTTGCGACAGTTCGCACATAACGAGGGAGCCGAAAAAGACCGAAACCGCCTGAAACGTGAAGCCAGGATCCGGCCCGCTGCCGTGCGTCCATCCTGCTCCCCTTTCCACAATGGGAGTGGGAGGCGTATCCGCTTCCTGGTGGACGCTCAGGTTCCCTCCGCCGTGGCTCATGCCCTCGGCCCGGGGGGCAATGCTGTTGACTTAAGCTCATCTGCCCGGTCGGGACGGGTGCCATGGGCTAAGCGGAGCTTGCCCATGCGAGCTCATTCGTTCACGGGCAAGCTTCGCTTGGCCTGTGCCACCCCGTAATTCAACAGCATTGCGGCCCGGGGGGCTACGGTAGTGGCTGAATCTCTTTTCAACCGAAATCTAAACGCATACTGCCTGAAGATGTCAATGCCAAACTCCGATGGATAGGGTAAGGCTTGAGGGGGGAACAGCCGGGACGCAACCAGGCCCCACCGTCTGACTCACCCGGCTGACCGAATCAAAAAACGTCTGGAAAAGATATGATGGCGAATTGGGGGGTGAGCATCAGAAAGGGTATTTCCTCCATTCGAGGCTCCGTTTTCGACCTGATCTTCCCCCGCAAATGCCACGGATGTGAAAAAGCCTACCTTGGGGAAGATGAGCATTTCTGGTGCTCCGGCTGTCGGACACGCATCGAATGGATCCGTTCTCCCCTCTGCACCCTTTGCGGGAAGCCCTATCCCAAGAACCCGTCCGGTTCCGACCACTATTGCGGAGAATGCCTGACCTCCACATTCCACTTTGATCGTGCCAGGTCCGCAGCCGTTCACTCGGGTATCGTTCGCGACTGTATCCATGCACTGAAGTTCGGGGGACGTCTGCACCACGTACCCTCCCTTGTGCAGCTGCTGCACGAATCCATGGAAAGGGAGATGGAGGTTTACGAGGGGATGATTCTTCCGGTGCCGCTGCATACGCGGCGCCTGCGCCAAAGGGGGTTCAACCAGGCTGCGCTTCTGGCCCGCGAATTGGGCAGACGCCTTGGGCGTGTTGTGCGATTCGACGTGCTCGTCCGAAAGCAGTGGACCGAACCCCAAACGCAACTGAATCGAGAAGAGCGGCTGGAAAATGTCAAAAATGCTTTTCAGGTGGTTTCACCGGGAGTCATCAAAGGGGGCAGGATTCTGCTTGTGGATGATGTGTTCACCACCGGCACCACCCTCAGCGAATGTGCCCGGGAGCTCAAGCAATCCGGGGCCGCGGAGGTTACTGCTCTGACGATCACGCGGTCCGTGCCGGAGCTGAACCTCCTGCGCGACGATCCAGCGGCAAGTGGGGTGAAGGAGCGGAGCGCCCCCCGTCTTGATCGATGATTTCAGGATCCAGGCCGGTTCATTTTTCGGTTTGAACAAGCCCCGCAGCAACCTCGAGCAGACCCGTTTCTGAAAGCCATCTCTGGCTGCAGGCGACAAGGAAGGGGCCGTTGAGCAGGCTCTCCTTGTTGTACGTGAAGGGTCGTCCCCAGGGGTCCACCAGGACGCCGCCGGCTGCCGTGACAATGGCCTGGCCCGCTGCCGTGTCCCATTCCCAGGTCGGTCCGAAGCGCGGATAGAAGTCTGCATCCCCCCGAGCGACGGCGCAGAACTTCAAAGCGCTGCCGCGTGTGAGGACCTCGTGCCCCGGCAGATGGTCGAGAAGCGTCTGCAGGTTGGGCGAGGGGTGTGAACGGCTCTTGACCACCCGCACGGAATCAGTCTTCTCGGGCTGTCGGGCCTGCAGCCGGCGGGTTTGCGCCTCCGCCATTTCCCAACAGCCTTGCGATACCTCGCCCACGTAGAGCTTGTCAAAAACGGGAAGATAGATGATACCCAGAACAGGGCTCACTCCTTCTACGAGGGCAATATTGATGGTGAACTCGTCATTGCGTTTGACGAACTCCTTCGTTCCGTCCAGGGGATCGACCAGCCAGAATGTAGACCAATCCTTGCGGACAGCGTAGGCGATTTCCTTGCCCTCCTCGGAGAGGACGGGAATATCCGGATATTTGGATCTCAGCCCGTCCGCGATGATCCGATGGGATCGGGTGTCCGCCAGTGTCAGGGGTGAGCTGTCGTCCTTGTTCTCCACCGCGAAGTCGGTCCGGTAAACTTCAAGGATGGCTTTGCCGGCCTCTTTGGCCAGCCTTCCCAGATAGTCGAGATCCATCGCGTCATCAACCTCCCGAATCGATTGTCATGCCTTTCGTGATCGCTGCCTTGCCGTTCTCACGGCCCTGCGTGCGAGTCTATTTCGCGCAACCCTCATTGCACAATGGAATGACAGAGACTAAAAAGCAAGTATGATCATCGTTCAGGGTGAGGGGGCCAGGTATTGCGCCCGCTGAGGATTTGCTGCCGTGCTGCCGGTCGACTGGCTCGTTTGGATGGCCGCGACCGGATCAAAAACTGCTGCTGAGTGGAGGAGCGGGATGAGCAGAATGCTTTTGGTTGCTTCCGTCATTTGCTTCACTTTGGGTGTGGGGATGTACTCCGTGGCCCATGCCGATGCGCCTCACTCCATCGTGGGCATCCGCCTGGGGAGCCAGGTTCAGGATCTCGGCGAAATCGTGGAACTGAACGCGGCTATTCCCTTGTGGGGCAGTGACTATTTGATGCGGGCCCCCTTGCGTCCCATCCGCGGCTATCAAAGCGGGTATGTCGTTTTCGGCAACTGCGCCCATAAAGGCCGGATTGTCCGGGTCAAACTCACCTACGAGGACCCCAGCCAGGATTTCTACAGCAAGGTGCATTCTGTTCTCACCCGGCGTTATGGCAAGCCCACCGAATGGCGAGGCAACCCGTTCGGCACACTCAAGATCTGGAAGTGGTCCCTGCGAGACCAGGAGAGCAACAGGATCAGCATTATTCTGCAGCACTACATGGGGGACGATGACTCATTCACGCCGGGCAACTCGCTCCGGTTGACCCACAGCAGCCTCATTGACGAAGAGGCGGCTTGCCACGAGAAGCAGCGGAAAGAGGTGAAGGAAGACACCCGTCCGGGGCTGATGCCGGAAAAGATCGATATGGAGTGGTTCCTGCCGCAATAGCGGCGAGGGCAGAACACTAGAGCTGAAAACAGATGGTCAATCTGTTGCCGTCGGGGAGGCGTTCGTACGTCAGACCACCCGCCAGTTGGCGTGTGAGGTATACGCCCAGACCACCAAGAGGCCTTTCGCAGGCCTCCATGCACAGATCCGGGGTCTCGCACTGGGTTGGATTGAATGGGGCGCCCCAGTCTCGAATGAGGATGGTGAGCATTCCCTTTTGATCCACGCAGCATTCAATCTCGATTTCCCCTTCACACTCAGGGTAAGCATACTTGACGATATTGCTCAGAATCTCCTCCAATGCCAGTTCGATCCTGAACAGCCCTTTAGGTGAGGTCGCCTTCTGCCTGACCGTGTCCATGACACAGGCCTGGAGCGCTTCAAGGTATTCCCGCTTGGCCGGCAATCGGGTGCTCGTCATGGTGACTTCCCTGCTAGGAAAAGGGCGACATGGGGAGCGGGGACTTCAGAAGCCGATCAGGCATTCAATCCCGCCTGGACTAGGTTGGTGGAATTCCCATGTGGTTTCTGCATTCGGGGCATTTGGCCAGGTGCTCCCTTACAAAATGCGTCTCCCAGCGGATGATTGAACGTGCAGTGGCCTCGAATATGCGGGGTCCAACGTCTGGGAACTGCTCCAGGGTCTTCTGGAATTTCTCACGGGACAGGGTGAGACTCACCACTTCTGTTTCGGCCCTGAGGGTATAGATCCTTTTCATCTCACAAAAGAGCGAGAGCACGCCGATGAAGTCCATCTCGCCGACTTCGACCAGCGCGATCTCCTGGGGTTCCTCCAGCAGCAGCCTGGCTTTGCCGGAAAGAATCAAGTACGCATTGGCGTCGACCTCTTCCTGACGGAAGATGGTCTGACCGGGCCTGAAAACGTGGCGTTTGCAGAGGTAGGCCAGCAGCTTGATTGGCTCCATGGGCAGTCCCGAAAGCATGGGAAGGTGCATGAGGAGCTGCAGATTATCCTTGCAATCCTTAGTACTCTGTTTTGACTCCGTGGACGAGCTCATACAGGATCCCCTTCCTCTCCAGCAGTTCGTCGAAAGCTCCCATTTCCACGATCTTGCCGGCCTTCATGACGGCGATCTTATCATAGTTCCGAATGGTGTCCAGCCGGTGGGCGACCGCGATGATGGTGCTCCGGCCTTTCCACCTTGACTCCAGGACCCCCTGGATTCTCTTCTGTGATGCGTTGTCGAGTGCCGACGTGGCCTCATCCAGGATCAACAGGGGAGAATTCTTGAGAAACGTCCTGGCAATGGCCAGCTTCTGCCGTTGTCCGCCCGACAGCCTGTCGCCTTTGGGGCCCACCCGAAAGTCCATGCCGACCTCCACGATGCGCTCGAGCAGGTCCTCCTCGATGAGAAGCTGCATGAGGCTCTTGGCGATGCGCTCCTGGGCACCGGGTATGTCCATGCGGGATCTCCCGAACAGGATGTTGTCGAGAATCGAGAGGGAAGGCAGGTAGCCCGACATGCGGTAAAAGGTGAACGCTTCCGGGTGGTCGGCCTGGATCTGATCCCTGAACTCACGCCTGGCCTGAACCACCGAATCCTGCAGCCCGGGCTGAAGCTCTCCCGTGGTGTGGACACCCGCCACGAAGCGCAAAGCCAGTTTCAGAAGCATGGCCTGCTCGGCACCGCCCAGCTCTTCCGTGCTCGAGGTTTGCAGCTTTTGGGAGAGGATCGTGTAATCCTCGAATTCATCGGGCTCCATGGGGCTTTGTTCGAAAAAAAGCGCATCCGGTACAATATTGCCGAGGATGTCCATGGTCTGAAGGGCTGCATCGCGTCCGAGCTCCAGCAGGGGCTGTTTGAGACGGGATTCCTCAAGAAACCACAGGAAGTAATGGTTTCGCGAAAGGTTTTCCGATTTGAACGGGTCCTGCTGGGCGGTGCCAAAAGTGAGATTGGAGGCCACCGAAGAGAAGATCAGATATCTCTTGATGTCAAAAAACTCGATGTCGTCGCCCAGGATCTCGCCGAATTCGCTCTGGAACCTGTAGCGAATGCGGATGATCCTCTCGTGGAGCTCCCGGTCTTCGTCCTCCTCTATGACGGTATTCAGACCGAACCGCAGAACATCCATGAACAGCCCGACCTGCTGAATGACCTCAATCATCTCGTCGAGACTGGGCAGCCTGGGCGCATCTCCCTCCTTGCCGGAATCGTAAATGGCTTCGCAGGCGTATCGCAGATTTTCCTTGATGGTTCCGTCAAAGATGTAGGGTGTCTGGGCGACGATGCCGGCATTTCGAACCACGTCCTGCTTCGTGAGCTCAAAAACCTCGTGGCCGCCGAATTTTACGCTTCCCCCCGAATATCGGTAAAGCTGGCCGATACAGTGGACCAGGGTGCTCTTGCCGCTCCCTGAGAATCCGACAACGGCCATGGACTGACCGGGTTCAAGGTCGAAGCTGACCTTTTGCAGAAGGTGGACTCTGGGCGCAACACTGAAGGACAGATCCCGCACCTGAATGGAGGCGGCCAGCTCATAGGGCTCTCGGTCCGGCGGGGTCAGGGCAAACTCCGGCTGCTCATCGAAATACTCCATCAACCGCCGGTAGCTGACGGACGCTTCCTGATAGGTCTGGTAGAACTCCATGAGCTCCTTCCATGGATCGTAAAGCTTCTCGTAAGCCGAGAGGAAGGCCACCAGGGCCCCCAGGTCGAACCGACCGTTTATGGCCAGATAACCGCCCACGATGAACAGTAAGAATGGTCCCATGTTCTGGAAAAGATTATTCAAACCCTTGATGGCGTATCGATAGACATTCCAGCGCACACGGATGTGAAGCAGCTCCTGGACAAGCTCCCCGAAACGTCTGTTTTCGATGTGATAACTTCCATTGCCGTGGACTTCATGGATTCCCGAGATGGTTTCGCCGACTTTGCTGCTCAGGGACCGGGTTGCGTCAACCCGTTTCTTGTTTTCCACATTGGCACGCCGTTGGAGTATGGGGATGGAAAAAAGGATGAATGGATAGATGGTCAGGCTGAGTGATGCCAGGAGCGGGTTCAGGTAAAACATGAAGCCGGTGAATGCCAGGAGGGTCAGAATGTTGTTGATGGGTACTGCAATGGCCTGCCCGACCAGCTCGCCTGCGGAGACCACTTCGGTCACCAGGGCGGAAACGACCATGCCGGATGAGGTTCTGCGGAAAAAGCTCATGGGCAGGGTCAGGATGTGTGCGTAGAGCTCCTTGCGCAGACGGGCCAGGGTTTGCTGGCCCAGGTGGGTTTGAATCACGTTGATCAAAAACTTGATCACGCTGGCCAGAAATACCGCGGCCAGGTAGAGTCCGCAATAGAGAAAAAGCAGATTCAGCTTGCCCAGGCCGATGGCCTGGTTGACGATGCGCTTCTGCATCTCCAGCGGAAAAACGCGGGCTGCGACGCCGACGGCAATCAGGATGAGCAGAAGGATCTGGAGTTTCCAGTTGCTCGTTTTAACCCAATAGAATAGAGGACGTCTGGTGATCATACGACGGGAGCCTTGTTGAAATCGGCTAAAAGGGCGTGATCGAACTGAAGAGACTGCTCGGGGACCTTAAAAAACAAAACCATCTTTACATGGTTGTTGACGAAGTGACAAGCGGTTTATATGTTAGTGAAAACTTTGATGATCCGGTGTGGAGGTGCTCCCTATGGACGTGATGGAAAAACGATTGGAAGGGGTCGTTGTCCTGTCGGTCAAAGGTCGACTCGATTCCAATACCTCAGATGAATTTGAGAAGATGCTGCTCGGCAGGGTGGACGAGGGCGAAAATCGCTTCATCCTCGATTTTCAAGAGCTTGATTACATCTCCAGTGCAGGGCTGAGGGTCCTTCTGAAGGCAACCAAGGAGCTCAAGAAGACCAGCGGTCAGATGTGCCTCTGCTCCATTCGGGACTATATCAAGGAAGTCTTCGATATGTCAGGATTTTCTTCCTTTCTGCCCATTCACTCCGATGTTCAGGAGTCTCTCAAGGGATTCGTGCAGAGCACGTGAGTTGAGCATCGACCGTTGACATTCAATCTGAAATGTCGTTTAAGTACCGACTTGATTTGAATGCGCACGGGGATCTGTGCGCTCAGGGTGCGGCTCGATTTCAGGAGTCGATGTGCGGGTTTTGAAACGAGGATTGTTTGCTGCTGAGCGTTGCTGAGGGAGAAAAAGATGGATTGGACGAGCGTGGCTCACGCCATGGGCGGAGCCGGACAAGGTGGATCTGGGCAGGGTGCTGCGGGGGGATTGGGTTTTTTCGCTCCACTGGTCATCATGATGGTCATTTTCTATTTCCTGCTCATCAGGCCCCAGCAGAAGCGACAGAAGGAGCTCAAGAACATGCTGGCCGGCCTTCAGAAGGGTGACGTGGTCCTCACCCAGGGAGGCCTTCAGGGGAAGGTCACGGGATTGACGGATACGGTTGTGACTCTGGAGATCGCAGAAAAGGTTCGAGTGAAGATACAGCGAGCTTACGTCGTGAGTGTGGTTTCCAAGGGGGAGGTCGAAGAATAGCGCGACAGCCCTGAATCGAGGTTGAGCCGTCCACGCTGCGAGCTGTGGAGACAACCCGGTAAGGGGGCTGCCCCTGCCCCCTTCCGGATCTGCAATGCGCAGCCTGAGCCTGTGCCGGATCGAACGCCGCAGCTCCTGACCAACCGAGCCGGCTCACTGGTGAAGACCGCAGGGTCTCCAATCGAGTTCCTGATTGTGCTGAGGGTGGGTGTTTAACACATCGGGAGGAGTCTGGTTTGAAGAATCTCAAGTACCGTGCATTGCTGATAGCAGGGGTGGTCTTGGCGGGAATTGTCTACCTGATCCCGTCGATCATCCCGAATTTGCCTCCCTGGTGGACGAAGATCCTGCCCAAGGACAGGATCCATCTGGGGCTGGATCTCCAGGGTGGAATGCACCTGATCCTGGAGGTGGAGGCGGAGAAAGCCGTTCAGAATCAGGCCGAGCGCATGGTCGAGGATATCAAGGATTCCCTGAGGCAGCAGCGGATTCCGTTCACCCGGGTCGAGCGGGTCAACAAATGGGACATCCAGATCCAGCTGGCCAATGCGGAGGCTCAGGGGGACCTGGCGAAGCTGATGGAAAAGGACTACCCGACGCTGAAACCGGCGGGTGCTCAAGCTACCGCTGAAGGTTTCACGGCTGATTTCACATTCTCGGAGGCCCAGGTCCAGCACTTGATGAAGCTGGCCACAGACCAGGCTTTGGAGACCATTCGAAACCGGGTGGATCAGTTCGGCGTCACCGAGCCCGACATCCGGCCCCAGGGAGAGGATCGGATCCTGATTCAGCTTCCCGGAGTGCAGGACCCCCAGCGCGCTGTCGCGCTCATCGGCAAGACCGCACTCCTCGAGTTCAAGCTGGTTTCAGAGGAAGCCAGCTCAGATCAATTCAAGGACGGGAAGCTCCCGGCCGGGGTGAAGATGTATGCCATGCACAACAGCGATCCCGCATCGGGGCAGAGATCGGACCGGCAGATCCCGCTTCGCGACCGCACCCTGATGACCGGGGAAAATATCACCAATGCCCATGTGAGCATCGATAAGCAGTATAACAAACCTTATGTCTCTCTGGAGTTCGACGCTCAAGGAGCAAGGCAGTTTGAACGGATCAGTGGTGAAAATGTCAAGAAGCAGCTTGCCATCGTGCTTGACGGCACCGTTTATTCGGCGCCGGTGATCCAGGAGCGGATCAGCGGAGGAAAAGCCAGCATCACCGGCACGTTCACCATGGACGAGGCCAGGGACCTGGCCATCGTGCTCAGGGCCGGCGCCCTTCCGGCACCGGTGAAGATCCTGGAGCAGCGCACGGTCGGGGCCTCTCTGGGAAGCGACTCCATTCGGCAGGGGCTGCTGGCCTCGCTGCTGGGCGGCATCGTCACCGTTCTCTTCATGGTGGTCTACTACAGGATTTCGGGCTTCATCGCCGATTTTGCTCTTCTGCTGAACATCCCCCTGATCCTGGCCTGCCTCGCAGCGTTCGAGGCAACCCTGACGCTGCCGGGCATCGCGGGCATCATCCTCAGCGTGGGCATGGCCGTGGATGCCAACGTCCTCATTTTCGAGCGCATACGCGAGGAGCTGCGTTTGGGCAAAACCCCCCGGGCGGCCGTGGAGACCGGCTTCGAAAGAGCGACCCTGACCATCCTGGACTCCAATTTCACCACGCTCATCGCGGCAGTGGTTCTTTTCCAGTTCGGCACGGGACCGGTGAGGGGATTTGCCGTCACGCTGACCATCGGCATCTTCGCGAGCATGTTCACCGCCATCATCGCCACCCGGGTCATTTTCGATTACCTCCTGACCTACGGGCGCGTGAAGACCCTGAGTATCTAGCCGGTTCAAAAAGAGAGGGCACAAGGGCGACAGCATGGAAATCATCAGATCGGACATCAATATCAACTTCGTGGGAATGCGGTTCAAGGCGTTTTTGCTCTCGATGCTCCTGATCGTGGGCAGCGTGGCCGTGATGGTGGCGCAGGGGGGATTGAACCTGGGAGTTGATTTCGCCGGTGGCACGCTCATCCAGATCAAGTTCGAAAAAGCCACGACGCCGGATGAGATCCGAGGCGCCCTGAAGGACCTCGGCATGGATCAGAGCGCCATTCAGCGGATTGGGGCTGCGGCGGACAATGAGTACATCATCCGGACGGATGTATCCTCGGAGGAAATGGCCAATCTGTCCGACAGGGTGGGAGCGGCGCTGAGCAAGAAATTCGGGGAAGGCCAGGCAACCGTGCGCCGCGCCGAAATGGTGGGGCCAAAGGTAGGGCAGGATCTTCGACAAAAGGCTCTTTTCGCCATTTTTTATGCATTGTTGTTCATAGCCATCTATATCTCGGGTCGCTTCGAGATGAAGTGGGGCACCGCCGCCATCATGGTCGGCGTCATGATGGTTGGGGTATACCTGCTGGAGGCTGTCGGGTTGAGCGCTCTGGCTCTTATTGTGGGAGCCATTCTGATCACGTTGGGGCTATGCTGGATCCTCAAACTGCCCTATGCGCTGGCGGCCACCCTCGCTCTCATCCATGACGTCCTGATCACGGTGGGGGTATTCGTGGTTCTGGACAAGGAATTCACCCTCGAGATCCTGGCGGCACTCCTGACCATCGCCGGCTACTCTCTGAACGATACCATCGTGGTATTCGACCGCATCCGGGAGACTCTCCGCAAGGAGAGAAAGCAACCCTTCATCGAAATGATCAACACCAGTATCAACCAGACCCTGAGCCGAACCATCCTGACAGGCGGAACCACGCTCTTTGCTCTCTTGTTCCTGTTCTTGTTCGGTGGGACGGTCATCCATGATTTCGCATTCGCCATGCTGATCGGGATCATCACGGGGACTTACTCATCGATCTTCATCGCCAGTCCTCTGCTTATTCTCTACCAGGACTGGGCAACGGTGAAACGCAAACCCGTCCGCAAGCCCGCTTGAAGACCGCCTGGCCGGACCGGGCTGCTTCACCGGCTGCGCTTGTCCATGTCCGATTCATCGTCATCCAGCTTTGAGAACCGTCTCGATCTGCCGAAGACGAGCACATAATAGAGCATGAGGATCGGCAGAGCCGAGAAGCCAAGCTCGAAGTGACCCCTGTAGAACTGGAACGTGCTGTAGACAAGAATGAGCACGACCAGAATCACCTGTATGATGGCACTGGACTTCGACATGACGCTCCACCTTTGAGATGTTTCCCGGCTGTTCCTTTGCGCTCGCTTTCAACCGAGCCCGAAACCACTGAATCCCAACCCGTCCATCTCACAAGTAAGGTCTGATCCTCACATTTGTCGAGTGAAGCTCTGACCTCCTGCCTGTTCGAATTTCCTTTCGGCAGCCTCCAATCCCCAGGATCCTTCGCTACAGGGAGTCCCGCCACAGGGATGCGTTCAACAACCTGACGGCTGATCCAAACGTCATCCCTTCATCCGATGGTATCCGGTTGCTTCAGGCCTATCGATCGAACGATGCCACGGCCACGCCCATTGTGGCCGCCAATCGACGGTTTGCTGAGAATCTCGACGCGGCTACGGGAAACCACATCCTGTACCGAGTGAGCAAAGAGGATTCCCATGCCGGGCTCCAACGGGACCGCTTTTGTTTTGTCTGCAATGTGCTGTGGAGGGGTGACGGTGTTGTGTGGAGGCCAGGCAGTCTTTATTTTCAGTGAGTGAACTGCTTTGCAGTCATCGCATAACGGGTGTCTGAACAGGATCAAACGGTGTTGAAGCACGAGACGAGGAGACTGTAATGCTGAAAAGAATCGGATTGATGTTCGCACTGCTGGCGTTTCTCGCTTTTCCGCTTGTGACGTGGGCTCAACAGAGCTCAGAAAAGCCTGCTGCGTCAGCTTCTTCGGAATCCAAGACGGAGGCT
Source organism: Syntrophobacterales bacterium (assembly GCA_041310025.1). Taxonomy (GTDB): domain Bacteria; phylum Desulfobacterota; class Syntrophobacteria; order Syntrophobacterales; family Syntrophobacteraceae; genus JALOOX01. Next base: position 44,060 of record JBFYYO010000003.1, read on the forward strand.
GGTGACCAGCAAGGGCACGGGCATCAGCATGGTCATGAAAAAGCCGGGGAACCGGCTGAAGGCCATGGACGGGGACATGGAGGGGGCGGCGGCCCCCACGGCAAGATGATGAAGTGCATGGCGATGCAGGAGAATAGCGAGAAGGCCATGGCCGACATCAAGGCCATGGATGATCGCCTGGAAGAGAAACTGGCTGCCATGAAGAACGCCAAGGGCAACGAAAAAATGGCGGCCATGGAAGCGCTCCTCACCGAGCTCGTGTCCCAGCGGAAAGAAATGCGGGACAAGCTGGGCGATATGCATCACCAGAAGGCCATGTGCGGTATGATGGGCAAGGGCGGCCGCCGCGGAAAGATGGGGCATGGCGGGATGAAGGGAATGGGCCACAAATGCCCCATGATGGAAGGAATGCAGCATGGCTCCGGCGACCGGAGCGGCGAAGCGGAGGCAGCCAAACCGGAGGTCAAGAACTGAGGTCACCCCCACACAATTGAATGACCGTACTGATCGTTATTCCCGCATGTCCCTGGTGGGAATTCAGAGGCTTTCCGATGCCCCGATCCCCGCCGGAAGCATGCGGGGATGACCTGAGGGAAATACGATCACCTGATTGTGTGAACCAGCATTGGCCTCTGCGAATATGATTGCTTAACGAAGAGAGGCGGACCATCCGGTCCGCCTCTTTCCGTCAGAGCCTGTTGGTGAACGAGCTGATTTCCCGCGATTCGGGCAGGGACAACCCCCGCCCCCATGAGCGCACCGAATGATTTGAGGAACCAGAAACCAGAGACCAGAAACCAGAAACCAGAAACCAGAAACCCCTTACGCCCCATAGCGCTCCGCCACGATGCGCTCCACCTCGTCCTCCGTGGGCATCGTGTCCCGCAGTCCCGCCATGTACTGGTTCCGGAGCCATCGGAACAGGCTCACGGTCTCGTTCACTTCGATGATCTCGGGGATCTCGTCGCCCTGCTGCGTCTTGATGTGCTGGTTGTACTGGCCCAGCATGCTGACCACATCGTAGAACGTGGCAGGATCACGCTCGACGCCCCTTTTGAAGGATTTCCCCCTGGCCGGATAGAGCATCTCCGGGTCCGGATTCCCGGAGATGTCCAGGCGCTGGAAGGGTCGTCTCACGGCGATCTGCCATTTCCTCGCTTCCACCATCATCCTCGAGATCAGCGGACCCGCCCAGTCGGAGCTCTGCTGTCCCTGGGGGCAGGCCGAGAAGAATTCGACCACGGACGGGCCGTTGTAGGCGATGGCCTCTTTCAGGATGTTCATGGAGTAACGGGGGTTGTCGATGGAGAGCTTGGCCGCATACACGTGGGAGATCCCCATGGCCTGGGTGATGATCCGGCGATGGAGGGTCGACTTGCCGGCGATCGCCTTCCCGATGGGAGATGTGGATCGATCGACGCCGAAGCGGCTGGCCCCGGACTTCTGGGCGCCCGTGTTCATATAGCCTTCGTTGTTGTAAATGACCCAGGTGATGTCGAAGTTCTCGCCTAAGGCATAGTTGAAGGGGCCGTTCCCGATGTCGTAGATGGCCCCGTCCCCCGCGAACACGATGACCTTGGTGAGGACGTCCTTGTAGCCGTTCTCATAGGCCTGGTCCAGGCTGAACTTGGCTCCCAGGGCGGCAGCCGAGGCCGTTCCGAACCCGAAATGGCCAGACTGGTACATCCTGGAGTTGTAAGGATTCACGAGCTCCGACACCTGGCTGCACCCGGTGGAGTTGATGGTGTAAAGGTTGAAACCGTGGTCCAGCATGTGCTCGACGTGCTCGCGACTCTTTTCCGAAAGGACTTTGATGCCCTGATAGAAGGTCTCGATCCCCTGCGGATGGTTCCGGAGGGATTCAGCGGCGAAGAAGGTGAGAAGGCTGATGGTTCCTTCGCTGCAGCCGGGGCAGAGCGTGTGCTTGCCCGGAAACATCTTGGACAGGACGAAGAGCACCTGCTGCATGATGGGCATCTGGTCCATGGTGTGGGCCGCATCGTACGTGTTGTCCCATGCCTTGTAGCGTTCGGGGAGCAGGTCGCTCTCCTGAATCTCCGTCTTGGCCAGCATCCTGAGGGCGTCGGTGGGACAGACCTGAGCGCAGATTCCGCAGCCCTTGCAGGCGCTTGGAACCACATTGAGATTCATGGCGAACCTGTCCCAGGGCAACCCTTTGGGCGGTTTCTTGAGAATCTTGAAATACCGCCGGGCTTCGTCCGGTATCGGACGATCCGTGATGGTGCAGAAGAGCGCGGAATCCGGGCAGCTGGCCGTGCAGGTGCCGCAGGCCGTGCACTTTTCCGGATTCCAGAGGGGAAGCTGGCTCCCGATGTGGCTCATGTCCCGATACTTGCTGGTCCCTTTCGGCACGACGGGCAGAAAATGGTCCCAGGGGACTTTGCGGCCTTCCGAGATGGGCTTGACCATCTCCTCGTAGAAAACCTCCTGGTAGTTCTCAACCAGATTGTCGGGCTTGACGGCTCCCAGTTGATCCTTGTCAGTGAGGACAACGGGCAATCCCGCTGACCGGAAGGGCTGTCCGAAATCATCGGGCGGGGGTGCGAAATAGGGGGCACAGGTGACCCCGAAGGCTCCCGATCGGGTGACGGCATCCGAGGCGCCATTTGTTGAGCCGTTGGCGGAGGCCAGGCCGGCGCCGTATCGAAGGAGGGCCAGGTTGGAGTCGATGATGGCCTGTCCTTTCTTACGGCCGATTTTTTTCTCCAGCTGGCTCTTGAAGCGTCTTTCGAAGTCCTCCGCCGGCAGGATCCCCATGGCCTGGTTGACAAAACCCACGATGGCGGCGCCGGGGAGGTTGCGCTTGAGGTGCTCCAGTGCGGCGTGGGTGGCATCCATGGCCACCAGCTGGATCTCCCGCTCGCGGATCAGGGCCTGGACTTCGGGCGAAAAGGAGGCCATGAGCTCCTCGGCGGTCCGGGGCGTGTTGATCACGAAGAAGCCCTTGGGATTCAGCCCGCCGACGTATTCCTTGAGGATCTGGTCCACCAGGAACTTCTCGTTGAAGAAGGCCAGGACGTCGCGCTCCGTGAGCTCGGAGCTGTTCCGGATGGGATGGTCGCTGATGCGCAGGTTCATGAACACGGCCGCCCCCTTTCGGGCCGCCCCGTAGCGTGCTCCGGACTGGACGTGCTTGCAGCCGTTGCCGGTGTCCTCGGCGTAGATGTAGGCGGCCGTCTCCAGGGCCGTCTTGACGCCTTCGGCGCCGATGCCGACGAAGGTCATTCCCAGCTCCCGCTCGAGGTAGCCCGGAAGCGGCTGGGGCTTCAGGGTGTAGGGACCCTCGATGCCGCTGTAGAAATCCCTGTGGAATTCACCGCGCCGCTGGTCGAGGCAGGCCCTCATGTTCTCGATGACGGCTGCCGCGTCGTACTTGTTGAAGTCCTTGCTGCCGATGCCGTAGACGCCGTGGAGGAGCACCGGCATGTCGTCGCGACCGTAAGCTCGGTGCTCTTCGCGGCCTTCCCGGCCCGCTCGGATGGAGATCTGCAGAGCCGCCTGGACGTCCCCCAGCAGGAGTTGATTGTGGGCCATGGCCGACCGTTCGAGCACCGTGATGGCCTTGGCATTGCGCATCCCGTAAGCCAGCTCCTCGTAACAGGGAGGATTGAAGAGCACCGGCCGCACCACCCCGATCTTCCAGCCCTTGCTTTCCCGGTAGTAGTCCACCACGTCCTTCAGAACCCCTGCGCCGGAGCCAAGGATGACGAGGACCATTTCGGCGTCCTCCGTCCGGTAGCATTCCACCACCTTGTGGTTCGTGCCAAGAAGCTGATTCACGGTGTTCATGGCCGCCACGAACCCCTTCTTGAGGAAGCGGTAGGCAAAGTCCTGAGAAACCTGGCCTTCCATGGAAAGGTCCGTATCGGTGAAGGTGCCCATCAGGGTGCTCTGGCCGAATCGAGGCTGGTAGAGCCTGTTGGGGGGGCCCACGAATTCACGCAGGAAGTTGTCCGAGAGCTCCTTGATGTTTTCCAGCGCATGGCTCTTGATGAAACCGTCCCCGATGACCATGCAGGGCAGCATGACCTGCCGGAGCTCCGAAACCTTGAAGGCGATGGGAAGCAGATCATGGAGCTCCTGGTTGTCCGCCGAAACCAGCTGGGCCCAGCCGGCATTGCGGACGCCATAGAAGTCCGTGTGACCGCAGTGGATGCTGAGGGACCCCTTGTTCACCTCGCGGGCCATGACCGTCATGACGACGGGGAGCCGTTTTCCGGCGACGGAAAAGAGGTTCTTGGTCTTGAGGACCAGCCCCTGGGAGGAGGTGTTGTCGACGTAGCGGCCCCCCAGGCAGGCCATGGCCTCCACGGCGGCGATGGCGGAAAGCTCGTCGCTCGGCTGGAAATACATGAGCTCATGGCCGAAGAGGTTGGTGGTCCCGTTGGCGGCCGCCCGCGCGAAATCTTCCGCAATGGGGGTGGAGGGGGTGATGGGGTAGCCGCAGAGCCCATCCACGAGGCGGGTGAGGATGGAAAGGGCCGCGTGGTTTCCATCCAGGAGGGAATCGGTTCTCTGTCGCATTTCGGCCAGTTTGTCGGCAGCCATGGAGTTGAAGTCGAAGTTGAAAAGCGCGCCGGCGTCAAAGCGCTCCCATTCGGACAGCCAGTTCAGTTGAACCCGGCTCTGACGAGTCTTGCGCAGCTGATAGTAGGGAAGCTGATTCCTCAGCACTTCAAGGGAAACATCCTGGCTCATGGTCTTCCTCTCCTCACTGAATCACCGGAAAGTGCTCGGATGGCAAAGGGAGCCTCTTTGCTCCGGAGGGATCTGGACGACCAGTCTCAGGGCAAAGGGCACAGCATTCAAACATGGCAGCGGGTGAATCGCTGCCGCATCGTCATTGATGAGATCGCGAGCACGGATCTTCTCGGCACGCTCTCCGCAATCACTGACGAGCGAGCTTCACAAATTGCCAGCCGGAGGGGATCACATCCTGATCATGAATGGCGACGCGGCTTAGGGTAGGCGCGTCTGCGTCGGGGTATGGATGCTCATCCGGAATGATCGAAGCGGGCAGGCGGTGTACGGTGCTCCCCGGAAGGAGCGGCCGAAGCAAGGCCCGCCGATCACAAAGGATGGCTGGGTAAGCCCAGATTTGGCGAAGTGGGTAGCAGGCTAGATGAGGCCCGCCCCCTTTGTCAAACAAATAATACCGTCTTCGTCATCCGTTACCTCACCGGAGTGTTGCCGGCCGGCCGACCAGAGGGTGCCTGTGCATGATGTGCACAACCTCATATAGTGCACACTGTGCGCACAATAGAACGCATTGGAGCCGAAACGGCAATGGGTTTCATGAGCCATCCCGCGAATCGCTCAGAGCTCCATTCCCGAAGAATGCTGCGGACTGCCAGAGCAGTGACTTTGTCCTTGAGGGATATCCACGCTTGTAATAGGGTTCGTGGCCGGTCTTGGGTCAGGGGTGTGATCTCCCCGTGAATCGGATTCACATGCAAGGAGTGAGTGGATGTCTTTGGTTCATCTCTCGGCGGCTCAGAGGGAAGCCGTCACCCATGTGTCGAGCCCGGCCATCGTCACGGCGGGGGCCGGAAGCGGCAAGACGAGGACGCTCACCGGCAAGATCGCCTACCTGGTGAACGAGCTGGGGATGGACCCGGCGAATATCCTGGCCATCACCTTCACGAACAAAGCCGCCTCGGAGATGAAGGCCCGGCTCAAGGAGGCGACGGGGATGGGACCCCGGAGCTTCCCCTGGGTTCGCACCTTTCACAGTGCGTGCTTCAAAATCCTGAAGGAGCACTGTGAGCTTCTCGGATACCGCAAACCCCTGCTCATCCATGACGAATCCCAGCAGAAGACCCATTTGAAGAAGATTCTGGCGGAGCTGGATCTGGACAGGAAATACCTCTACGCTGCCTCCTCCATGATCTCGAACGCCAAGAATTCCGGGAATCCCGTGCAATTCGTCAAGGCTTCGGGGCGAGCTCCCAGGAAGCTGGAGATCTACGACCTCTACAACGAGGCCCTGGCCCGGAACAACTCGGTGGACTTCGACGACATCCTGCTCTTCACCCGGGATCTCCTGGTCAAGCACCCTGAGATCCGGGCCGGCTATCGGGAGTCCTTCGATTATATTCTCATCGACGAATTCCAGGATTCCAACGGGATCCAGAACGAGGTGGTGGACCTGCTCCTTCGGAACGGCAACCTCACGGTGGTCGGCGACGACTACCAGAGCATCTACAAGTTCCGGGGTGCCGATCCCGCCCATTTCATCCGGTTCCCTGAGAAGTATGCCGGCACCCGCATCTTTCGGCTGGAGGAGAACTATCGGTCCACAGCCCAGATCGTGGCTGCTTCGGACGCGCTCATTGCCCACAACCGGTTCAGGATGGAGAAGCACTGTTTCAGCGGCCGGCAGGGGGAGCCCGTCCAGGTGGAGGTCTTCCCCGACGAAGGGGACGAGGCCCGCTGGGTGGCCGGCAAATGCTGGGAGTATGCCAATTACAGGAAGGTCCCCCCGGAGAGCATCGCCATCCTGTACCGCACCAAGTACACATCCCTTCCTTTCGAGCGCGCTCTTCGCTCCGCCCGGGTTCCCTACGCCATGGTGGGAGCCCAGGGCTTCTTCCAGCGGCGAGAGATCCAGGACATCAACGCCTATCTCGTCTGTGCCGTGAATCCCGAGGACGATCTCTCCTTCGAGCGGATCGTCAACGTGCCCAGGCGGGGTGTGGGGCCGGGCGCCATGAAGAAGATCCTGGCGGCCAGGGCGAGGGACGCGTCCCTCCGGGAGGGGTGCCGCTTCGCCATCGCCAAAGGCTTGATCCCCAAGAAGACGGCTGCGGCGTTGGAGGAGCTCCTCAGCTTCATTGATTCGCTGCGTGCCGAGCCTCCGGCCGTGGCCATGGAGCGCGTGGTCCGGGAAATGGGCTATGAGAGGCATCTCGAAAGCATTGCCGAAAATCCGGAAGATTTTGAGACGCGCAGGGAAAACATCCGGGAGATGATCTCCGATGCCGCCTCCAAAAGCAGCATCGCCGACTATCTCGAGGACGCGGCACTTCTCCGGGAAGATCAGGACGCATCGGATGACAAGCAAGGCATACGGCTCTCCACCATCCATGCGGCCAAGGGGCTGGAGTTCAGGGCCGTCTTTGTCGTGTCGGTGGAGGAGGGCATTCTGCCCCACCAGAGATCCCTGCCCGATCAGGACGGGGATGACGCCGACGACGAGGGAGTCGAAGAGGAGCGGCGTCTCATGTATGTGGCCATGACCCGTGCCTCTGATCACCTGCACCTCTCCTGGTGCAGGACGCGAAGGGGGGAGGTCACGCGCCGAAGCCGCTTCCTGAGTGAAATCCCCGAATCTTTCGTGGAAGGCCTGTCAAACTGGGGCGGTGCAGGCTGAACGAACTACCTGCCCGCCGTGCACAATTTGCGAAGCAAGCTGATCTGCTCGGCGTTCCCGATCACGATGACGACGGTGCCCACCTTCAGGATCTCGTCTGCGGACGGGTTGTACTCGAATTCATCCCGGTCCGGCTGCTTCATGGCGATCACCAGCAGGCCGGTCCTGCGGTGTATGTCCAACTCCCTCAGGGAGCGGCCCGCCCAGGCGGAGTGCTCGCAAATGACGGCCTCTTCCACGCGGATGGAGCCGTCGCGGCTGCGGAGCATGCGGTCCAGGAAGTTCACCACGTGGGGCCGCAGGATTTCGCTCGCCATCCGCATGCCTCCGATGAAAGCCGGGTTGACGACGTAGTTGGCCCCCGCCCGGTAGAATTTGTCGGCGAGGCTGTTTTCCTCGCACCGGGCCACGACCTTGATGCCTGGACTGATGTAGCGCGCCTGAACGGTGATCAACAGATTGTCGCTGTCGTTTTTCAGGGCCGCGATGATGCCACCCGCATTCTCGATCCCGGCACGCCGCAGAATCGCCTCGTCTGTGGCATTGCCCAAGAGGCAGTAAAGCTCCTCGAAGCGCTGCTGCGTCCTCTGAAGGTTTTCGGGCTGGTCATCGATAGCCACACACTGGCGCCGTGTGGCGTGCATTTCCTGGACGATGTTGAAACCCGTCTTCCCGAGGCCGCAGACAATGACGTGCCCCCGCAGTGCCGCAATCTTTTTCTCCATGCGTCGCTCCCTGAGGATTCTGCGAAAATCGGTCTCCACCAGAAAAGCCGTGATCGTCGAGATGGCGTAGAGCGTCACCCCCATGCCGGTCCACATCAGCGCCATGGCGAAAAGGCGGGCATCCGTTCCCATCTGGTCCAGGATTTCACCGTAGCCGACCGAGGTCAGGGTGATGCTGGTCATGTAGGCGCAGTCGAAAAGGCTCCATCGCCCCAAACCGATGGCGTAGAATCCCAGGGTGCCCAGCAAAAGGGTGATGCCGAGGACCGAAAAGGGAAAGCCCAGCCGTTCGAGCAGCTGTCGTGTCAGGGAGCCTTCTGCAAAAAGGATTCGTGAAGTTTCCTGCCGGTTTCTTCCGTCGCTCATGATGTTCCGGGGATTCTGAGTGAAATGGCTATGCTCCGAAACACGTTTCCCGGGGGCGACCAGGGGCGGTCTTTGGACGAAGGTCCATGGCTCGCGGACTCGGCTCGCCTTTACACGCTGTGAGGGTCAAACGGCCCAGATCCCCCTGATGGGATGCCGGCAGAACTGACAGCGCCCCTCAATGAGGCTGACGTTCCGGATCTGATACCCATTCCGTTCGATGACGGTCTTCCTGCATGAGGGACAGGTCGTGTTTTCCGCCGGATGGCCCGGGACATTGCCGATGTACACGTAATGCAGTCCTTCATCAAGAGCTGTTTTCCAGGCGGCCTCGAGGGTGGCCAAAGGGGTCGGCGGAAGGCTCTTGAGCTTGTAGAGCGGGTAGAAGCGGGAAAAGTGGAGGGGGACGTCCGGCCCGAGCTCGGTCCTGATCCAGCGACACATGGACCGGATTTCGTCCATGGAATCATTCTTGGTGGGAACAATGAGGTTCACGAGCTCCGTGTGCACCCCGTTCTCCTTGAGCTGCTTGAGGGTCTCGAGGACGGGCTTCAGGCTTCCTCCGGTGACCTCCCGGTAAAAATCGTCCGTGAATCCTTTGAGATCGATGCAGGCAGCATCGAGGACCTTGCAGAGATCTTTCAGGGGGGCGGGGTTGATGAAGCCGTTGGAGTGGATCACCTTGAGAATCTTCTGCTCTTTGGCCAGCCTTCCAATGTCGAGCATGTATTCGATGAAGATGGTGGGCTCGACGTAGGTGGACGCGATGGACCGGCACTGGTATCGCGCCGCCTGTTTCACCACTTCTTCGGGGGGGAGGTCATGGTTGTACGTTTCATCCGGTCGTGCCTGCGAGATCTCCCAGTTCTGGCAGAACTTGCAGTGAAGGTTGCATCCCGCCGTTGCGATGGAAAACGAGCTGGTCGCCGGAAGGACGTGGAAGAACGGTTTCTTTTCGATGGGGTCCACGTGGACGGCGCAGGGGTTTCCGTAGACGAGGGAATAGTATTTTCCGTCCACGTTCTCCCGAACCCCGCACTCGCCGCGCTCACCCTTTTCCACCTCGCATTCCCTGGGGCAGAGCTCGCAGCGAACCCTTTCACCATCCAATGGCGTGAAGTAGGGGGAGAGCTTGCGGTGGACGAGCCCTTTTTGCAGGCCCTGGGCCAGGGCGGTTCCGTCAAAACCCACCGTGTCGAGCATCTCGACACCGGCCAGAAAAATCGCGCAACGGCCGCAATGCTTGAGAAAACAGCGTCGGTCCATGGAGGCCATCGTGGCTTCCCTTCTTGTGCTGGTTGAGAAAAGGTTCTGCCGATTTCCTGTTTGCCGCAAGGACGCCAAGGAACCAAAGAAACCCCGGAACAAGGCCTTTTTAAACCCTTTGCGATCTTTGCGCCTTTGTGGTGAAAAACGGAGCTTTCGATCCTGGACTGTCGCAGCGCAGTCTGCCGTCAGAAGATGTCCGCCGAAAAGACGTAAATCTCGGTCTCCGGGTCTTTCCAGGCGTCGCGGGGAAGTCCGGCTTTGCGGCAGGTGCTCTCGACGAACGTGCTGCAGTCCCAGCCTTGCTCCGCCGCCACCTGGGGCAGGAGCAGGCCCGATCTTCCGCCTCGTTTCATGTAGATCCCGTGCGTGCCGACCCTGATCTCTTCCATGCTGTGAATGCGCTTGAGCGGGGTCAGGACGGATATTTCCACCTGGAGCCCCTTGAGCTCATCCTCCGTCAAGGAGGGAAACCGCGGATCGTGAAAAGCCGCAGCCACGGCCATCTCGGAGATGGTCTGATCCAGGGGGAGGTCTCCGACGATGTGGCCGATGCACCCCCGGAGCTCCCCATTCTTCTTGAGGGTGACAAAGGCGCCCCTGGGCTCCTTCAAGCGCGCAGCATTCACCTCCAGTCGCGGGGGATCCTCTCGCCTGCAGCGGGCCTCGATGCTTTCACGTGCAATGCGGTGGAGCAAGACCTTTTCCTCCGGGGTCAGGCCGAGGTCCATGCCCGCCTTGACTCCATCCGCAGGTCTTTCCGCACTCCCGGCATCCGGTTCGGCCCACAGCGCGGCGGCCATGTAACCGACCACACGGCTCTGCTCCCCCGTCACATCTCCCGAATGGGCGTACTGCAGCACCTGGGAGCGGTCAGCTCCAAGCTTGCGGGCGACGAGCATGGCGGTCACCATGGGGCCTCCGCCGCAGGCCTCGCACTTGCCCGAGCTCAGATCCCGGCTCAGTCCCTGGGGATCAAAGGCTGCGGTGCGCTCCACCACGACCTGATCCAGTTTTCGGGCCTTCTCGGAATCGTGGAAGTGGGAAAGGTCGGAGCTTGCCACCACCAGGACGGGCTTCCCCCGGATGGAATCGGCAATGGCTTCGGCCAGCCATTGACAGGTCGGCAGGTCCTGCTCGCCCATGAGGAGCGGAACCAGCTTGAAGCCCGGCATGACCACCTGCAGGAAGGGGAGCTGAATCTCCAGCGAGTGCTCGAGGGTGTGAGCGTCGGGCACATAGCGGATGCGGGATTCCCGCTTTTTGAGATCCTCGATGAGCTTCTGATCCAGAGGCACGACTCCCAGAGGGGTGCGGAACCCGCCGCGGTCGTGGACGGCCACACCGGAAAAACGCGCACGGTGACTCGGGGCCAGGATCAGGACCGTCTCGTGCTTCGGATCGGGTCCGATCTGCTTGTAGGCATGGGCCGCCACCTGGCCCGAATAGGCGGTGCCGGCGTGGGGGGAAATGAGAGCGACCAGGCGCCCGGATGGCTTCGGGTAAGGAGCCCTGCTCAGGAAACCGTTGATCTGCTCCCGAAGCGCAGCAGGTGACGACGGATACCAGGAGCCGGCGATGGCGGATTCCCGGATTTCTTCGGCGAAGGCCGGGGACCAGAGATGAGCCTGTGGCATTGGAATCGGAAGAAGGATCAGAAGCGGGAGGAGAAAGCAGAGGAGGTTTACGGATGATCTCATGGGCCGGAGCACCCTGCGGCCTGTTTTCAGCATAGGACCCCTCCATCAATGCCAAAAGGTCGTCATGATTGCGTGTCTAATTCTTTCTATTGTTCCCTGATCGGGCAGGTATGGCAAGTCCGGTCTCGTGGGTGCGCAGAGAAAGTGCTGGTCCGCAAAAGGGGTTTCGCTGAGCTTGGCGTTGCAGGCCTGGACCATGAGAGGCTCGAGGTTGACCACGTCCAACACGTTGTAGGCGAGGAGAGTGTCGAGCACCTTCCGGTCCCAGGTCCTCAGGTATTCGCGCCACAGGTGGACGGCGAACAGCCCGTCAACCCCATCGAGATCCTCCCGGGCGATACCGAGCTGTTTCTCGCAGCCCTTGAGCCCCCCTCGGTATCCGAGGCTTCTGAGCACGTAACGCAGGTCGATGTGGGCATGGTTCATGGGCGAGCGCAGAGTCTGGCGGATGAAGGGGAAGTCGAAGGTCTTGCCGTTGTAGGTGATGACGAGGCCGTATCGCTCGATGTCCTCCCGAAACTGAAGGAGATTGTCGTCATGCACGTAGCAGGAGATGCTGCGGCCGTCGTAGAGGGAGATGGTGGTGATGTGGTCCCAGGGCCCTCCCATGCCGGTGGTCTCGATATCCAGAAAGACGGCGAGGTCGCGAAAGTCGGCGAACAGCCGCCAATGTTGATCAAAAGGCAGGCTCTGCTGGAAATGGAGAGGTTTCCTTTGATCGAATTGGACGAAGGATTCCTCGAGGTGGAGCAGTGCCAGTCGAAGCCGCCCCAGGGACATGGGGACGTCGGAAGCCGAAGCCGCCAGCAGGTGCTCCCAGGAGGTGATTCCCGAGCTCCAGAGCTTACGTTCGGTCTGGATGCCGATTCCCGGCAAATGGCAAAAGGTGTTCTTCAGCATGGCAGTGTGGATGTCAGGACTGCCACGAACCGGCTGAAAATGGCTGTGGTCAACCTCCGCCCCGACCGGGTGAGATTCAGGAACATGGCTCTCCTCAGGCCGGATGAGAGCTCCAGCTGAACCCCTCCGGCGCTTCTGCCGAGATTGCAGAGGTTCTGAGGGTTGAGTCCCTGGAGGCCGCTGCGAGTGTCCACCCGGAACCCGGCCGAGGAGAGGCTGTCTCGAATGCGGCAGACCAGAGGGGTGTGCAGGCCTCCCACCAGAATCGTGGCGTCTTTCCCGGAACAGCCGTGAATCGTCATGACCCAGTCTGATTCCTGAGCAAGCTGAAGCGCCCTGGGCTCGTCGAAGCGGGTGCTGGCCAGATGCAACTGCAGGTTGCGCCTGTCCTTCAGGCCTTCAAAAAGATAGAGGCTGTGGAGCGGGGATGCCAGGGCGGCGGCGACCTCAGAGGTGCCGGGCTCGATGTCGCCTCCGTGAAGAGCCATCACTGCGATTCCGGACTCACCCCGTCGAGTGTGAATGCGGTAATCCACTCCTTCCTGCTCAGTGGCCTGAAGCACCCCGAAATCCCTGTAAAAGTCCTCCATCACGATCAACCCGTCGCCTGTGCGAAGATCACGCGATGCCCTCCCTGCTTGTTCAAAGTCACGACCGATGTTATACAGCGGCCATCGATTTGACAACTGTTTCCAGTGTGTCGTCCCGCTTCGAAATTTCTGACGCCAAGGAGTGCACAGCACACGGAACCATGCTTAGGTTGGTCTCAGTATTGCTAAAGCAAAGCTCAGCTGGCGAAGGCCGGTGGGTCTTGGTTGGGGGATTTGGTGTTGGCTTCATCGAGAGTCTTTGCTCCTGCCATGTTCTTCATCTGAGCCTGCCCGTGCCTCTGGTTTTCGTTTTCCGCACGGAGCTGAAATGGTCCTGCATCTGTCGTGAATGGAGGCGGTTATTGATGGTATTGTCCGACAAAGTCGAAACCCCGGAGAAACACAGCTCGCCATCATTGTTGAGTCTGGCTCCGTGCGCTCTTGAGATAGGCAGACTGCCTTTGGGCTCACCGGCCCTCAGGTGCTCTGCCGCCGAGACCGAGGTTCTTCCGTACAGAGGAGTAGCCGTGGACTGCCGTGAATTGGAAGAGTACCTGTACGAACAGATTCCTTTGTCCAAGACCATGGGGGTCCAGGTCCTCAACGCAGGTTGGGATGGGGTTCAGCTGACGGCGCCCCTCCAGCCGAATATCAACCATCAGGATACGGTTTTTGGCGGGAGCATGTCAGCCGTCGCCATTCTGGCCGGCTGGGCGCTTGTCTATGTGCGTCTCAGGCAGGAGGGCATCCAGAGCAGTGTGGTGATCCAGAGGAATACGATGAACTACGACCGTCCCATCCCCGGCGAATTCACGGCTCTCTCGACCGTCGAGGATTCAACCGCCTGGCAGAGATTTGTCAAAGTGCTCAAACGCAAGAATCGGGCGCGGATTCCCGTGGCCGTCAGGCTTTTCTTCGAGGGACAAAGCGCCGGTCTCCTCGAAGGGGATTTCGTGGCCATCGGCGCCTGAGCGGTTCGGGCTTCCAACAAACTCCTGCACGTCTTGTTCATGGAATGTGGCTCGCTCTCCGAGCAACTCCCCCAGTGAAATTTCCACTCTGTCGATGACGTTTTCTTGACAGTGAGCATTTCCTGTCCTGATTCCCCTTCGCAGCCCTCAAAGAAACAAAACTTGGAGATTCATTGCAGCCGATGCTATGAGTATTCGGAAGAATGGGTGTTTACGGGGCGTCAGCCGACAGCCCGTTTGGTGGCCCGGGAGAAATCAGTGCGCATGGTTGGCGACAGCAGAATGGAGAGAAGGCATGGCGACACCCGCAAAGAAGGGTGACACGGTCAAGGTGCATTACACGGGAACACTGGAGGACGGCACGGTGTTTGACTCTTCGAGGGAACGGGATCCTCTTGAGTTCACCATTGGCGAAGGGCAGCTGATTCCCGGGTTCGAGCAGACCGTCATCGGGATGACCGTAAGCGAGTCGAGGAACACGAAGATACTGGCTGCAGATGCCTACGGGGCGTATCGGGAGGATCTCGTCCTGGAGGTGGGTCGGGACCGGTTTCCGCCTGACATGCAACCCGAGGTCGGTCTGCAACTGGAAGTTCGACGTCCGGATGGACTCACTCAGATGTTCATCATCAGGGAGACCTCAGAAGCGAGCGTGACATTGGATGCCAACCACCCCCTCGCGGGTCAGGATCTCTTTTTTGACATCGAGTTGATGCAGATCGCCTGAGCCTTCACCCTCAAGCCTGATGGGTCTGCTGAGTGGGGTTTCGGGTCTTGCGTCTCGAGTCTCTGGTTGAAAACCAGCCCGAATATGGGCTTTTTCATGGCTCAGGGTGGACCGCGGGATCACGAGAGACTGCTGCTGAAGTATTTTGGAAGGACCCCTCGCCGTCAATGCTGTTGAATTAAGCTCATTGCTCATGCCTGGAGGGTGCCACGGGCAAGCTCCGCTTAGTACAGGGCAGCACAATAAAGCGCTCAACATTTGAGTCGTCATTCCGGCAGTTTTCAAGCCGGAATCCACAGAAAAACCTGGATCCCGGCTAAAGGACTGCCGGGATGACGTTTGCGAATT
>JBFYYO010000004.1:0-50490 GCA_041310025.1 Syntrophobacterales bacterium
GCATGTGTTAAGCACGCCGCCAGCGTTCATTCTGAGCCAGGATCAAACTCTCCAGTTCTTTCCTGCTTTTCTCAAAGTACTCGCTAGGCCCATCTCTTAATGCTTACCCACTATTTAGTTTCCAAAGAGCAAGGTTTTTGGTGCGTTTCCCACACAACAGGGAATTTACTTTATACATAATGGCGTTTTCGAAGTCAACCTTTTTTTGCCATTCCTTCGGCAACGTTGTTCCGAGCTTGCCTATCAGGTCCCCTGCAACGGAAAAGCTTAATATACCAACCAGGCATGCTCTGTCAACGAAAAATTCGAGCTCTGTCAGGAGCAAATAAAATGTCCGCACTTGTAGCACAGGAAATGTCCGGTTTGCACGGCCGGGCCTCGCAGCCCGTGGCAAGCAGGCTCCATCCATCCCCGCCAAGGCGTCAATCCAAAAGGTTGATCCGGTGTATCTTCTTCTTCCCCGCCTTAAGCAAAATCGACCCGGACCTCGCGTCGGCCGCACTCACCCGTTGATCGAAGGACCTCAGTCGCTGATCGTTAAGATAGGCTCCACCCTGCTCGATCAGGCGCCTTGCAGCACCTCTGCTTGCACACAAGCCCGTCTCCACAAAAAGCTCAAAGGCGGGAATGCCCGACTCCAACCGTCCAACTGCAATGCCCGTGGTCGGCACCGCCGCTTCTTCCCCCCCCGCCTCGCGGGGAACCGAGCTCGATGGCAACAGATCGGCGGGGAGTGATCGGCGGCCAAAGAGGCGGCCTGCAGCCTCGTGAGCGGCCACGGCTTCTTCGGGACCATGAGCGATCCGTGTCACTTCATACGCCAGGATCGACTTACAGGCATTCAGCTCATGGCCCTCCAAGCCCGCCGCTCCCAAAACCTCATTCAGGGGGAGGAAGGTGTAAAGCTTCAGGAACTTCTGAACATCTCGATCGTCCGTATTGACCCAGTACTGATAGAAGTCGTAGGGACTTGTCTTGTCCCGGCTCAGCCAAACGGCCCCTGACGCCGTCTTACCCATCTTCTGCCCGGATGCCGTGGTGAGCAGAGGGAAAGTCAAAGCGTGCCCCGTCCCTCCAGCTTTGCGACGAATGAGCTCGATACCAGCCACTATATTTCCCCACTGGTCGTTGCCACCCATCTGGATCGTGCAGTCCCGCGTCGTGTAGAGATGCAAGAAGTCGTAGGCCTGAAGCAGCATGTAGTTGAATTCAATGAAGTTGAGCCCCGTCTCCATCCGTGCTTTATAGCTCTCGGCAGCCAGCATCCGGTTCACACTGAAATGCCTGCCGATATCTCTCAAAAAGTCGATGTAGGGCAGCCCCACCAGCCAGTCTGCGTTATTCATGAGCAGGGCCCGGCCATCGGAAAAATCGAGATAGCTTGAAAGCTGGCTCTTGAGGGCCTGGGCGTTGGCGTCGATCTGCTCCAGCGTGAGCATCTGGCGCATCTCGGTCTTGCCGCTCGGGTCGCCCACCAGCCCGGTTCCTCCACCCACGAGCGCGACCGGGCGATGGCCTTGGCGCTGCATATGGACCAGGGCCAGGATGGGTAGCAGGTGCCCTATGTGCAGGCTGTCAGCGGTCGGATCAAAACCGACATAGCATGTCCTTCCCTTCCCGAGATGCTCCCGGATCTCGTCCACATCCGTGGACTGAGCCACGTAGCCCCTCTCATTGAGTACGTCAAAGACGTTATCCTGCTCAACCACCTGAGCCGCCTCCTTCATGAACAGAATCCCCGCATTGAAAAAAACGAGCTCCGGGGTGAACGGAGCTCGACAGACAGGCTCGATACTGCCTCTACTTGGCGAATTCGACGGATCTGGTCTCCCGGATGACCGTCACCTTGATCTGCCCGGGATACGTCAGCTCATTCTCGATCCGCCTGGCCACATCCCGGCTGAGCATCACGATATCGGCATCGTTCACCGCATTGCTCTCCACGATAATGCGCAGCTCCCTGCCGGCCTGGATAGCATAAGCTTTCCCGACCCCGTTGAACGAGGTCGCAATCCGCTCCAGATCTTCCAGTCGCTTGACGTAGGTCTCCAGCAATTCTTTCCTGGCCCCGGGCCTGGCTCCCGACAGGGCGTCCGCTGCCTGGACAAGCACGGAGACCACATCTTCAGCAGGTATATCCTCATGGTGGGCCGCTATGGCATGCACGATGGCCCCCGACTCCCCGTACCGCCGAGCCAGGTCAGCCCCGATCGTGGCATGCGTCCCCTCCATTTCGTGATCGATGGCCTTACCGATATCGTGGAGCAACCCAGCGCGCTTGGCATGTTTTTCATTGAGTCCGAGCTCAGCAGCCATGATCCCGCAGAGGAAGGCCACTTCCCTCGAGTGCTGCAGCACATTTTGTGCATAACTGGTGCGATATTTCAGTTTTCCGATGAGCTTGATGAGCTCGGGATGAATTCCGTGTACGCCGACGTCAAAGGCTGCCTGCTCCCCCGCCTCTCTGATGGAGGTCTCAATCTCCACATTGACTTTTTCAACGATTTCTTCGATGCGGGCCGGGTGAATCCTTCCATCGGAAATCAACCTCTCCAGAGAAATCCTCGCCACTTCCCGCCGTACTGGATTGAAGCCCGAAAGAATCACGGCCTCCGGAGTGTCATCGATGATGAGATCCACTCCCGTGATCGCTTCGATGGCGCGTATGTTCCGCCCCTCCCTCCCGATGATGCGCCCCTTCATCTCCTCGTTGGGAAGGTTGACCACCGATACCGTTTTCTCCGCCACATAATCGCCGGCATACCTTTGAATGGCGAGAGAGATGATATTCTTGGCCTTGCGGTCAGCGGTCTCCCTGGCCTCTGTCTCCATCTTCTTCACCGCCAGGGCCGCCTCGTGTCGAGCTTCGTTCTCGATGGAGCTGATCAACATCTCCTTCGCTTCCTGGGTGGAGATCCCGGACAGATTCTCGAGCTCGCGCCGGTGATGCTCGATCAACTCATCCAACTGCTTCTGCTGGTCCTGTAATTCCTTTTCCTGCTGAAGCGAAGTCTTCTCCCTTTTGGCCAACGCAGACTCTCGTTTGTCCAGGGCCTCGGACTTCTTGTCCAGATTCTCCTCTCTCTGAAGAATCCTCTTCTCGAGAGCCTGGAGCTCCTTTTTGGACTCCTTGGTCTCGCGCTCGAAATCGGCCTTCATTTGAAAGAGGGTATCCTTAGCCTGTAAGATTGCCTCTTTCTTGATCGTTTCCGCCTCTTTTCGAGCGTCCGCAAGGATGCTCGCCGCCTGGTCGTTGAGCTGCCGATGACGCCGCTCAAGCCAATACTGCCGGACCAGAAAGCCGCACAGCCCACCAAAAAGTGTCCCCACCAGAACGAGGACTGTTCCCCATGCATATGACATATGCCACCGTTCCTTTCGATATCTTCCAGGAGAACATCGTGAATCAGTCCGTAGGATGCCGTCTCCAATAGAGCAGCCAGGACTTCCCACAGGGGGCATGGATACTCACCGGGACCGGAGATCATGGAACCCCAGGGAAAGTCAGAATCTCGTGCCGGACCAGCCGATAAAAGCTCAATGAAAGGAAAGGCGGGAGCAAGCGGCCCCATAGGGGCCAAAAAGGCAGGAAGGCAACCCCCACATAATGCCGTGTCAGCAGACGGCCATGAACCTCTAAGGGTTCAGGTGGGCGCCCTGTCGATCCTTCAGGCAACTCCGCGCGGGAGTTGCACACCGGACCGAGGAAGAGCCCCCAAAATGATTAATGTTGGGTCAAGGACGTTCCGCCGATCACGAGCACAGCAGGGGTCTCAATGCCACATGTGATCTCGTAGCCTCGTTCATGAAGCCACCACATGCTTTTCGTAAAGGGTGAGCTTCCATTGCGCGGAAATCGCCGAGCAACAGCGCGGGGCCGAAGGAGCGGGACCCGCCCTTCCATCGCAGAAAGACAACCCTTTCTATTCATATCGGGACCGCCGAAACCTCTTTGCTTCTGCGGGGCTCCCGACAAAAACCGGAAAAAGCCTCGTTCTCCCGCCTAGGAGATCGTACAGAGAATCAACCGCCTTTTATGAGCTTCTCAACCAGGTTCAGCACTGCCCTCAAATGACCCAGCCCTTTTCCACTGAATGCCCGGTGTAATGTGTCGGGGCGAGGTACGCTCACCTCTGGCAGGCTCGCTCCCATTCATGAGTGTCTGGACGGACCCGATTGCCGCAAGTATTCTATCCGGAAGGAAAAATGCGCGTCAAGCTGAAAGTCTTCCGGAAATGATGGCCGATTCGGTTCGCACCTCATATCATTCAACAGTCACGCTCTTAGCGAGATTTCGAGGCTGATCCACATCCGTACCTCGCAACACAGCTATGTGGTAGGCCAGAAGCTGCAGCGGAACGGTGAACAGTACCGGAGCCAGCCACTCAGAGGTTTTCGGAAGCACCAGTTGAGAGGAGGCTGCCCCCAATTTCTGATCCGTTCTCCCTTCGACCAGGGCAAGAATCTGCCCCCCCCTGGCCATGACCTCCTGAACGTTGCTCAACATCTTCTCAAAGATCGGTCCGGACTGCATCAGGACCACGACCGGCATGTTCTCGTCGATGAGCGCAATGGGACCGTGCTTCATTTCCCCGGCCGCGTAGCCTTCAGCGTGAATATAGGAAATCTCTTTCAGCTTCAAAGCGCCCTCCAGGGCCACGGGAAACAGAACCCCTCTTGCCAGATAGAGGAAGTCCTGAGCATGCATGTAGCGCCTGGCCCAGTCGTTGATGACTTCGGAATCCGAGAGGAGCTGCTCGATTTTGCCCGGCAGTTCCACGAGCTCCTGGATGTACTCTCCCGCCGCATCACGGTCCAGGCGCCCCAGGGCCTGGGCGCAGTACAAGGCGAACAGATACAGGGCGATGAGCTGGGCGGTGAAGGCCTTGGTTGACGCCACGCCAATCTCCGGCCCTGCATGCGTGTAAATGACCCCTCCGGCCATGCGCGCCAGACTGCTGCCTACCACATTGACGATGGCCCTGCAGTGGGCACCTTTGGCGGCAGCCTCCTGGAGGGCAGCCTTCGTGTCCGCGGTCTCCCCCGACTGGCTGATGACCAGCATGAGCGACCGTTGGTCAAGGAGCGGATCCCTGTAACGGAACTCAGACGCCAGATCGACCTCTACCGGGATCTTGCAGAGGTTCTCGATCATGTACTTGCCAACCAGGCAGGCGTGATACGAAGTGCCACACGCGACGAGAAAGATCTTCTCGATCCCTCGGATTTCTTCTTGGGGAAGCTTCAGATCAGGCAGCACGATCTGCCTGCTGTTGAATTCAACGGCGGTTCTGAACGTATCGATGATCGCATTCGGTTGCTCGTGGATCTCCTTCAACATGAAATGCTTGTAGCCGGCCTTTTCGGCCATGATGGGGTTCCAGTCCACATAGTGCTCGGTTCTGGTGTGCTGAGTCCCATCCAGATCCTGTATCGAGTACCCTTCTCCATTCAACGTAACGAAATCGCCGTCCTCGAGGTAAACCACGCGTCGCGTGTAGGGCAGAATGGCAGGCACATCCGAAGCCAGATAATACTCATCGTCACCCAGGGCCAGGATGAGCGGGCTCTCCTTCCTCGCAGCCAGAAGCTCGCGTGGATTCTCCGCATTCAGAAACACCACGGCATAACTGCCCCGAAGCTGCCGAAGTGCCGCGACAATCGCCTCACGATGGCTCAACCCCGATAAAAGCTCCCGCTCGGCCAGTTTTACTATGACCTCGGTATCCGTTTCCGAAGAGAAAGAAAACCCTTCCCCTTCCAGCTTCGCTTTGATGTCCGAGTAGTTTTCGATGATGCCGTTGTGCACCACCACAAATGGCCCGGATCGATGGGGATGTGCGTTCTCATCCGAAGGCTTTCCGTGTGTCGCCCACCGCGTATGAGCTATACCCACCGTCCCCTGAACGGGTGTATCGACCAGTCTCTTCTCCAGAGAGGAGATCTTTCCCTGACTTCTGACGATTTGAACCCCGGTCGTTTCCTCCATGACGGCGACCCCGGCACTATCGTACCCGCGATACTCGAGCCTCCTCAATCCATCGAGAAGAACACCCACAGCATCAGATCTTCCCAGATATCCGACTATCCCGCACATAGAATCTCCTCCATAAGGCCGTTTTGCTATCCTCCGCCCGCGCAACCTTGCCGCGCCAGGATCGGTGCTGTACACCTTAGCATTATCGGTACCATTTGGACTGATCGCGCGTGGAATTTACTCTGGAAGCGAGATCCACGGCACGAAAACTCGTATGAATATCGTCCAAAATTGTTTCAATAACAACTCGCTCGGATTATGAACCAAGGTGAGGCGGGAGTAAAGCATGAACGAAAAAGGCCCCTCCACATGGAGGGGCCTTCTTTGGATCAGCTTCTGGAAAACTCGGAACTATCGGCGTTCCGAAACCCTCAGCCTGGCAATGGCCCTTTGGAGAGCCGCCTGCGCCGTCGCGAACTCATATCGGTCCCTGGCTTCCCTGAGCCGCCGCTCAGCACGCTCGCGAGCAGCCTTGGCCCGGATCACATCGATCTGCGTGGCCTCTTCAGCCGCAGTTGCCAAAACTGTCACATGGTCAGGAAGAACCTCGGCAAAACCACCCATGATCGCAATGAAGCGTGTGTTGCCCCCGATCCTGAAGCGCAGCTCGCCGACTTTGAGCTTGCTCAGGAAGGGAATGTGATTCGGCAGGACGCCGAATTCGCCTTCTTCGCCCGGAGCTACGACGATATCCACCATTTCCTTGAGGAGCGTCTTCTCCGGAGTGACAACCTCTAGCAGGATTTTGTCAGCCATATGTCACCATTCCCTCGGTTAAGCTGCGGCCATCTGTTTGGCCTTCTCGAGAACCTCCTCGATGCCGCCCACCATGTAGAAAGCCTGCTCGGGAATATCGTCGTGCTTGCCTTCGCAGATCTCGTTGAACCCACGGATGGTGTCTTCCATCTTGACATACTTTCCGGCGACACCCGTGAATGTTTCAGCCACGTGGAACGGCTGCGACAGGAATCGCTGGATCTTTCGGGCTCTGGAGACCGTCAGCTTGTCCTCATCTGAGAGCTCGTCCATTCCAAGAATGGCGATGATGTCCTGCAAGTCTTTGTATTTCTGCAAAATCACCTGTGCTTCACGAGCCGTCTTATAGTGAAACTCACCCAGCACGTTGGGATCCAGGATGCGCGACGTGGAATCCAGGGGGTCCACCGCAGGATAGATTCCAAGCTCCGCAATCTGGCGCGACAAAACCACGGTGCCGTCAAGGTGAGCAAAGGTTGTAGCCGGCGCGGGGTCCGTCAAGTCGTCGGCGGGCACGTACACGCACTGAACCGAGGTGATGGATCCCTTGGTCGTCGACGTGATGCGCTCCTGAAGCGCACCCAGGTCCGTACCCAAAGTCGGCTGATAACCAACGGCTGAGGGCATGCGGCCGAGAAGAGCGGAAACCTCGGCACCAGCCTGGGTGAACCGGAAGATATTGTCAACAAACAGAAGCACGTCCTGACCTTCGACATCCCGGAAATACTCCGCGACGGTCAGAGCCGACAATGCAACGCGAGCTCGGGCTCCAGGTGGTTCCGTCATCTGCCCGTAGACGAGACCGGCGCGCGGAAGAACGCCCGAATCCTTCATCTCGTGATAGAGGTCGTTCCCCTCGCGTGTGCGCTCGCCCACGCCTGCAAACACGGAGATACCACCGTGCTGCATGGCGATGTTATGAATCATTTCCATCATGACGACCGTCTTGCCCACGCCGGCGCCGCCGAACATGCCCATCTTGCCGCCACGGGGAAAAGGAACCAGCAGGTCGATGACCTTGACACCGGTCTCGAGAACTTTCACCGATGTGTCCTGCTCAGTAAAAGCGGGAGCAGCACGGTGAATCGGCATCATTTTGTCCGTGACGACGGGCCCCAAGCCGTCCACTGTGCGCCCAACAACGTTGAGAACGCGACCCAGAACAGCGCTCCCGACAGGCATCATGATCGGCTTGCCCGAATCCTTAACCGGCATGCCGCGAACCAAACCATCGGTGAGGTCCATGCCGATGGTGCGCACAACATTGTCGCCAAGGTGCTGAGCTACTTCGAGAACCAGGTTATCTTCATCGGGGCTAATACCCTTATTGCTGACGAACAGAGCGCTCATGAGGGGCGGAAGCTTGCCCTCTTCAAACTCGACGTCAACGACGTTGCCAATGACTTGAACGATCTTTCCCATGTTCATGGGGCTATTACCTCCTTGGAGTTATATGGCTCAAGACCTTCGATTGCCTTATTTGAGGGCTTCCGACCCGCCCACGATATCCATCAGCTCTTTGGTGATGCCTGCCTGACGCGCCTTGTTGTAAACCAATGTCAGCGAGCGCACGAATTCCTTACAATTGCTCGTTGCATTCTCCATGGCAGCCATTCGCGCGGCATGCTCCCCAACTGCAGTCTGATACATGAACTCGAGGATTTGAATGTACACGTAGTTAGGCAGAAGGTCCTTCAGAAGCGCCTCATGTGAAGGCTCGAAAAGGTATTCAAAATACCCGGCCCGTTCTTCAGCCTGCTCCGGAACGATGGGCAACAGCTGCACCACCGTCGCAACCTGCTTTGCCATGCTGACGAAATGACTGTAAATGACGTACACCGCATCCGTAGCCCCGGACTCGAAGTTTTCAATGACATCTCGTCCCAGCTCGAAAGCGTCCCCGTAGCTCGGTTTGTTCAAAAGGCCGGTGATGCGCTTGCGCACGTCATATTTCCGACGGCGAAAGTATTCAGCGCCCTTGCGGCCAGCAGCGAAGAGAGTGACCTCCTTCCCTTCGGCTAAATGCTGACGAACGAACTTCTCGGCCCGAGCAATGATGTTGTTGTTGAAACTGCCGCAAAGACCCCTGTCCGCCGTGATCAGCACCACGTCGATCTTCTTGACCTCTTCACGCGGCGTGATCAGCGGATAGGAGCTGGCATCCTCCACTCCAGAGGCCAGGCGCCGAATCACTTCGTTGAACTTGGTCGCATACGGATGGAACCCTTCCATGTTCGCCTGAGCGCCACGAAGCTTCGAGGCAGCGACCATGTTCATGGCCTTGGTGATTTGCGAGGTCTTCTTGACGGCGTCGATTTTTCTCTTGATGTCCCTCAGGGTCGCCATACTACGAGCTCCCGTAATCTATCTTTTTTGTGGTTGACGCACATTAAGCTGTGAAAACCCCCGCAAACTCTTCCAGCGCACTCTTCATCTTCTGGTCCAGATCGTCGCTGATGACTTTCTTTTCCTTGAGCTCGGAAAGGATATCCGGATACTTTCGCTCGATAAAGTTCAGCATCTGCGTTTCGTATTCGGCCACTTTGTTGACGGGCACGTTGTCCAGATGGCCACGAGTCCCCGCGTACAGTGACATGACTTCTTTTTCGGCCGGCATGGGCACATATTGCGGCTGCTTGAGAAGCTCGACCAGACGAATACCGCGGTTGAGCTGCGCCAGTGTTGATTTGTCCAGGTCGCTGCCGAACTTCGCAAAGGCTTCGAGCTCGCGGTACTGGGCCAGGTCGAGGCGGAGCCGGCCGGCCACCTGCTTCATGGCTTTGGTCTGCGCGGCGCCACCGACTCGTGATACCGAAAGGCCGACGTTGATGGCCGGCCGGACACCGGCAAAGAAGAGGCTCGGCTCAAGGTAGATCTGACCATCCGTGATCGAGATCACGTTGGTCGGAATGTAAGCCGATACGTCGCCTGCCTGCGTCTCGATGACCGGAAGCGAGGTGAGCGACCCGCCACCCAATTCCGTGTTCAACTTGGACGAACGCTCCAGAAGGCGAGAGTGGTTGTAGAAAATGTCGCCGGGATAGGCCTCGCGTGCAGGCGGACGGCGCAGAAGCAGGGAGACCTGGCGATAAGCGGTGGCCTGCTTGGAGAGATCGTCATAAATGATCAGGGCATGGCGGCCGCGGTCGCGGTAGTATTCGCCCATGGCCGTCCCGGCGAAGGGAGCCAGGAACTGCAAGGGAGCGGGCTCGCTGGCGGTGGCAGCGACGACGATTGTATACTCCATGGCTCCGTGCCGGCGCAGAACCTCAACCACCTGCGCAACCGTCGACTTCTTCTGACCGATGGCGACATAGATACAAATCATGTCGCCGCCCTTCTGGTTGATGATGGCGTCGACGGCGATAGCCGTCTTGCCGATCTGGCGGTCGCCGATGATCAGTTCGCGCTGTCCCCGACCAACGGGAGTCATCGCGTCGATGGCCTTGAGACCCGTGTACATGGGCTCGTTGACCGACTGGCGGGCGATAACACCCGGCGCGATGACCTCGATGCGGCCGAATTCCTTCGCCTCGATGGGGCCCTTCCCATCGATGGGATTGCCGACCGGGTCGATGACACGGCCAAGAACCGCGTCGCCGACAGGCACTTCAGCGATGCGGCCCGTTCTCTTGACTTCATCGCCCTCCTTGATGAGGGTGTCGTCGCCCATGATGGCCACACCGACATTGTCCTCTTCCAGGTTCAGGGCCACGCCAAAGATTGCTCCTTGGGAGGTAGGGAACTCGAGCAATTCCATGGACATGCACTTCTCGACGCCGTATACACGGGCAATACCGTCACCGACGGAGATGACTCGTCCAGTTTCGCTCAGCTCGACCTTCTTCTCATAATCCTTGATTTGATCACGAATAATCTGGCTGATTTCTTCGGCTCTGATTTCCATTAGCCCAACGCACCCCTCTTCAAAGTTTCTTTAAAGTTAAGCAACTGTCGCCTTACACTGCCATCCAAAACCAAATCGCCGATTTGAGCCACAACCCCCCCGATCAAATTCGGGACGACCTCAAACTCAACGACGACCTTTTTACCAGTCAGCTTTTCAAGACTCGCCGCGATATCCGCTATCGCCTGATCATCCAGCTTTGTCGCAGCCGAAAGCTTGGCCCGCGCCACGTTCTGGTGCTCGTCGATCAGTCGATGGTAGAAGTCGCTGATTTCTGAAAGATTGTTGATGCGTCGCTTTTCGATGAGCAGATTGAGATAGCTGCGGATGATTGGGGCAAGGTCGACCTTATTGGCGACCGTGGCAAAGAGCGACTTCCTGGCCGTTTCGGGATACAGCGGGTTTCGCAGGGCATCTGCGAGCTCCGGAAGCTGGGTCATGAGCTGGACGAAGGCGTCCAGTTCCTGCCCGTACTGCTCAATCTTGCCATCCTGGAGGGCAAGGCTGAACATTGCCTTCGCGTAACGTTTAGCAATGACTAAGTTCTTCACTTCGCCTCCACCACCCTTGTCATGAAGTCCTTGACCAACCGATCCTGGTCGTCCGCCCTCATCTTCTTGCGCAGGATCTCCTCAGCCGCAGCGATGGACAGTGCGGCAACCTCTTCCTGAAGCTTGTCGCGGGCTGCCTTAACTTCCTGCTGCGCCGCCATTTGTGCCTGTTGCCGGATATATTCAGCCTGCTTCTCGGCAGCGGTGATGATCTTGGCCTTCTCGGTCTCACCTTCAGCCAGAAGCTCGTGGACGATCTTCTTGGTTTCGTCATCCAGCGCAGCGAGCCTGGACTTGTACTGCGCACTGATTTCCTCCGCCTCCCGCTTCTTGGCGTCCAGATCGGCGAGAAGCTTCTGAATGTCTTCGCGCCTGGAGACGAGGAAGTTGCTGATCGGCTTGCTCAGGAGCCGGTAAAGAATGAATACCAAAATTGCGAAATTCCCGGTTCTCAGCGCCAGATCGAACCAGTTGAGCGCGTGCCCACCCTCGTGGGCACCTCCCTCGGAACACCAGGCGATGCCCTGTAGGGCGAGCACAACACCTGCGCCGAGGAGGAAGGATACTGTCTTCATCCTCATCACTTCTCCCCCTCATCCTGCTTGATTAAAGTGACCTACCCAAAATCTTCTGTGCCAGATCCACCGAGAACGCCTTGACCTGCGTTTTCAATTCCTTGGACGCTTTGGCCACATCCTTCTGGATCCGGGCACGGAGCACCTGGAGCTGAGCTGCCCCGTCCTCGGCGGCCTTCTGCATCATATCCTTCTCCTGCTCATAGGCTGCGGCTTTGAGCTCCTGAATGCGCTGGCGCCCCAGCATTCGAGCTTCCTGAATCTTGGAGTCGAACTCCTCGATGGCAGCCGTTTTCTCAGCTTCGGCATTATCTATGTCCTGCTGCTGGGCTTCGATGCGGCTTTGCCTTTCCGCCACAATCCGGCGAATGGGGCGGTAGAGCACCATGTTCATCAGGAAAACAAAAACAAGAAAGCTGACCATTTGAATCAAGAGTGTGATGTTAATGTCGATCATTTTACCCTTCCCTCGCTCCTCATGCAGGCGCCTTGCTGATAGTTGATGGAATGGCTCTGGCCCGTATGTGACATATTGCACGGAGTGAACGCCTCCCTCCTTTTCCTCCTCCCGGTGGACAGGCTGAGACGCGCTAGGAATAAGAGACACCAAGCACGGGAGAAGCGATTAGCACAAGTTCATCGGGTTCGCAAGCAAAAAAGTAATAAAAATCACAATCGCAGCGCGCTCCGGAGCCGCGTCAGCTTCCCGCCAAAAATCCGGTATCCCGACTCGATTTCGCCTTGACACATGTCCCCTGACGTTAGCGCATCTGGAAGACGAACCGGCGCATGCTCACATTCTCGATCAGCCCGATCGCGAGACACAGGGAAACCAGAGAAGATCCGCCGTAGCTGACGAAGGGCAGCGTGATGCCGACGACCGGAAGGACGCCAATGACCATTCCAATGTTGATGAGGGCCTGCCAGAGAATGAGTGAGGCCATTCCCACGACAAGGAGCGAGCCGAACCGGTCCTTGGATCGCCGCGCAGCACGAAAAGCCAGGGCGATGAGGGCGGCCAGGAGGACCAGCAGAACCACGCAGCCCAAAAAACCCCATTCCTCGGCCCAAACGGAGAAAATGAAGTCGGTATGCTTCTCCGGCAGGAAGTGAAGCTTGTTCTGCGTCCCGTTGAGAAATCCTTTGCCGCCAAACATTCCCGAACCGATGGCGATTTTGGATTGCCGGATATGGTAGCCTGCTCCCAGAGGATCCAGGTCCGGACGAAGCAGAATGAGGATGCGCATCTTCTGGTAGGGTTTGAGCACGTGCTCCCAAATGGGGTAAATGAGGGGAATGATGACCAGAGCGCCCGTCAGGAGGTACCGCCACCGAATCCCTATGAAAAACAGAAGGGTCCCCGAGATGGACAGCAGCGAAATGGCCGTTCCGAGGTCGGGCTCGGCCAGGATGAGCACCGTCGGGACACAGATCATGATCAACGGCAGAATGAGCTTCCTGAGACTCGGGTAGGGCTGTATATCCTGGGATGAGAAGTATGCGGCAAGCTGGATCACGATCGCGATTTTCATGAACTCCGAGGGTTGGAATTGCAGGCCGCCCAGATCCAGCCAGCGCTTCGATCCGTTGACCTCTTTGCCGATGACGAGAACCGCGATCAGCAGAATGAGGAAGAAGAGGTAAAGCCACAGACTCAACCGTCTCAGGCGCTGATAGTCGAACAGCAGGGAGCAGAACATAACACTGAAGCCCAGTGCCAGCCACATGACCTGCCTCAGGAACAGGTTGTGGGTGGGATTGGCCTGAATCTGCTGATAGAGAGCGCTGTAGATGCTCATCAGCCCTATGGAGATGATGGCGAGCAGCACGCCAATGATTGGCCAGTCAAAGTTCTCAACCAAGCGGCGGTCCATCATGGGCTTTTCACATCCTCTTCCCTGTCCTGAACGTGGAGCTCATCACTTCTTTTGGGGAGTATCCTCCACCTCGTGTCCCAGGTAAGAAAGAATAACCTTCCGAACAAGGGGCGCTGCAGTCGAGGATCCATGCCCCCCGTGCTCGATGATGGCACCCACCACGACCTGCGGCTCCTCCGCGGGAGCATAGCCCACGAACCATGCATGATCACGGTCTTTGTGCTTGGTGATCTTTTCCAAAAGCTTGCGGTTGGCACCCTCTGCGAGCCCGACGACCTGAGCGGTGCCGGTTTTGCCTGCGATGGACACCGCCTTGTGCTTGATACCGTGGGCGGTTCCCCTCGCTTCATCGACCACTCCCAGGAGGCCTTTCTGCACCAGCTGGAAATACCGGGCGTCGATGGGAATCCTGCGCTTCAGTTTGGGCTTGATGTCGTCCACTTCGGTGGGTCCGTTGCCTTCGATCCGCTTGACGACGAACGGCTGCCAGAGATTGCCTCCATTGGCAATGGCCGAGTAGCCCAGCGTCATCTGAAGGGGAGTGGCGAGATCGAATCCCTGCCCGATGGCCACGGAAAGGGTCTCGCCCTTTTGCCAGGGCACTCCCAAGGCCTGCCGCTTCCATGCCGATGTGGGCATGAGTCCGGGGTGCTCCCCATGCAGTCCGATGCCCGTTCTTTCCCCCAGACCGAAGTAGTTGGCATACTGCGAGATGCGGTCCACTCCGAGCCGCATGCCCGTCTGGTAGAAATAGACGTCACAGGACTGGACAAGGGCGCGCTCCAGCTCCATGGCCCCATGCCCGTGGTCGCGCCAGCAACGGTACCGACGATTCCCGAACGGAAAGTACCCGGGGCAGTTGATGGTCGTCTCCGGCGAGATCAAACCCTCCTTCAACGCGGCCAGAGCCACGAAGGGCTTGAAGGTAGACCCCGGCGGGTAAGCGGCACCGATGGCCCTGTTCAAAAGGGGATGGGTGCGATCTTTGGAGAGCTCCTGCCATTCTTCCTTCTTCAGACCTCGGATGAATTTCTCCTGGTCGAAGACCGGGTTGTTGGCCAGAGCCAGGACAGCACCGGAGTTGGGATCGATGGCCACAATGGAGCCCACCCGTCCCTGGAGGCAGTCCTCCGCCGCTCTCTGCAGGTCGATATCGATGGTGAGCCAGATATTCCTTCCGGAAATGGGGAGCACTTCATCCAGCACCCTCCGGCGCCTGCCAATGGCGTCCACTTCGACCTGACGCCCACCCCGCTTGCCGTGCAGGTATTTTTCAAACGCGCTCTCCACCCCGAATTTGCCGACATCCTCCCCCATCACATAACCCTGATAGGCTTCGCTCTTGAGCTCGGATTCGGCGATCTCGCTCAGGTAACCGATCAAATGTGCCGCAGTTCCGTTGCAGCGGTATTCTCGTTTGGGCTCGAGCTGGATCACCACTCCCGGAAGCCTGACCCGCTGCGCCTCGATGCGCGCCAGACAGTCCCGGTCCAGGTCGGCTGCCAGACGGATCGGAACAAATTTCGGCAAATGCCTGTTGGCTTCGATGATCTCCTGAAACTCCTCGGCACTTCTCCCCGTCAAGCGCGCCAGCTCCTGGATGGTCTGGCTCAGGTCCTGAACATCCTCACGGATCAGTTGCAGATGATAAGCCGGACGGTTCTCGACAAGGGGTATCCCGTTGCGATCAAAAATGATTCCGCGAGGCGCGGGAATATCCTCCAGGCGAATCCGGTTGTTTTCCGACTGGTAGCGGTATTTGGGACCCTGGACCACCTGCAGATGCCAGAGCCTGAGAATGTAGATGAAGAGGACCACCAGCACGAGCGCCATCAACAGGAGATAGTGCTTCTGAAAAGCACCGGACTCCGCCACCTCCCAGTTGAACTGCTTCAGGTTTTCCAGCTTGAGGAGCTTTTCGCTTTTGGAGCTCATGGGCCTGTCACTTCTTCCCGTGGGGAGGTTTCGAGCTTCGAGCCTGGATCAACCATTGTCGGGTAACCTTTGTGCGCCTTGCTCGCTGACTTTGCCTCAAGACGAGACTTCCCCCCAGCGGGTGACGGGGTAAATGATCAGCGGCGAGGCCACGGCCATGACCAGGCAGCGAAACAAAAGATTCTGCCAGACTCCGGCATCCAGGGAGCCCGCCTGCGGCTCGACGAGCAGGTAAAGCCAGAGCACGAACGACTGCCCGAGGGCACAGCACCCCACCACCACCATCTGGTACAGCGGGTTTCGGAATTCAAACTTTTCGATGGAGATGTGAACCAGGCACACCGCCACGACATAGGATACCACGTGAAACCCCCAGAACTTGCCCGAGAGCACATCGAAGACGAAGCCCCACGTCAGTGCCCAGGCCAATCCTGCAGTGAGCGACCGCTCCATGGCGACACCGAACATGAGAGGCAGCATGAGGTCGATTCTGATGGCCGGATACGGCAGCCGGCAAATCCAAACCGCCTGGGCCAGAAAAACGACCAGGGTGTAGAGGACAACCCGGGCAGATGCCCCCCAGCCAGGCTCCGTCTTGCCAACATGGACATTCACGCTCATGACCCGGGGCAATCTCCTAGTTTCCTGCCGTTACTTCGGGAATGACCATTCCCTTTTTGATGATCAGGAGCTCTTCAAGGGCGCTCAGCCTCACCAGAGGCTTCACTTCGATCTTCTGGAAAAGGTCAACGGGATCTTTGAATATCCCCTGGACGACGCCGAGTCGCAGTCCCTTGGGAAAGAGACCATCCTTTCCCGAAGTGATGATCAGGTCCCCGACCTGCACATCCAGGTTGCCCCTGATGTATTTGAGAACACAGCCATTGGCGTCTTTGCCGCTCAGGATGCCCCTGACTCTGTTTCTCTGGACGATGGCATCCACAGAGCTTCCCGGGTCGGTGATCAGCAGCACCCGCGCATGATGGTCGGAGACATCCAGGATTCGACCGATGACGCCTTCGTCGTTCACCACGGGCATGTCGGGCGCGATCTCATCCCGAAATCCCTTGTCCACGATGAGGGTCTGGAACCATCCCGTCATATCGTGAACCACCACCTGTGCCGCAACGGCTTCTCCCTGGATCGTCGACCTGAAATCGAGGAGGCGCCTCAACCTCAGGTTCTCGATGTAGGCTTCCTGATATTCAATCACCTTCCGTTCAAGCGTCGCCACTCTCAGCTGCAAATCTTCATTCTGCTCCCGAACGTGGCGCAGCCAGACGTACTCGCTCACCGCGTCCTCAATCAGACCCGACAGGTTGCCGAAGGATTTGACGAAAGGGCCCACCGTCTCGACGACAAAGCGCTGCAGCAGGTCCATTCGTTCAGGGGGTCTAAAGTTGAGGGAAGATATGTAAAAAAAAGCAGCGAGGAAAAGGAAGACGAAGAACGCGCCCCGCAGGCGACGCAACCACCCAATCATGCTTTTCGAACCTCTTGATCCGAATCAATGCCGCAAAGAGGCTCCCTAAGTCAGAACCGCCTTCAGGATGTCAAAGTCCTCCAGGGCCTTGCCGGACCCCAGGACTACCGTGGAGAGGGGATCCTCCGTCAATGTGATGGGGAGCCCGGTCTCGAGCCGGAGCAGATGATCCAGGTTCTTGAGCAAAGCTCCTCCACCCGTGATAACGATCCCGCGGTCGACGATGTCCGCAGCCAGTTCGGGAGGCGTCTGCTCCAGTGCGATCTTCACCGTTTCCACGATGGCGTCCACCTGCTCCTGGATGGAGGAACGGATCTCGTCGGAATTGACCTCGACGGTCTTGGGAATACCGCTCACCAGGTCGCGCCCCTTGATAGCCATGGTCTGCACCTCACCCAGGGGATACGCATTGCCCAGGGTCGTCTTGATGAGCTCGGCCGTTCGCTCGCCAATCAGCAAATTATACTGCCGTTTGATGTGTTGGAGAATAGCCAGATCCATTTTATCTCCCCCAACCCTCACTGAACGGCTGTAGACGATTCCCGCCAGGGATATGACCGCCACTTCCGTCGTGCCGCCGCCAATGTCGACGACCATGTTGCACACGGGCTCCGTGATGGGCAGCCCGGCTCCAATAGCGGCCGCCATGGGCTCCTCGATCAAAAAGACCTCACGGGCCCCGGCCGATTCGGCAGACTCCCGCACCGCCCGGCGCTCCACCTGAGTCACCCCCGATGGAATGCACACGATGATCCGGGGCCTCACCAGTCGATGGCGGTTATGCACCTTGCGAATGAAATGACGAAGCATGGCTTCTGCCGCAGTGAAATCTGCGATGACGCCGTCCTTGAGCGGACGGATGGCCACAATGTTGCCCGGCGTCTTTCCAAGCATCATCTTGGCGTCGGTTCCAACAGCCCAGACCGTCGACTCACCCTTCTCGTCCTTCCGCACGGCCACGATGGAGGGCTCACACAGCACAATCCCTTTCCCTCGCACATAGACCAGAGTGTTGGCCGTGCCAAGATCGATGGCAAGGTCATTGGAAAACCAGCCAAGAACTCGATTCAGAAACATTCCGCGCGCCTCTCCTTTTCTCGGTTGTCAAGAAGGATACTTCATAGCATGGCCATCCGCCATCTTCAATGACTAACTCCAGGCTCGGTCAGCGAAGGCTTGCAAACTGGCCCGGAATTCACTATTTGATGACCAGACCGACGGTCTCCGTCTTTCTGCCAAACTTTGGCTTGACAGAGAATTTGGAATTCGCTTATGTGAGAGTTTACCTGTAGTAAGGTATTGAGTCTGGAGCGAGGGCTCATCCGCCGCAAGCCTCCGGCGCGCGGCTTCACGAAGAGATTCAGATGTGAGGACGAGTGATGAAAAGAACATTCCAGCCAAGCAACTTGAAAAGGAAGCGAACGCACGGCTTCCTGGAGCGCATGTCAACGAGGGCCGGCCGCGAAGTCATCCGGCGGCGGCGGGCGAAGGGACGAAAGCGGTTGACAGTCTGAGGACCGACAGGAATGGGGTTCGACCCGCTGACCCAACCGGAATGCCTGACGGCGGCCCTCAGAACCATCGGTTCAGGCCCCACGAGAGGCTGCATCACTCTGCGGAATACGCAAAGGTCAAGCGGGACGGCCGCCGGTTCAGGACACCTCACTTTGGAGTCAGTATCGCCATCAATCAACTCGAGCACCACCGACTGGGCCTGGTCGTTCAGAAACGATACTGGGCCGCTGCGGGAAGAAATCGAATCAAACGTTGTCTCAGGGAATTCTTTCGATTGCACAAACATCGCATTCCTCTCCCCGGGAAGGACGTGGTGGTGATCGCGAGACCCGGTGCACAGGACCTGACACCGAGCCAGATCGGCGCGGAGCTGCTTCCTATTCTTCTGAGACAGAAAGGCCGGCACTGATGCTTCGGTCGCTGATGGTCATGTCGATCCGCGGCTACAGGGTTTTCCTCTCTCCTCTCCTGGGCCCCTGCTGTCGTTTCGTCCCATCTTGCTCCCAATATGCCCAAGAAGCCATTGAGATCTACGGGCCGTTCAGGGGTGCATTTCTGGCATTGAGGCGAATCTTGCGCTGTCACCCCTTCCATCCCGGAGGCTACGATCCAGTGGTCAAGCCGTCGGAATCACTCTGACCATTTCCTGCATGGAGTTCGACTGAATGGAAAAGAGGGCTTTTCTGGCTTTTGCCCTGGCCTTGCTCGTTCTGATGTTCTGGGATTACTATTTCGGCCTGTATCGCGCTCCCGAACAACAGAAGCCTCAAGAACAGGCTTCGCCCACTTCACCTCCAACCGGCGAAGCTCCGGAGCCCGCGGTACCGAGCCTTCCGGTGGAGCCCCAGGCTTCCAGAGCCGCCTCCGAGGAACGGCTGGCCAAACTCGAAAACCAGTTCGAGAAATGGACCGTGGAAACGCCG
Source organism: Syntrophobacterales bacterium (assembly GCA_041310025.1). Classification (GTDB taxonomy): domain Bacteria; phylum Desulfobacterota; class Syntrophobacteria; order Syntrophobacterales; family Syntrophobacteraceae; genus JALOOX01. Next base: position 19,560 of record JBFYYO010000004.1, read on the forward strand.
CTCTTTCGCGCACAGATTCTGGCCCCCGGAGCCCGTTTAAGCACGATTTCCCTCAAGCAGTTCCGTGAGCATGTGGATCCAGACTCGGCCCCCATGGAAATGGTCTCATCCCGAGCCAGCCTCTACCTGCCCGCAGCTGTAGACCTGTATAAATCCGATCTCGGGCTTTCCACGCGCCTCTTTTCGAGCGATTCTCCCGAGAAGGTGACCCTTTCCCCCGGGGACTCGCCGCAAACCCTTGTTTTCGGAACGGATGTGCCCAGCCGCGTGCAGGTGACGAAATCCTTCACCTTCTCTCCGGACAGCTATGTCACCGACATGGAAGTGCGCATTCGCAATGTGAGTCAGGAGCGGCTTGCGGACCAGATTGTGGTGAGCTTCTATTTCCAGCCCTACAGCGGGCTCGAGGAGAGCTCTTACAACCCGTCCCAGGTGACCGTCTACCAGAAAGGCGAGCTTTCCACCCACAGCTTCAAGGATCTCGAGAAGAAGTACCTGGGCCTGAAATCACCCGTCGAATGGGTGGGCTATGAGAACAACTATTTCACCCAGGCCATCGTTCCCCTCGAGCAGAACGGCTACGATCTCATCGCCCAGGTGGTGGATGCGGAAAAGCAGCTCGTGAGGATCGCCTACTTGAGCGACGGCTTCCAGCTGGATCCCAACCAGGAGACCACCCTGAAACTTCGGCTTTACATGGGACCCAAGGAGCTCGATCACCTCGCAAGAGCCGAGCACGGCCTCCCCAAGGCGGTGGATTACGGATGGTTCACCTTCATCGCCAAGCCGCTGCAGCATGTTCTGAACTTCTTTTACCGATACCTGCACAACTACGGCTGGGCCATCATTCTGCTCACGGTGATCATCAAGATCCTCTTCTGGCCCCTCACCCAGAAGAGCTTCCAGTCCATGCAGGCCATGAAGAAGCTGCAGCCCAGGATTGCCCAGCTGCGTGAGAAGTACAGTGACGACAAGGAAAAGCTGAACCAGGAGCTGATGCAGCTCTACAAAACCTACAAGGTGAACCCCCTGGGGGGATGCCTGCCCATGGTTCTCCAGATCCCCGTCTTCTTTGCCTTGTATCGCATGCTGAACGGCGCGGTGGAGCTGCGGCACATGCCCTTCATGCTCTGGATCGACGATCTCACGGCCCCCGATCGGCTGGATATCGGCTTCAGCATCCCTTATCTCGGGGGCCTGCCCGTCCTGACGATCCTCATGGGAGTGACGATGTTCCTCCAGCAGAAGATGACACCTTCCGGCGGCGACCCGCGGCAGGAGCAGATCATGCTGCTCATGCCGGTGGTTTTCACGGTCATGTTCGTGAATTTTCCGTCCGGCCTTGTGCTATATTGGTTTGTGAACAACGTGCTGTCCATTGTGCAGCAGTATCTGATCAATCGAAAGGCATAAGCCTTCACTCCTCTATGATGAGAAACACGACCTGACCCGGAACGGGAGATTTCGGAGGAGCAATGTCTACCATTGAAATCGAAGAGAAATCCGTCGAAGATGCCATCGCCGTCGCCTGCCAGAAGCTCAAGCTGCCCAGGGAGAGCCTCGAGATTGAGGTCATCTCCAAAGGCTCGTCGGGCATCTTCGGCATTGTCGGAGCCAGGAAGGCCAAGATCCGAGTGACCGCCAAAGTAGCGCCCGTCGAGGCCGCCGCGGACAACGCCAAAGACGTCCTGACCGAGATCCTCCGGCACATCGACCTGCCGACGGTGGTAGAATCCGAAGTCCGGGACGACCACGTCTATCTCAACATCATCAGCAACGGGTCGGGCCTCCTCATCGGGAAGCGGGGCAAGACCCTCAACTCCCTCCAGTATCTGGTCAACCGTATCGTGCAGCGCGATGTCTCCGAATCCGTGTCTGTCGTGGTCGACACGGAGAACTACCGTTCCAAGCGGGAATCCAGCCTTGCGGACCTGGCTCAGGAGCTGAGCGAAAAGGTCAAGAAATCCCATCGCCCCGTGACCACAGGACCCATGAATGCACAGGACCGTCGCATCATCCATCTGACCCTGAAAGAGGACCACGAAGTGAGGACCAAGAGCAAAGGGGAGGGGAACCTGCGCCGTGTGGTGATCTATCCCGTCAAGAGAGCCAAACGCTCCCCCAAGGAAGAGGACACCGTCGATCACAACGGCGAGAACGAATAGCCCAGCTCACCTCACAGATGGACATCTTTTCCGCCGACAATGACACCATCTGCGCCATTGCCACCCCCATCGGGGAGGGGGGCATCGGCATCCTCCGAATCAGCGGCCCGGGCGCCCTCGACATTCTGCAGAAGGTGTTCAGGCCGCAGCGCGATTCGGTCGCCCTCCAGTCCCATCGACTTCACTACGGTTGGATCATAGACCCAGTTTCCGGGGACCGCGTGGACGAGGTGCTCGCGAGCTGGATGCGGGGGCCTCAAACCTATACGCGTGAAGACGTTGTGGAAATCAACTCTCACAGCGGATTCGGCGTCATGGACCGCCTGCTCCGGATCGTGCTGACCTCGGGCGCCAGACTGGCTGAACCGGGTGAGTTCACACGCCGGGCTTTTCTGAGCGGGCGCATCGACCTCTCCCAGGCCGAGGCGGTGATCGAGCTCATCCGTTCGCGATCCGAAGAGAACCTGAGACACGCTGGACGGCAGCTTCAAGGAGGCGTGCGCTCTCTCGTCGAATCGTGGAGGGAGAATCTGCTTTCACTGCAAGCCCAGCTCGAGGCTTTCATCGACTTTTCCGACGACCTCGATGAGGCGGAGCCCGCCGAGACGGAAGCGATCGTTCAGGATCTCAGCTCGTCCATCCTCGTCCCCATCCGTGAAATGAGTCGTCGGTACGACGAAGGGCGCGTGCTCCGGGAGGGGCTCACCCTGGTGCTGGCCGGCAAGCCCAACGTGGGGAAGTCATCCCTCCTGAACGGCCTTGTGGGCCGGGAGCGGGCCATCGTGACCCCGCACCCGGGTACCACGCGGGACGTCATCGAGGATGCCTTCATTCTTTCGGGGGTGAGGGTCCGCGTCATGGATACGGCGGGGCTTCGGCCCGGTGGAGACTCCATCGAAGCGCTGGGAATGGAGAAGACCCGTCAGTCGATCTCCCAGGCTGATGTCGTGCTGTGGCTGCTGGATCTGAGCCGCCCGCTCGATGATGAGGACGACTCGGTCTTCGAGTTCATAGCCGGGCGTCGCACCCTCCTGATTCTCAACAAGGCCGATCTTCCCGCATGCTTCGGCGCCGAGGACGTGAAACAGCGCTATCAGCTGGGGGATGCTGCTCCCATATGGGCTCTTTCGGTCCTCCGACCCTCTGATCTCCTCACCCTTCGGAGCCAGCTCAAAACCTCTCTCCTCGACCGGCCGCTCCTCACCTCAGCCTCGGGAGAGGTGATTCCCAACCTGCGCCAGAAGCAGTGCCTCGACCAGGCCGCCGAGCACCTTGAGCATGCCCTGTCCCTGCTCCACGATCAGGGGCTTGGCGAGCTCATCAGCTATGAAATGGGACAAGCCCGGAAAGCCCTGGAGAGCATCCTGGGCGTTGAGCCCGACGATGCTCTCCTCGACCGGATTTTCGGTGATTTCTGTATCGGCAAATGAGGGTTGGCTTCGAGCCCCGGTTTTCCGTTTCTGATTTCCGAGCCCGACTGCTGACTCCAGGAACGCCAGATGACTCCACGTGTCAATCGCGGATCGCAAGCCGAATTGGACAAGGGCACCTTCTCGCGAATGCTGCTCTCAATGACCGGTGAGGTTGGACTCGACCTCTCGTCTCGACAGGCAGAGCTCATTCATGTGCACATCGCGCTGATGCTGGAGTGGAACCGCACCATCAACCTCACCCGAATCACCGACCCGGCGGACATCCTGGCCCGCCACGTCCTCGATTCACTCATTCCCGGCCGGTGGCTTCCGGGGAAAGGGAGGGTCCTGGACGTCGGAAGCGGTGCCGGCTTCCCCGGAGTGGTCCTCAAGATTCTGGCCCCCGAGGTCCACATGACCCTCGTGGAATCCCATCGCAAGAAGATCAGCTTCCTGCGGGTGCTGCTGTCCCGCCTGAACCTGCAGGACATGGAGGTCATGCCCTCCCGCTGGGAGGAGATCTCTCTGGACGTGAGCCGGGGGCTCACTCCCCGCTGGGATGCGATCACCATGCGGGCGGTTCGACTCGAAGCCCAGCACCTCGAACACCTGGCTGCACGCCTCCTCAAACCCGGCGGAAGCTTCGCCTTCTGGGCGGGCGTCCAGGGACGGTCCATCGCGGAGCAGTTCGATGGCGATGCGCAGAAGGCCGGTCTGACCCTCCAGGGGTGTCTTCCTTACCAGGTCCCCTCCCTCGAGAAGGTTCGATACCTGCTCCTCTGGAAACGTGAGGCATGAGCGCAGCTATCCCAGCTCCTCCCGCCTGACCTTGCGGGTGGTCTGCTCTTCGAGATCCTGAAGCGACGGGCTGATACGGACAGGGTACCTTTGGGGTTCACGAAGATGCTTGCATGCCTCGGGGAGGCGCTGGAAATCGCCTTCGACACGCTGGCGAATCGCCTGGAGGGGAGCCGCCGGCTTCACCCGCTTCCCCTTCCTCACGACCTCCTCGAGAAGCCCTTCTCCACCCGGGTGCTCCTCGTCGGCCAGACACAAATGGTCTTCCAGCATTTTCCCCTGGTCATCATAGTGGCGAAACACCTGCTTGCGACCCACCCAGGTCCGCTTGCCGCTGCTCAATTTGAGCACGGGACGATCTTCATATTCCACGAGCTTGTAGGCGATGTCGAAATAGGGGGCGTCCGCCGACACGCCCATGTGAGTGCCCACGGCATACGCATCGATGGCCGCGCCCGCATCCCGGAGATCCTGGATCTTGAGCTCGTCGAGACTTCCGCTGGCCAGGATTTCCACATGATTCAGCCCCGCATCGTCGAGGATCCTCCGCACACCCCTGCTCAGGGTCGCCAGGTCCCCGCTGTCCAGCCGAACCCCTCGAAGCGCCTTGCCCTCGGCTGCCATCTCCCGGGCCACCTGCACGGCTTTGAGTGCGCCCTTCAGGGTGTCGTACGTGTCGATGAGCAGGACCGTACTGTCGGGAAAAGCCCGGGCAAAGGCCCTGAAGGATTCCAGCTCGTGCTCGAAGCTGGTGACGTACGAATGGGCCATGGTGCCGAAGATGGGAATTCCGTAGATCTTGCCTGCCAGAACATTGCTCGTTCCGGTAAAACCCGCGAGGTAGCTGGCCCGCGCCGCTTTGAGTCCCGCGTCGACGCCGTGGGTGCGTCGCAGGGAAAAATCGATGACGCTCCGGCCGTGGGCGGCATGGACGATTCGAGCTGCCTTGCTGGCGATGAGCGACTCGAGCTGCAGGACGTTGATGGCAAGGGTCTCGACGATCTGCGCCTCGATGATGGGCGCCGTCACCTCGAGCAGAGGCTCATCGGCGAAGAAGATCCTCCCTTCCGGAAGAGCCCGGATGGATCCCGTGAACCGCAGCGTTGCGAGAAACTCGATAAAATCCGTAGTGAATTTCCCCGTTGACGCGAGGAACTGAAGGGAATCGCCCTCAAACCGGAACGCCGTGACCAGGTCGATGAAATGCTCCAGCCCTGCCGCCACGAAGTAGGAACGCCCGGGGGGATAGGCGCGGATGAACAGACTGAAGGTCGCGTCGCCGAACATGTCCTCGCGCAGGTAGGACGCCGCCATGGTGAGCTCATAGAGATCGGTGACGAGCTCGGGAGCGAACTGGCTCCATGGGTTCATTTCAATCCTCCCGGTCTGATCGGAGTGCAGGACGTCCCTCAGCCCAACACGGTCGCTTCCGCTTCGGCCAGGGGCGCCCGGACGATTTTCGCCTTGTAAACGCGCTCCATGCGCCGCAAAGCGAAATCTTCGAATTCTGGATCGAAATCCGCCACGGCGTCAACCGGGATGATGACGTGGTAGTCGCGGTTGACGAGGTCCCCCGCGGTATCCATGATGCAGATGGAGGTGACGACTCCCGTGACCCACACTTCCTCCGGCCGGCATTCGGCGAGGACATCCTCCAGCTCAGTGCCGTAAAAGGCGCTGTAACGGGTCTTGTCAATGACGCGGCAGCCCGGGGGAGGAGCGAGCTCGGGGATGATCTCGGAGCCCCAGGTCCCGCTGACCGCGTGGGCCGGGTATCGGTCAAACTCCAGATCATCGGGGCGGTGAGCGTCCCTCAGGTAGATCACCGGATGTCCATCGCGGGTGAACTGATGGACGAGTGACTGGATGACCGGTATGATCCCGCGTCCCTCGTCTCCACAGTAAAGAGCCCCCCGTGGATCCATAAAATCATTAAGCATATCAATAATTAAGAGCGCTTTTCGCTCCATCTCCTCAATCCTTTCCCATGGATCTCGCTCCCCACCGCATACGTTTTTTGGGACTGCTCCCGCAGTGGCACCAGAAATGAGACGCAACGGTCCAAGACGCCGGTGAAGATTCGCATGCAAAAAGCAATTTCAATTGTTGGGGATGCTCTATATAATTGTAAGTCTTTCGAGCGAACCTGCAATGGCACCGGACGGACCCTCCTTCATCAGGGAGGCGGCCGGGGGGGGCTGCCCCATCGGAGTGAGCGGCTTCATGCGACTCGAATCCATAGAGGTGCGATCCCGCGACGAATACCGGGGAGGTCAGGAACCCGAGGCGTTCCTCTGGCGGGAGAAGTGGTACACGGTGGCCAGGGTTTTGGATCGATGGGTCGAGGGCCGCCCGGACTCGACGAGGCTCCCCATGCGTTACTTTCGGGTCCAGACTGTGGACGGGGAGCGGTTCATCATCCGCTATCACGAGTTTTTCACGGCCTGGAGTCTGGTGGTCCCCCATCCATGAAAGGCGCCACGATGGGACGGCGCGGAGTGTTCCACGTGGAACACTCACCCCTACGAGCTCAGGCCCGGGAAGGAATGCATGTCACGAGTCATCGCCATCGCAAATCAGAAGGGGGGGGTCGGCAAAACCACGACGGCCATCAACCTCGCTGCCAGCCTCTCCCATCTCGGAAAGCAGGTCCTCCTCATCGACTGCGATCCCCAGGGAAACGCTTCCAGCGGTCTCGGTGTCCGCATCAACTCCCGGTCGCCATCCTTTCACACCTTTCTCACGGACGCTTCGGCTCCCAGCCCCATCGTTCAGCCCCTTGCCCCGAAGCTCGACCTGGCCCTCCTGCCCTCCCATTCCGGCCTCGCAGCCGCGGAGATCGAGCTCCTCTCCTACGACCACGCCGAGACCATCCTCCTCAGAAGGCTCTCGGCCATCAAGGACAGGTACGCTTTCGTCATCCTCGACTGCCCCCCCTCTCTCGGGCTCCTGACCGTGAACGGCCTCACCGCCGCCGAAGGCGTCGTCATCCCCCTTCAATGTGAGTACTACGCCATGGAGGGGCTCACCCTCCTCCTGGACACCATCCGCAAGATCCGGCTCCGCTTCAACCCCTACCTCACCGTCGAGGGGATCGTGCTCACCATGTTCGATCGGCGCAACAACCTCTCCCACCAGGTGGCCAATGAAATCCGCAACCACCTTGGCTACCGGGTCTTCGAAACCATCATTCCGCGCAACGTCCGGTTGAGTGAGTCTCCAAGCTACGGGCTGCCCGCCCTCCTCTACGACGCCGGCTGCGCGGGCGCCAAGACTTACGTGCAACTTTCCCGCGAGCTCCTGGCAGGAGGTGTCAGCTGACATGATCGACAAGAAACGAGGTCTCGGTCGCGGACTCCAGGATCTCCTGGCATCCAGCGAATGGCTCAAGCGAGAGGACATCCAGCTCTTCTACTGTCCCGTACACCGCCTGGTGCCCAACCCTTACCAGCCTCGCCAGGTCGTCCAGGACGCTCATCTGGATGACCTCATCGCCTCCGTCCGCGAGAAGGGCGTCATCCAGCCCATTCTGGCCACCCGCACCGAGACGCCCGATCAGTACCAGATCCTCGCGGGTGAGCGGAGATGGCAGGCGGCCCGCCTGGCCGGACTTGCGGAGGTCCCGGTCCTCCTGAGAGACTCCACACCCGCTGAAGTGCTCGAGCTGGCACTCATCGAAAACATCCAGCGCAGGGACCTCAATTGCATCGAGGAAGCCCTCGCCTATCAGCGACTCCAGGATGAGTTTCAGCTCACTCAGGATGAAATCGCCAAACGGGTGGGCAAGAACCGTGCAACTGTATCCAATCTGCTTCGCCTGCTCCAGCTCCCCACCGATATCCAGCATGACGTCCTCAACGGCTCCCTCACCATGGGGCACGCCAGGGCTCTGCTCGCCCTGACCGGCCCCGAGCGCATGAGGCAGATTCGCGACCTCATCCTGCAGAAGCATCTGTCGGTGCGCCAGACGGAGGACCTCGTCTCGCGTCGCCGGGAGGCTGCTCCCTCCACCCCGCCTCCCCAGCCGCCCCACTGGCTCCGCCTCCAGGATCGCCTCCAGAAGCATTTCCAGGCCCCGGTCCTTCTCAAGCGCCGAGGCAAACGCGGCACCCTCACCATCCCCTTCAGCTCCGACGATGAGCTTGACCGGCTGATTCGGACCTTCGGAATCGACGAACCCATTGAATAAGGAATCCACATGCGACTGGCAGTCATCGACGGGCAGGGCGGAGGCATCGGAACCACGATCATCAAGAAGCTCAAGGAAGCCTATGGAGAAAAACTCGAAGTCTGGGCCCTCGGCACCAATGCCATCGCCACCGCACAGATGATGAAATCCGGCGCAAACCGGGGGGCCACCGGGGAAAACGCCATCCGCCACTGCGCGGGACAGGTGGCCGTCATCGCGGGTCCCATCTCCATCATGGTGGCTCATGCCATGATGGGGGAAGTCACCCCCGCCATGGTTCAGGCCATCGGTGCGTCGCCAGCCCTCAAGCTCCTGCTCCCCCTCACCCAGGAACCCGTGGTCGTGGTCGGCACCGTTCGCGAGCCCCTGCCGCATCTCGTCGACAAGCTCATCCGGGATCACCTCGCTCCTCTTCTGCTCCAGGAGGCCTGAATCCGGTGGCTCACGATCCACATGCCCCTCACTTTCCACATCTGGTCCTGGGAGGCGCCCGAAGCGGCAAGAGCCGCCAGGCCGAAGCTCTCATCTTCATGCATGACGGGCCCTATATCTACGTTGCCACAGCCCAGATCCTGGACGATGAAATGCAGCACCGCGTCGATCTCCATCGAGAGCGCAGGGGCTCCCACTGGACGACCATCGAATGCCCCATCCGCCTCGTGAGTCTCCTCGACCGGCTGCAGTCCGAACAGAAGCCCGTTCTCGTCGACTGCCTCACGATCTGGATGAGCAACCTCCTCCTCTCGGAAGGGAGCACCTCGCCCGAATCTCATATCCAGGCCCTTTGCGGCCTCGTCCAACGCACGGCCTACCCCCTGGTTCTGGTGAGCAACGAGGTGGGAAGCGGCATTGTTCCGGACAATGCCCTCGCCAGGCGCTTCAGGGATCTGGCGGGATTCGCCAATCAGAGACTCGCCGAGGTCTGTCCTCGAGTCACTCTCGTCGTGGCGGGCCTCCCGGTACACCTGAAATGAAGTCGGCCTTCAGCCTTTCCCACGTGTCCCTGGCGGCCGCGCTTTCAGGGCTTCCCGGCGACGCCCCCCCATAACTCGAGCCTTTTCACCCGGATGCGTGCACCATCATGTTCAAATCCACCGCCCTGGCTTTCAGCTTCCTCACCATCCTCCCCGTCCCCGGGAACCGCAATGATGCGCCCTCTCCCAGGGACCTGGCTGCCAGCTTTTCGGCCTACCCTCTGGTGGGTGCGGCCCTGGGGTCTCTTTGTGCACTCGGAGCTTATTCTCTCTTCCCCTTCTTTCCACCTGCCATCCTTGCCGCCCTCCTGACCCTCTTCCTGGCTGTCATGACCCGATTCCTCCACCTCGACGGTCTGGCCGATCTCGCCGATGGGCTTTGGGGGGGTTACACCGTCCAGCGAAGACTTGAAATCATGAAAGACAGCTGCACCGGTTCCTTTGGGGCCGCAGCTCTATGCCTCGTCCTCCTGCTCAAGGCCACATCCTTCTTCACCCTGCTTTCGCTCCACGCCTGGCCGGCAATCCTCCTGTCCCCGACTCTCTCCCGCTATGCCATGGTTCTCGCGGCCCACGGCAGCGTCTACGCCCGCAAGGAGGGCGGCCTGGGCCAGTCGTTCCTCACACACATGACGTCGGGTGACCTCCTTCGAGCCACCCTGATCGCCGCAGCCGTCTCCCTGCCCGTTTCCATCGTTCATGGCCCTGCGCTCCTGGCAACGGCCGCTCTCATTGCATTCGCGATGAAACGCCTCGCCCATCGGATGCTGGGGGGCATCACGGGCGACGTCCTCGGCGCCGTCAACGAAGTCACCGAAGCCGCACTGCTGGCCACAGGAGCGATACTCGCCCACAACTTAGCGTGAAGGAGCCCTTGAGAATGTCCCCTGACCAAGCCATTCCCTCCCCCCCGTCCGACGCCAGCACCGACCCCGGCGATTCACTGCCCCTGCGCTCCTCACGGACCGGCCTCCAGGTGCTCCAAGCCCTGAAGGACAGCGCCGGCGCTCACGTTTCAGGAAGTCTTCTCGCCTCGGCTCTCGGCATCTCCCGAACGAGTGTCTGGAAGCACATTCAGGCCCTCAGGGCGCGGGGGTACAACATCGACACCCACCCCAAGCTCGGCTACCGACTCCTCGACACCCCGGACCTCCTTCTCCCCGAAGCGCTCCTCCCGCTGCTCCATACCGACCACATCGGTCGCGTCTACCATCATCTGGAGCGCACCACCTCGACTAACGACCAGGCGATGGCCCTCGCCCTTCGAGATTCGCCACACGGAACTCTGGTGGTCGCCGAGGAGCAGACCCACGGCCGCGGAAGACTCCAGAGGCCCTGGGCTTCGGCACCGCGCCACGGACTGTATCTTTCACTCATCCTGCGGGGGCCGTTCCCCTTCGAACGCGCGCCCCAGGCCACCATGGTCGCAGCACTCAGCCTGACCCGGTTGATCCGCAGCCAGTGGGGATTGCAGGCCAGCACCAAATGGCCCAACGATGTCCTGATACAAGGGAGGAAGGTTGCGGGAATCCTGACGGAAGCCAAATCAGACCCGGATCAGGTGCACTTCCTGGTCCTGGGGATCGGCATCAACGTGAATCATCCTGCAGAAGATCTCGAAGGCCCTTTTCGATACCCGGCCACCTCCCTCGCCATGGAGCTCGGATACAATTTGAACCGTCTGGAATTATTGGCTTTTTTTCTGGATGCATTGGAAATGGATTACAAGGAATGGATCAAAGGTGGGTTTGAATCCTTTTCCCGGGAGTGGGAATCGACTTCGTGGATTCTCAATAAGACCGTCACGCTGCAGTGCAACGACGGCGCCATCACGGGGCAAGTCGTCGGGTTTTCATCTGAAGGAGCACTGAGGCTCCTTCAGCACGACGGTATTGAACGAGTTATCTGGGCTGGAGATGTGGAGCGAGTGGAAGGCATTTGATACCCTTCGAGGACAAGCCAAAGACCCCCTTTAAGTCCCGCGGGCTTTCTCACTCGCCTCTTCTCTGCGCTTGCATTCTATGCAGTGCGTCGTCACCGGCCTCGCCTTCAGTCGATCGATGCCGATATCGTCCCCGCACAGCTCACACACGCCAAAGTTTCCATCTTCGATTCGTTCCAGGGCTTCACGAATCTTCACGATGAGCTTTCGCTCCCGGTCGCGTATGCGCAGCATGAAGTTGCGGTCCGATTCGAGGGTGGCACGGTCCGTTGGGTCGGGAAAAGTCTCTTCGGTGTCCGTCATGCCGGCAACCGTCTTCTCTGCCTCGTCAATGAGCTCTTCCAAGCGCTTCAGCAAAATGTCCTTGAAGTACTCTTGCATGTTCTCATCCATCAGCACATCCCCCCGTAGCTCGTTGGTCAAGCGTTGTCGCTTAACACAGGTGAGGCACAGAGTAAAGCGAAATAGCATCACTGCTTCCGCATGAAGGAACCACTCTTTCCCCCCGACTTGGAATTCAACTGAATGTCACCGATGCGCACTTCACGATCCACCGCTTTGCACATATCATAAATGGTCAGAGCCGCCACGCTCACGGCCGTCAGCGCCTCCATTTCAACACCCGTACGATCACTGGTCCTGACCCGACATACGATCCGAATGGTATTCGTCCGCAGATCCGGATGAAAATCGATCTGCACCCCGGTGACCTGGAGAGGGTGGCACAGGGGAATGAGCTCCCATGTCTTCTTGGCAGCCAGGATCCCAGCGATGCGAGCCACTTCATAGACATTCCCCTTGGGAAGGTCCCGGTTCTCTATGCGCTCGAGGGTTTCCTTTCTGAGATATACCGTGGCCTCAGCCTCGGCCTCCCTGTGGGTCACGTTCTTGTCCGTGACGTCCACCATCGTCAACCGGCCCTGATCGTCAACATGCGTGAGGGCAGCCTGCCTTTCATCTTCCACTCGATCGCCTTCCTCTTCCTCGCCGTTCCACGTCACTCACCCTGACCTTCCCGTCCCCCCTGCTCCTCTCAATCGGCAGCATGGAGTACAACGACCAGGTCTCCCGGCACCAGTCCGTGCTTCATGCAATCGCCCAGGCCCTGCATCCGCAGCCTGCTTCCGTCCTCCAGGCCTGCTGGAATCGAGACCTTGATGCAGCACTGCTCCTCGACTTGACCCGCTCCTCCGCACACCCGGCAAAAAAATGACCTCGGCAGGCGCCGGGATCCGTTGCAGTCGGGACAGCAGAGTGCTCTGGCAAACGAAATTTCCTCAAGTCCACCATCTCTCAATACTGATCGACGCACTTGCAGGTCGAACCGCAAGTCATAGCGAAAGCCGACTTCTGATCGAGCGCCCGGCCGAACACCGAAAAGCTCTTCCAGAATATCCTCGTGCGATGCTGACGATCCACTCTGGTCCGCGTCCGCAGTCCAACGCGCGGAGCGCCCGGCCGTGGCACGAACAAACCCTCGCCTTCTGTCGTAAAGGTAGCGCCGGGATCTGTCGACGAGAGTCTCGTAGGCCACCATTGCCTCCCGAAACCGCTCTGAGGCTTCAGGGCTATCCGGATTCCGGTCCGGGTGGTATCGCAGAGCCAGAAGCCGAAAGGACCGCCGGATCTCATCCTCCGTGGCCTTGAAGGAAACCCCCAATATTTTATAATAACACCGCCCCATCGACTAAGACCTTTATGCCTGCCGCTCAGTTCGGAGCGACCGCCCTTCGCCGCAAGTCTCAGGCCGACCCTGTCATGCCGTCCCGTCACAAACACAGCGCCCGGTCAAAGTCTCCGGCAACGCTTTCCGCTTCCCGATTTCGCTGCAGCACCACCTCCAGCCTTAGATTCTATGTCTTTCGGTCACTCCAGGCAAGATCCCTCGAACCAGCGAGGATCGAATGCCTCCGGGCGGTTCTAAAGCTCCCCGCCCCCTCCATGAGGAAATGAAGAGCTGAAATCTCCCCGACCGACGAAAGCTGCTTTTGAGAGGATCAGCGTTTTGTCGCCTGAATCACACGACCGGCAAGTGAAGCGAAATGCTGCGCCTCGTCAAGCTTCCCCCGCTTGATGCATCCCCCCGCATATACCCTGCATTTCTCGGCAAGGACGCTCAGAGCCTGACGGGCCTGGGCGGCCGTCAGCCGACCCGATCGAAGGATCTTTTCGAGAGCCCTGATGCGCCAACGGTCGAGGCCCGGAATCGATCTCGAAAGCTGATCCTCATGACCACCGCGCTTGATCACCAGCGGATCGCGGATCAAACCGAGAGGATACCGACACCCTATCCTCAACCAGAGGTCATAATCTTCACATGCCGGCATCTCTTCATCAAACCCCCCCACTTCGTCCAGAAGCCCCCGACTCAGAAGGACGGCGGATGGGCTCACCAGGCAGCGTTCCAGCAATCGCTCAAAGCAATGCCCTTCGGGTTTCTCATGGACCTTCTTCGGATTGACCCTGCGACCATACCGAAACCATACCTCTTCCGTCTGACAAATCCGATATTGTGGATGATCCCCGAGAAAATCCATTTGGATAGCCAGTTTCTCGGGAAGCCACAGGTCATCGGAGTCAAGAAATGCAATCCACCTCCCCCGGCTCACCCTCACGCCCACATTCCGTGCAGCACTCACACCTCGGCGAGCCATCCTCTCGTAGCGCACCCTCTCCCCAAAGCCACGCACAGCCAAAGCCGTGTCGTCCTCCGAGCCATCGTCCACCACGATCAACTCAAAGGGAGGCTCGCTCTGCACGAGAACGGACTCAATGGCTTCCCGCACCCAATCACGGCGATTGTACGTGGGAATGACGACGCTGACGCTATCTCGTTCCATCGCTCAGGTGCAGCTCCCTGCGCCGGCCCACATCATCAAGCCCGTCGCTCGTGTCCGGCAACAGCCCCCCCAAACACCAGACCGGCGGCCAGGTACTGGTGAACGGTGAGCTGTTCTCCGAGCAGAATCCATCCCATGAGCATTGAGAAGACCGGAATGAGGTTCACATAAGGAGACACCTGGGAAGCAGGAATTCGGCTCAGCCCGTGATTGTACAGAAAGTAAGCGAGAACGTTGACCAGCGACCCCAAATAGAGAATGGGCAGCCAGTCCCTCCAAACGAAATCCTGGGCCCACTCAGTCCCGGGCAGGAAGATCGCAGGCAGGAAGAAGAGGCTTCCCACGAAGGCCTGGACGGCCGTCAGGAAAAATGCCGAATAGTGAGCACTCAGATGCCTCACCGAAAGGGTATAGCCGGTCGCACACACCATGGCCATAAATTCGAGAGAGCTCCCGAGCAGCGGATTGGGGGCGCTTTCCGTAGCCCGGCCCGAAAGAGTCAGCGCCACCACCCCCACCAGCGCGACCACGATTCCCGAGAAAGCTCTGAAGGTGATTTTTTCCTTCAGCACGCATCGAGCGGCTGCGACGGTCATCAAGGGAAGCAGCGCCGTGACCATGGCTGCTTCCGACGCGGACGTCCACTTCAGGGCATGGGTCTCGAACAGAAAATACAGACACGGTTCGCAAAAGGCCATGAGCGCCAGCCAGCCCCAATCCCCCTGGCGAACTCTAACCCCCTTAAATCTTTTACTACAGAGGAGAAAGATGAGTGACGCAACGGTCATCCTTCCAAAAATGACCCAAACCGGATCATGGACGGAAACCGCCAGTTTCATGGCAATGAACGAACTTCCCCACAGCATCATGGCCAGAACAAGGCCGCATATGGGA
The DNA here is from genome assembly GCA_041310025.1 of Syntrophobacterales bacterium. Classification (GTDB taxonomy): domain Bacteria; phylum Desulfobacterota; class Syntrophobacteria; order Syntrophobacterales; family Syntrophobacteraceae; genus JALOOX01. The sequence goes on from JBFYYO010000004.1 coordinate 34,774, forward strand.
AGGGCATTCCCTTTTGAGGATTCAGCGCGGATCACTTAAAGCCACCACCAAGAGAGTCGTCAACCTCAACATCGCCCCCAAAACCCTTGGAGGCGCCTCGTGGAACCCGCTTCATACCACAGCCCTCTGAAGGAATCGACGCATTCTCTCCGAAACCGGCTTTGACAGCGGAGCGCACCAGGAACAACAAGAACCAGTGACAGAAGCCACATGACCTTCTGGGCAAGCACGTGTCGCACGAGTGGTCTGAACATTCAACGCAATGCCACCCCCACGCCTGGGGCCTGATCCCGGAAACGGAGAATCCCGATTCCCCATTTCGGCGGAATGCCTTTAAACCAGGGATTGAAGCAGGTTTTGGAGAAGCCCCGGGTGCTCAAAAAAGGCATAAACTTTCTCCATTAAGGAGGAACGAGGATTGAGCGTACACTCCTGAGCAAGCGCTCCCGGTCGTAGGGTTTGTGAATCAACTGAACATCCTCTCCGTTAAAGGACGCGGTGCTCAATGTATTGAAATCATATCCGGTGCAGTAGAGAATAGGAATTTGAGGGTTGATTGAACGAATGTATTCGCTCACCACCCGGCCGCTGGCCCCGGGCATCACCACATCCAGGAACGCTAAATCCACATTCTCCGCATGTTGCGAAAACATCTCCTGCGCTTCGATTCCATCCCTGGCCACGATGGTGCGATAGCCGGCCGATTCAAGAATCTGCACGGCCATTTCCCGCACCAGCGGATCATCTTCGGCAACCAGAATGGTACCGCACCCTGGACTGACATCCGAAGAACCATCGGCCGACAAATGACTCCGGGTCGATACCATATGAGCATTCCCTTCTTTCGACCTCAAGACGGGGAAATGAATTTTGAATACTGCACCTGGCCCGGCCTTCCTGCCCAAATGGATGGACCCATCGTGCTGCCGGATGATCCCGTAAACCGTTGCCAATCCCAGCCCCGTCCCCTTCCCGATGGGCTTCGTCGTGAAGAAGGGCTCGAAAATGCGATCCTGGAGCTCAAAGGGTACACCGGCACCCGTATCCGAGAAAGTCATCTGCACGTAGTCAGCATCCACGGCCCAAGGGTGCTCCACGCGAAACTCATGGTCCGCTCGAATGTTTTTCGTTTCTATCGTGATCCTGCCACCGTCCGGCATGGCATCTCTTGCATTGACAGCGAGATTCATCAGAACCAGCTCGATCTGGCCAGTATCCCCGAGGATCGGGGAGACGTCTACTCCGGGCCTGAACTCCAGTTGGATATGCTCTCCGAGAACTCGGCTCAACATCCTCAAAAAATTGGCGATCACGTCGTTCACATGGATTCTCTCCATCTGCATCGCCTGTCTGCGGCTGAATGTCAAAAGCTGCCGGACCAGGGTGCTGGCGCGCGTCGCAGCTCCGCGCACTCGCTCCAGGCGCGAGCGAATCCCACCGTCCTCGTCCAGACCAGCAAGCGCAAGATCCACATAGCCCGTGATCACCTGCAGAAGATTGTTGAAGTCGTGCGCCACGCCACCTGCCAACTGCCCCACTGCCTCCAGCTTCTGAGCCTGCCGATATTGATTCTCCAGTTTTCTCATTTCGGTGATATCGCGAAAACTCCACAGCCGCCCGGAAACGAGCTCATTTTCAGCCAAAGGACACGTGTACCGCTCAAATACCCTGCCATCCTTGAATGTCAGCGTATCGAGGCGCTCTTCCTTGCTTTGGTAAAGGCTGCGGACGGAATCCAAAAATCCCGCCGAGTCCTCCAACTGCTCCGCAACGTGCTGCAGCAGAGATTCATCGTTTCTTGCGTCCACAAGCTCAGGCCCGATCCGCCACATCTCGCTGAACCTGCGATTCCTGTGAACCACCCGGCCTTTTTCGTCCACGCACAGGATGCCTTCGGCCGTTGACTCAAGAATGAGTTTGAGCAGTCCCTCGCTTGCCGTCAACGCTTCCTGAGCCCTTCGCCGCTCTGTGGTATCGCTCACCGTGAGGAGCAACAGCGGCTCCTGGCCGGCTTCCCGAGAGAGGGGAAGGGGGAATTTCAGGAGCCGTCCCTCCATGCACGCGTGGAGCAAGGACCGACTGCGGCTGAGGAGCCTCAATTCCAGCCGTTTGGACTCCGGCTGCCGGAAGAAGGACTTGAAGCGAGACAAGAAGGCGTCGCGATCACGAGGGTCGATCCATAGGACAAAGGGCTTCTTTTGAAGCCATGAGATGTCGGCTCCCAGCATGTCCGCCAGGGTCTGATTCACTTGATGGATCATCCCCACCCCATCCAATGTCAGGTACCCGAACGGCGCCTGATTGAAGAGCCAGAAAAACCTGTCCCGAGAGGCCTCCAGCTCCTGCTGCGCTCGCCACAGTTCGTCGTTCTGCATCTCGAGCTCGACCTTATAAACCTGAAGCTCGTGAAGGATAGTCTTGATCTCCTGAGGACTCTTGGCCTCGATCTCGGCGATCCCACCCCTGACGACAGCCTCGGCCTTTTCACGCAGCTTGTTCCCCTCGCTATCGTCTCTCTCGGCCATGATCATCCCCCCGTTCCTCTCGAGTCCCGCCAACTTCTCTGGAGTGCAGGGAATCTGCAGTATTCTGAATGTGCGTGATGTCGGTGTGCATCCCGATCATGCGGGAAAACCGGCCATCCTTGCCCCTGATGGCGACACCCTGACTGAGCACCCAAACCGTGGACCCATTCCGATGCCTGTAACGCAAGGGTACCGAATAGGACTTCCCCTGCCCGATGTGTTTTTTGAATGCTTGGGCTGCACGGGGGAGGTCTTCGGGAAGAATCAGGCTCCGCCACGTCGAATGCGTGTTCGGCAGCTCGTGGTCTTCGTAGCCGAACATGGCCTTGAGATTGGGACTCAGGTACTCCTCGTCGGTGCCCACTTTCCAATCCCAGATGCCGTCGGTGGCCATCTCGGCCACCAGCCTGAACCGATCCTCGCTGTCCTGGAGGGCACTTTCGGCTTTCCTCAGCTGCGTGATGTCGATGAAGGTCAGAACCACTCCTGAGAACGTCTGGGGCCCGATGTGGTAGGGAAGGGCTCGCAGAAGATACCCGCGACCATCATCCGTTGTGACAGCTCGCTCAACAGGGGTCCCGGATTCGTGCACCGAAAGGATGATCTCCAGAGGATCGGCACTCACCAGGCGGTGACTCAAATGGCTGATTGGACGCCCCAGATCTTTCTCCAGTAATTTATAGACATGGCTGATCTCAGGCGTGAACTTTCGGATCTCCAGGTTCTCATCCAGAAAAAGGGTGGCAATCCGAGTGCTTGCCAAAAGATTGTCCACATCGTGGGTCAGCTCGGTGAGCTCCATGATTTTGGACTGATATTCCGCATTGACGGTATAGAGCTCCTCGTTGACCGACTGCAGCTCCTCATTGGTGCTCTGCAGTTCCTCGTTGCTGGCCAACAGCTCCTCGTTGGTCGCCTGCAGCTCCTCATTCGATGTCTCCAGTTCCTCAATGGTGGCCTGGAGGTTCTCCTTCGTGAATTGCAGATCCTGCTCCAGATCGTCGATGCGTTGCTGGGTCTCTCTCCCGACATCAAACATGTGAACCGAGTCGCTGGGCTTTCCAGGACCCTGCAGGACCACCTCTTCAATGAACACCACAGCCAATGGCTCCTGGCCCTTCTTCTCGGGAAGAGGTTTGATCCGCATCTGGATCGTCCTGGTGCCGTTGCTGCTCTTCAGGCGAATGTTACTGTATCGGATCTCTTCATAATTCTTGAAGCATTTCTGGATGCCCGTTGCGACCGGAATTGCCAGGTCACCCACAATCATCTTGCTCACATCATTTTGCACCTTCCCTGCAGGAACTTTCAGGTAGCCCTCCGTATCTCCCAGCACATGGATCAGTTCCATCTGATCGTTTACCACCAGAGCCAGAGGCACGTAATCTCCTGAAACCGACTGCAGAAGCCTCTCGAAAATCCGATCCTCCTCCTGCGCCCGCAGCGCTCGCAACCCTCCCGCCTGGTGAGCACGGATGGCGGAGGATCTCGAACCGGCGACGGACAGGGCCTCTGCCGCGGCTCCGGCGGGCTTCCTGCGTCCCCGCGAACGATAAATCTTCCAACGGTGATTGAGTGGCTCGAAGTAATCGGCCATTTCACCCGTGGTCTCACTGCTGCCAAGAAAGAGGATCCCACTGGGGCTGAGAGAGAAATTGAAAAACTCGAGTGCCTTCCTCTGGAGCACGGGCTGAAGGTAGATGAGCAGGTTCCTGCAACTGATCAGATCGATGTTGGTGAAAGGCGGGTCCTTGATGAGGTTGTGCTGGGCGAACACCACCATTTCCCGGATCGTTCTGCTGATCTGGAAGTTCTCGTTTTTCCGATGGAAATATTTGGGGAGGTAGGAAGGGCAAAGGTCTGCGGCAATGCTCTCTGGAAAGAGTCCGTTGCCGGCGTTCATGATCGCGTCCCGATCGATGTCGGTGGCGAAGATCTTCACGTCATGCGTGCGGCCGGTTCTCTCCATCGCCTCTCTGCAAAGGATCGCCAGCGAATAGGCCTCCTCACCCGTCGAGCAGCCCGCCACCCAGAAACGGATCTCACGACTGGGTTCCCCGTCCATGAACTGGGGGAGCCAATTCTCACCCAGCAGGTCAAAGGCTTCGCGATCCCGAAAGAAACTGGTCACCCCGATGAGCAGCTCCCGATAGAGAGCCTGGATCTCGCCCGGGTAGCTCTCCATGTACCTCACGTAATCCGGGATTTCGTGGATCTGATTGACGGTCATGCGCCGCTGGATGCGTCGAACCACAGTGCTCGGCTTGTAGTAGGTGAAATCCACGCGGGTCTTCTCCCGGAGCAGGGCGAAAATGCGGGTCATCCCGTCCTCATCGGTGATGAGTGCCTTGCTGCGCTCCGATTTGGCCACATAGGGATGCTGCGCATAGGAGAGGAGCTGTGGAGGCATCTGGTCCGGAGGGAGGATGAAATCGGCGAGTCCGGTCGATATGGCGCTTCGCGGCATGCCGTCGAACTTGGCCGATTCCGGCTCCTGGACCATTACCATTCCACCCGACTCCTTGATGGCCCGAATCCCCCGCATCCCGTCACTGCCCGTTCCGGAGAGCACGATCCCTACTGCCGATTCCCCCTGATCCTCGGCCAGAGAGCGCAGGAAAACGTCTATGGGCAGGTTGATTCCCCGCGAGTGGTCCTGCTCGCTCAGCAGCAGTTTGCCGTGAAAGATGGTCAGATTCTTTTTGGGGGGTATGAGGTAGACGCAGTTGGGTGCGACAGGCATCCCCTCTTCGGCTCGATAAACGCGCATGGGGGTGCGCTTGGATAGAAGCTCCACCATCAGGCTCTTGTAGTCCGGCGACAAGTGCTGAACAATGATGAAAGCCATCCCGGAATCGGGGCGCATATTCGTGAAGAAGGTCTCGATAGCTTCCAAACCTCCTGCGGACGCTCCAATACCCACGAAATGGGAAGGAGACTCGAGCTTCAGATGCAGAATTCTCTTGTCGTCGGCGATCACCTGGGTGTCCATTTCGGGCTCCTCCCGACTCAACTCGGCAGAATCATCCTTCATTGGTTATCTCCCCCCTTTTCAGGCAGAGCCTGGATCATGAATGAACCGGAGCACTGCAGCCAGTTGAACCATACACTCAGGGCCGCTCAGAGGTCCTCCATTCCATGTGAAAAATAATAAGGTGCAGTGATCAAACTTCAAGTATATCCCGCCATCTGGACGCGTCTGCAACCGCCCAGGATTTTTCTCCCTCGTCGGCGCACCCGGACTCTCAGGTCTGGAAACACGTTGCTCTTGCGAGTATATTTAGAAAGTGAGGCACTTTGTGCAGGCTCACCGTTGTGTGCGAGACGACAGGTTTCCCGTGCCCTGGCTGGAGATCATCCTCGGACTGCTGCTTATTGCGGGCGTGTGGCTTCCCGGAACCGCCGCTCTGACGAACGTGCTGCTCCTCAGCTTCTTCACCGCCCTCCTCATCAATATGCTCCGAGGTATGGACGTGGACTGCGGCTGCTTCAGCACTGAAAACCGAGGTCAAAGCTCCATGTGGACCTATCTGGCGAGAGATCTCTTCTTCCTGGTGCTTTCATTGTTTCTGCTTCTGCGCATCATCGTCCGCCCGGTGCGGCGCCCAATCGCCTTCTGAGCAGCCGGCGCTGCTCAGAAGGCCTGAAGAGGAGACATGATGAAGTGCATCGCCCGTTGGGGTGACCTGAGACGCCTCTTCGCGCTGCTGCAGAGCACGGGACACACCCTGTATGGCCCGAAGGTGGCGGATTCGGCGGTTGTCATCGGCGAGATCGCCTCGCCGGACGACCTTGCCGTCGGTTGGAGCGACAGCCAGAACCCGGGCTCTTATCGTCTCCATAAAGATCCCCATGGCCCTGCCTTCGTTTTCCATTCCGGGGCCGACTCCTGGAAACGGCTTCTGCTGCCTCCCCAGTCCACATTGTGGGAAGCGGATCGAACGGCGTCGGGTTTTGAGGTTCTTCCATCCGGGGACGACTCCCGGCCCACGGCATTCATCGGAATGCACGGCTGCGATGTCACGGCCATGCTGAGATTGGATCACGTCTTCGGCTTCCAGGACGATCGCCACCCTTCACAGGGCTCGCCTCGTGCGACCTCTCGTGTGACCTGCATCGACCCCTGCTATGCCTCCATACGTCGAAGAAGCTTCGTCGTCGGTATTCAATGTACCGGGCCCGGAGGGAACTGCTTCTGCAGCTCCGTCGGAGCCGGACCTCACATTGAGGCCGGCTGCGACCTCGTCCTGACGGAGCTCCCGGACGAACCGGATCCTTTCTTTCACATCAAAGCCCTCACCTCAGCGGGCCAGCGCGCTCTGGCAGACCTCTCACTCCGTGAAGCCGGCCCTGAGTATGACGAAAAGGCCAAAAACCTGGTGGACCAATGCGCCGCCGCCATGCCAAGATCCCTGGATGTCTCAGGCATCCGGGAGCTCCTCCATCGCAACTGGGACCACAGCCGATGGCAGGCAACCGCCCACCGCTGCCTGACCTGCGGGAACTGCACGATGGTGTGCCCCACGTGCTTCTGCACGAACATTCTGGATGAGACCGATCTCGCCGGCCGCAGGGCTCGACGACTGCGCGAGTGGGACTCGTGCTTCAGCCTCGAATTCTCGTACATCCATGGAGGCGGGAACGTCCGGAGCTCCGCCAAAGCCCGTTACCGGCACTGGATGGCTCACAAGCTCGCCGCCTGGATCGACCAGTTCGGTGAATTGGGTTGCGTCGGGTGCGGACGGTGCATCACCTGGTGCCCGGCCGGGATCGATATCACCGAGGAAGCGGCGGTGATCCGCGAAATGGACGGGGCTGCCGGCTCGTCATCGGAGGAGAAATGCCATGTCCGCTCTTGAGCAAGATCTCGGCGCTCTCCCGTTCTTCGCAGGCCTGGAGCCCGTCTACCTGCGGCTGATAGCGGAATGTGCGTCCCCGGCCTGTTACGATCCCGGAGAATCCATATTCCAGCAGGGCGGTCAGGCCGATCGTTTCTACATTGTCGGGGAGGGGCGCGTTGCGCTCGAAATCTTTTCGTCGGATCGCGGCATCCTGACCATTCAGACCCTCGCCTCGAGGGAAGTTGTCGGAGCCTCGTGGCTGTTTCCACCCTACATCTGGCAATACGACGCGCGCGCCCTCGAATTCACCCGGCTGCTGGCCTTCAACGCCGTGTGCCTGAGGGCCGCCTGCGACCAGGACCACGATCTCGGCTATGACCTCATGAAGCGTTTTGCCCGGCTCATGGTTGAGCGTCTCAACGCCGCCCGATTTCAGTTGCTCGACGTTTATGCCAACCCGGCTTCGGGAAGGTGATGGAGCCCCCGTTCCGGGTTTCGGGATTTCATCCATTCCCTCGCGACAACCGGGCGAGCACAATGGCCTCTTATTCTCAGCATTTCTCTGCGCCTCTGCGTCTCTGCGCGAGTCAAAGAAAGGGAAGATTTCAGCCCGAACGGGTATATTTGTGCTCTTCGGCTTTGGGGTGCCGGGTCATAACGACAGGGCCAGTGGGGGCGCCGAAGTCCATGTTGGGATACTCAATGCCATGATTCCAATTCATTACGTTGTTCAGCGCGTGTGCCGTGAGACCAGGGACACTTTCACCATCGAGCTGGCCCCTTCGACCGAGGAATCCATCGCCGCCTTCGAGCCGGGACAGTTCAACATGCTGTATTCCTTCGGCATCGGAGAGGTGCCCGTTTCCATCAGCGGAGATCCGGCCGAATCGGGTTGCCTGGTTCACACAATTCGCGCCGTGGGGCCGGTGACTCAGGCCTTGTGTGACGTGACTCGCGGAGACACCCTCGGGGTGCGCGGCCCGTTCGGCACCGCCTGGCCTGTTTCCGGGGCGGTCGGCGGGGACGCCCTGATAGTGGCCGGGGGGCTCGGTCTGGCACCGTTGCGACCGGCTCTCTATGGTCTCATGCGGAACCGCTCGGCCTACGGACGCATCGCTCTGATCTACGGGGCGCGCTCCCCGGAGGATCTCCTTTACCGTCGCGAAATCGAGAAATGGCGGAGCCATCTGGACCTGCAGATCGAAGTCACGGTGGACGGCGGCCGTGGGGAATGGCGGGGCCACGTCGGCGTCGTGACCACCCTCATCGGTCGCCTGGTCTTCGATCCAGCCCGGACGACAGCCCTGGTCTGCGGCCCCGAGGTGATGATGCGATTCACCGTGCTCGAGCTCCTGAAGCAGGGTCTGTCCGAGGATCGCGTCTTCCTCTCGCTCGAGCGCAACATGAAATGCGGGATGGGACTTTGCGGCCACTGTCAGCTGGGTCCCTTCCTGGTGTGCCGGGACGGCCCCATCCTGACCTATTCGGCATTGCGCCGGTGGATGGACCGACGAGAAGCATGAGACAGCGTGCCCGGAACAAACACGGAAAGTGACGAAGCCATGCCCAGCAGCACGAAACCCAAACTGGCCGTCTGGAAGTTCGCTTCGTGCGACGGCTGCCAGCTGACCCTCCTCAATTGTGAGGACGAGCTTCTCGAGATCAGCCGCACGTTGCGCATCTCCGCTTTTCTCGAGGCATCCAGGGATGTGGACGACCCGCCCTATGACATCTCCCTGGTGGAAGGCTCCATCACCACCCCCGAGGATGCCGAGCGCATCCTGAAGGTGAGGAAACAATCCCGATGCCTGGTCGCCATAGGCGCCTGCGCCACGGCGGGAGGCATACAGGCTCTCCGGAATTTTGCGGATGTGCGCGGTTTTGCGGCGGCCGTCTACCCGAACCCGGGCCTCCTCCATGTGCTGGAGCACTCCACGCCTCTCTCGGATCATGTGACCGTGGACTACTCCCTCGGGGGATGCCCCATCAGCAAGCCCCAGCTCCTGGAACTGATCGGCGCCCTCCTGCGGGGCCGCCGTCCGCACATTCCTCAATACAGCGTCTGTGTGGAATGCAAGCGTGCAGGGCAGGTGTGCGTGCTGGTGGCTCGTGGCATTCCCTGCCTCGGACCGGTCACTCGAGCGGGCTGCGGCGCCATCTGCCCTCGCTTCGGCCGGGGCTGCTATGGCTGTTTCGGCCCGAAGGAAACGCCGAATGCAGGATCCCTCCGACACATCTGGGAGCAGTTGGGCATCACCCCGGAGGAGGCCGGACGCGCTTTCCGCAGCTTCAATGCCTGGGCGGAGCCATTCCGCAGAGAGGGCGAGACCCGTGAAGACTAGGACATTGACAATCCGTGTGGATGCACTGGCGAGGGTGGAAGGTGAAGGGGGCATCACCCTCCGCATGAAGAATGGGAAGATCGTGGACCAACAATTCAGGATCTTCGAGCCCCCGCGCTTCTTCGAGGCCTTTCTGCGAGGCAGAAGCTACACGGAAGTCCCGGATATCACCGCACGCATCTGCGGCATCTGTCCGGTGGCCTACCAGATGAGCTCGGTACTGGCTCTGGAAAGTGCCCTGGGCATCGAAGTGAGTGAGCCCGTTCGCACCCTGCGGCGCCTCATCTATTGCGGCGAGTGGATTGAAAGCCACAGCCTGCATGTGCTGTTTCTCCACGCCCCTGATTTTCTGGGAGTTGCCGACGCCTTCGCCATTGCCAGACAGGAGCCGGAAGTCTTCCGCAAGGGGCTGGAGCTGAAAAAGACGGGAAACGAGATCGTGTCCCTTCTGGGAGGCCGCGAAGTGCATCCCGTCAACGTGAGGGTCGGAGGCTTCTTCCGCATGCCGTCCAGGCAGGAGCTTGCGCCGCTCGGCGAGAAGCTGAAGCGGGCCAGGGATCATGCCATGGACCTGGCGGGCTGGGTGTCCGGATTTTCTTTCCCCGACTTCTCGAGAGGTTACGAATTCGTTTCCCTGAGTCATCCGACCGAATACCCCATGGGTGAGGGAAACGTGGCATCTAGCCTGGGGCTGAACCTCACGGCGCACCAGGTGGAGGAGGTTTTCGTGGAGGAGCAGGCCCCGCATTCCAATGCCCTCCACGCCAGGATTCAGGGACGCGAGGGCTATTTGGCGGGCCCCCTTGCCCGATTCAACCTCAATTTCGACCGGCTGTCACCCCTCGCGCGGGAAGCGGCCGGCGCCGCTGGCCTCAGGCTTCCATGCACCAACCCGTTTCAGAGCATCATCGTGCGCGCCGTCGAAATCCTCGAGGCCTGCGAAGAAGCCCTTTCCATGGTGGAGTGCTATGAGCCCCCGGTTGGCTCAGAGGTCCCGGCCGTTCGTCCCCGGGCCGGCCGCGGGTCAGCCTGCACCGAAGCGCCCCGTGGCCTCCTCTACCACCGCTACGACCTGGACGCATCAGGGCTGGTCACCGCATCGAGGATCATGCCTCCGACGTCGCAGAACCAGAAAAGCATCGAGGCCGACCTGCGGCATCTGGTCGAGTCAAACGCCTCCATGGACGTGGAGCGCCTGACGTGGCTTTGCGAACAGGCCGTCCGGAACTACGACCCGTGCATCTCCTGCGCTACCCACACGGTCCGGCCTGTCTCGGCCAAGGCCAAGGCCAAACTTGAAACTTGAAACTTGAAACCTGAAACTTGAGATCGTACCCATCATGCCTCTAAAACAAATCAAAGGAATCGGGATCCTTTCGGGAGGACTGGACAGTCTCCTGGCCGTCAAGGTCCTCCAGGACCAGGGGCTCGACCTCCTCGGCATCGTTTTCACGACTCCGTTTTTCGACTTGAAGTCAGGAACGCGGCTGGAGCAGGTGCTGGGCATTCCGGTTCGGACCATCGACCTGACCGAAAAGCACCTGGAGATGCTGCGGAGTCCGGTCTACGGATTCGGGCAGCACATGAATCCCTGCATTGACTGTCACGCGCTCATGTTGAGGGAAGCGGGCAGAATCATGGAGGAAGCGGGTGCGGATTTCCTCTTCACCGGCGAGGTACTGGGGCAGGGCCCCATGAGCCAGCGTCGCGACTCCCTTCGGAGTGTGGAGAAGCTTGCAGGCTACCCGGGACGGGTGCTCAGACCCCTCAGCGCCAGACTGCTCGAGCCCACCCTTCCCGAGATTGAGGGCCTCGTCGACCGGGCACGCCTGCTGGACATCTCGGGCCGGGGCCGCAAGCGTCAGATAGCCCTCGCCGAGCATTACGGCATACGCGACTATCCCCAGCCGGGCGGCGGTTGTCTTCTGACCAAAGAAGGATTCTCCAGAAAGCTGAGACTGCTCTTCGAATGTTATCCGGAAGCCGGCGCACACGAGGTGGAGATCCTCAAGTGGGGGCGTCATTTCAGAATCTCCCCCACGACATTTCTCATTCTGGGCCGCGATCGGAAACACAACGAGAAGCTGGAAAGCCTGGCAGGCTCCAGTGACACGCTGCTCCGAGCGGTCGACTATCCGGGCCCGACAGGCCTTGTTCTGGGGAATCGTTGGCATGCCGATGACCTGGAGCTGGCTGTCCGCATCCTGGTGGCTTACGGAGACACCCCTCAGCGCTCAGTCTCGCAGGTTGTCTGGACCCGCGGCTCGGAAACGGGCCGTATGGAAGCCCCTCACTCGGAGCGGGACGGCTACCGTGAATTCATGATCACCTGATGCGGCTGAGGTCGGAGGTCGGAAACCAGAAACTCAGCTCCCATCCGGTCCACTCATTGGACATTTCCCGTTACGGTCAGGCCTGCTGCTGCCCATAATCGCAATGCGGCCTCAGCGGACAGATTTCGCACCGCGGTTTCCGAGCCTGACAAATTTGGCGCCCGTGCAGGATGATCTGGTGACAAAATTTGACCCAGCGGTCCTTGGGGACGAGGGCCATCAGGTCAAACTCGATCTTTTCCGGGTCTTTGTGCTTCGTCAACCCCAGCCGCTGCGTCACCCGGCCCACGTGGGTATCCACCACGATCCCGGGGATCCCGAAGCTGTTCCCGAGGATCACGTTGGCCGTCTTCCGGCCGATGCCCGGCAGTTGCACCAGAGCTTCCAGGCTGGCTGGAACCTCGCCCCCAAAACGCTCGTGAAGGATGCGGCAGCAGGCCTGAATGCTCCTGGCCTTGTTCCGGAAGAACCCCGTGGACCGGATGGCCTCCTCCAGTTCATCGAGGGAGGCTTCGGCGAAAGCCCTGGCATCCGAATATTTTCTGAAGAGGGAGGGAGTGACCTGGTTCACACGCGCATCCGTGCACTGAGCCGAGAGGATGGTGGACACCAGGAGCTGAAGCGAATTCCTGAAATCCAGTGAACAGTGGGCCTCTGGATAAAGCTCATCCAAACGGGGCAGAATGGCGCGGATCTTCTGCCGGTCCTCCGGCGCGGAACCTTTGTCGGGGGGGGCTGGATTCTTTTTTGGCGGCATCGCGGGGTGCTCTTCTCCATTGTTTTTGGGTTTTCGGCCCCCGACGGCATCCGAAGGGGACTTGATGTCGTCTATGTCAAAGTTGGCGTTGGAATTCAACGGAAAAGGCATTATATTCCGCTCAAGTGAACGAGCGGGGTCCTCGCCCGAAGCTTTATGGAGAAAGAGTTGCCTCAGAAAGTTGGGAAGAGGAGGGCGGCAACTTTGGGGGCTGGTTCTCCCACTTGTGGGGCGGTGAAGAACAATCGACAAAGCGTTTCACAAAATCGATCACTGGGAAGCCGATTATCGCGAATCTGGCGCGGGCCATGCAGGAGCGTCGATATTTTTTAGGACTTGAAAGCTGTACAGGGAGTGAATGAGGTCAAGATGACGAACAGGAGATTACCGGCAGGGCTTATGCGAAAATTTCGAAGAGCCATCAACACGCATATCATTGTTTGCCCTTTCTGTGAGACCGGCCATGCCGTTCCCACGGATTTTGACTCCATCCATCGCTGCAACTGCGGGGCCTGTTACAAGGTTTGCGGCCAACAGACCCTGGAGGTTGGGGTTGGGGATATCGCCGAAGAGCTTTGGAACGAAGAAGAACTGAACTTCGTGCGCACCATTCCGGTGGATTTCTGCAACATCGTGATCGAAAAGGATTTCGATCGCCTTCTGGATCTCAAGCATTATTCGGATTGTCTCGGAATTGAACGGTTCTGCAAGTACGACATGAACAACAATCTGAGCCTCGTCTGGGTCAAGAGGCTCTTCTGAGGTGATCGAAACACGGGAATGGATGCAGATGGCAATCTCGCTGGAGGGGAGGCCGAAGAGTTGATCCGCCAAGATCCAGCTGATACGTGAGGCGCATGAAACGCGTCGCCCAAGAGAAGGTGAGGATCCGATATACCTGCAGGGGCGCTCGAGAGCGCCCCTTTTGTTTTCTGGATGATGAACCGGTGATCAGGGTGGGGGAGCAGAAAACATCATGAGTGACGTCGGCAGTCGAATAGCGATGGAAAGCCAGGATATTCTTCGTACGCTCGAAAGACTCGCTGGAGAGATACACGATGAGGCCATCGATGCCGGGAAACTGGTTCTCGTGGGTATCCACACCGGGGGAGTATTTCTTGCGAAACGTCTGAGGGATTTGATCGCCGAACGCTATCACGTGCATCTCCCCGTCGGCACCCTGGACATCACCCTTTACCGGGACGACTGGACCCGGCTGCACACGCAGCCCGTCGTGCAGGCCACCGAACTGCCCTTTCCCATCGACGACCGGGAAGTGGTCCTCGTCGACGACGTCCTCTACACCGGCCGTACGATTCGGGCGGCGCTGGACGCCCTGGTGGACTATGGGCGACCCAAACGGGTCCAGGTGGCGGTTCTTGTGGACCGCGGCCATCGAGAGCTTCCCATCTGCGGTCAATACGTCGGAGTGGAGATCAAAACCCTCGAAAACGAATTGGTCAATGTCTTGCTGACGGAAAAAGACCGGACCGATCAGGTCGTGGTCGAAGTCAGACCGAAGAACTGACCCGAACGGATAGATTCGCACGCCGCTCGGGATCCCGAAGATTTCAGGATGATTGGAGAATGGCGGTCAGCCGGCTCAGGCTGATATTGCCGCCCGTCATCACGACCACGACCTTTCTCCCCGCCAGCTCTTCCTTGATCTTGAATGCAGCCGCCAGGGACGCGGCACCCGCAACTTCCGCGAGATTCTGCGTGTAGCGCAGGGCAAGGCGCACTCCTTCCTTCAACTCGTCTTCGGTGAGGAGCACCACGTCGTGGATCACGTCCTTGAGGATGAGGTAAGGAATTTCGAAAACACTGCGGGCAGCAAGACCGTCGGCGGCGGTGGCCGCGGGGGGCACGATCACCTTCTTTCCCTGGCGCCAGGATTCATAAAAGGAAGGCATGCGCTGGGCCTGAACCCCTATGATCTTCACATCTGGATTGATCCCCTGGACGACTTTGGCCAGAGCCGCACAGCCGGTGCCTCCGCCGATGGGCATGAGGATGACCTCGACATCAGGGAGTGCCTCGAAGATTTCGAGCCCCATGGTGGCGATCCCTGTCAGCAGAAGGGGCTCCGATCCCTGTCTGAGATAATGATACCCTGTTTTTTCAGATAGCTCCTCGCAATAGTCCTGTGTCTCGTAGAAGTCCGCTCCCCGCTCGATGACCTGTGCCCCGTAGGAGATGATCTCCGCGCTCACTTCGGGATCGTTGCCTTCAGGCAACACCACGTTGCAGAAGACACCCTGCTTCTGAGCGGCCCACGCGACGGCCAGGCCGTGGTTGCCGCGAGTGGCGACGACGATGCCGCTCCGCTGGATCTCGGGGGTGAGTCGAGCCATGAAGTTCACGGCGCCCCGTACTTTAAACGAGTTGGTCGGGAGATGGTTTTCGTGCTTGAGGTACACTTGGGCTCCCAGTTCGTCCGAGAGCCTTTTGTAGTGGGTCAGGTGAGTGGGCTTGAGGACCTCCTCGACGATGCGACGAGCTTTGAAAATTTCCAGCATATTGACCTGGCTTGCCAGATCGTCGTACAGGTTGACCATGACTTCCCCTCCCCGTCAAGAGCCAGTCCTCTCGAAATAAAAGTGCGTGAGATCGAGGCCGACAACGTGCCGTGGAAGTACGACTTCCCCGCTCCCGGAGGTGCCCCTGGAGCGAAGCCCGAGGCAGAAGAAAACCGCGGCAGACACACGCCGGCAGTGACTTTCTTAATGGACGCGGTCCCATTTTTCAATTGAAAAGCACTCCCGCACATGCTAAAGACCTCATCATTCATGGGCGGGAGTAGCTCAGCTGGCTAGAGCATCAGCCTTCCAAGCTGAGGGTCGCGGGTTCGAAGCCCGTCTCCCGCTCCACCTTTTTTCTGAACTCAGACATAATTCTAAAGCCATCTTAGAGACACTT
>JBFYYO010000005.1:0-47627 GCA_041310025.1 Syntrophobacterales bacterium
GCAACCGACCCTAAAGGGTCCTCGCGGAACATTCTATCGCTGCACACCGTGCCGGATCCCCTTCACAACTCCACCTCTCCCAACGGTGTAGGTGATTCCCCGCCAGGAGAGGTCACTCGTCAGCCAGGTCCGGACGTAGCACCAGGCGGTCACGAAATGCATCACAGCAAAGGCCGGAATCCAACGGCTAAGAGGAATCGGCTCGGGAACCAGGCGTCTAAACAGCAGGGCCACACAGACAAAAGCAACGAGAAACGCCGCTGCAGCCATGATGAATGCATGGCTCAGCCACCCCAATGCCCCTCCCAGAAGGGCAATGATGGAGACCAGTAAAGGGAAGACGAGGATCCCGGCAATGGGAATGGCCATGATCCAGACCATCGGTTCAAAAAATCTGATGAACATGAGCTGCCGCGTGAGCCAATCGACCCAGCCGCCAAGGGTCTGACCGCCCACGGTCGTCAGCAGGCATGCATCGGAGACGGGTTTGGATCGTATCCCCTCTTTCAGGAAGCGGCACCCCAGGGAATAATCATCCACAACCGTCTCAGCCCAGATGCGATGCATGCCGAGCGCCCTGAACGCTTCGGCAGAGACGGCCGTGGCCCCTCCCCACGGCTGCGTGATGAATGGGAGCCCCTGGAGCATGTGAATGGCCATGACCGAGAGGAGCATGCCCAGGGACCCCAGATTGTGATCCTCGGCTCGAACCCGGTGATAACCGCTGGCAAGGACTGTCTCCCCTTCCTCAAGAGGCCTCACGAGGTTCTGAAGAAAATGTGGCGGCGCCCAATGGTTGGCGTCGCAGAAAACGAGGATTTCAGGCCTTGCTCCGACCGCACCCAATCCTCTCAGGAGGTTGTGGTTCTTCTGTCCGCACCCCTTTGCAGACCCGCTGAGGGCATGACGGGCGTGGGAAGCCCGAGCGCAAAGCTTCTGCGCAACGGCAGTTGCCGGATCGTCGACGTCGCGGGTCACCAACACCACTTCGTGATTGGAATGCTGCTGGCTCAGCAGAGACCGAAGTGTAGACTCGAGGTCCGGGGCGGAGCCCGTTACCGGAACCACAACCGCCACCCTGGCGGACTGACGCCGCGCCGGCCTGTCATGCGCTGCCGTCCCGGCCGCCTGCGATGCAGTTCCCTCGCGTACGTGGCTCGACGCAAGAAGGACCAATCCCCCTGTCAACAGGAGGTAGAACGCCGAGCAGATCAGAAAAGCCCCGAGCATGCTCAACCCTCATCAGTCGACGGAGTCCGGCATGATGCCATTTCTCGGCCGACCCGACCCACTCGTTTCCCCGCAACGGAACCTTCGAACATCATGGAATTCACCCGTCCTCTGTGATCAAGGGCTTTTCACGGTACCATTTCAGCGCCAGGAAAAGCACCGGGAGCATCGCGAGGAGCTCTCCCGCTTCCCGGAAGAGCCAGAATCTTCCCGAGGCATAGAGCATCATCCCCGCAAATACTGCGGCGGCGGTCTGAAGCCAGGTATCCTTTCGGATCAGCACAATTTGCCGTTGGCAATACCCGGCCGTGAGCAGAAGCATGAATCCCTTGGTGAGCACAATGGCGGCCACCGCTCCCTCCAGCGGGAATCTGTGAATGACGGCCGAACAAATGATCAGGTTGAATGCCAGACCGGCCAGGTAGAATTCAAGCAGCAAGCGCTCCTTGTTCATGCTCACCATCAAATAGGCTGCCAGGTTGTGGATAAACGAGAAAACCACTGTGATGGCGAGAGCCTTCTGCAACCGGACCGCCTGGACATAGCCCGCACCGTAGATGAGCCCGATGAGGCGGTCGCTTTCCACATAAAGGACGAACATGATGGGAAGAGAAGCCAGCAGCAGCCACCGTGCGCAGTTCCGCGCCACGGAAGCCAGCTCTCCGGAGTCCTCGCGGTTGAGATTGACGAAAAGAGGGAAGAGCACATTCTTCAACAGCAGGTTGGAGGTCAGAGCCGAGATGCCGTCGACCATCTGCCAGGTCACACTGTATTGAGCGACACCCTCGGAGCCCGCGAACCGCTGGAGGAAGAAGATGTTGTTCTTATTGTAGAGGATGGCGGCCAGAGCCATTAAAACGAAGATCAGCCCCCCACGGGCAGTCGTTATCACGCGCCCCAGGGTCGGGCGGCTCCATGCCGATTTCGCTCGCCCCAGGGTTTCGAGAAAGGCAGCGCCAAGACCCGTGAAGGTCTCCAGCGCCAGGTAGCCGGCCACCCAGACGGGCGCCAGGCCCAGGAGAAGGGTTGTCAGGCCGTAGCCAAATCCGAGACTTGCAGAGACGGCTCGAATACGGGCCTCGACATGCTGGCGGCCCTCCACCTGGTAGACCACGTAGAACGAAGTTGTCAGGGCCTGGAACCCAACACCCACCACCACCATGAGAATGAGAAGTCGTAATGAAGGGCTGTATTCCTGCCAGATGGAAAACCCCAGCGCCGCCGTCAGTCCGATGAGCAGCAGGCATCCCTTGAGGACGGACACTTCCGCGAGCAGTTGGGCCTCATCGGCCTCGCGCCGGGCCAGCAGGGCCACCAGGTGCTGGTTCAGCCCGAACTCGGTCACGAAGACGACCACCTGGGCAATGCTGAAGGCGAGCATGAACTCGCCGTAGGTCGTCGAACTGGTGCGGGCCAGCACGATGAGGAAGACGCTCTGCAGAACTTCCCGGAACCATTGGGCCCCCAGGAGATAGGCGAACTTCCGCAGGATGCCGTGGGAACCTGGGCTCATCTCTTGACGGCACCCGCGATGAGATCCAAAACCGCTGCGAAGCATCGATCCGCATCGAAGCGGTCCAGGACCAGGCGGCGACCGGCCTCGGCCATGCGAAGAGCGCGGGATCTGTCCACAGCCAATTCCATCACAGCATCGGCAAGGGCATCGGGGTCATTCGGGGGCACCAGCAGGCCCGTGATTCCGTCATGGATGACCTCGGAAATCCCGCAAACGTCTGTTGCCACCACGGGGACTCTCTGGAGGAGCCCCTCCACAATCACATTGGGAAGGCCATCCCGATCCCCTGCAGGATCGATGATGCTTGGCATGAGGAGCACGTCGGCCCTGGACAGCAGCTCTGGTACTCGGCTATACAGCACGAAACCTGGAAACGCCACGTGATCGCGAAGCTTGAGCCCCCTGGCAAGGGAGCGAAGGCGCCGGGCCTGGGGGCCGTCTCCCGCGAGGGTGAGGCGGAATTCAATGCCCCGCCTCTCAAGGATGCTGCATGCCTGCAGCAGAATATCGAAGCCTTTTTTGCGGACAAACCGCCCCACCGCGAGCAGCCCGTAGGGCGGTTCCATGGGAACCTCTGCCGCAGCAGCCCTTCGAACAGGATGACCGCTGTATACCAGGTGGATTTTATCCCCGTCCGCTTCAGTCACGGCATGCCGACGGAGATGATCCACATTGGCCTGATTCTCCGTTCGAACGAAGGAAGCCGCGGAAATCTTTTCGGCCAGGGCTCCGTCCGGGGGATAGATGTCCGCGGCATGAGCCGCAAAGCTGAAGGGAATACCCGACAGGCGCGAAGCCACCCAGGCCGCCGTCGCCGGGCCGTTGGCCCACGGAGCATGGATGTGCTGGATACCCATTTCGGCGAAACGTCTGCCCAGCTGAAAGCCGCACAGAAAGGCCCAGAGATTCTCTCCGGCCATTTCCAGATCGCTCCAGCGCCGAACGGGAACGGACCGGAACAAGTCATGAAAAACCGGCGCATTCCTTCGTCGCCAATATCCCAGCGCCTCGGGAATCCGTGACACGAAGCGGGTGCCAAGCCTCTCGATCCAGATGCGCGTGGAGGACATCTCCGGGGAAAGGTTCCTCCTGAGCTCGCCATACAGGGTAAAAACCCTTATTCCCAGGTCCAAGCTCTGAAAATGCCGCACCTCGTTGAAGATGAATGTTTCAGACGGCTCCGGGAACCAGTGCAGCACATAGGCTACCTTCAAACCTTTCAAAAGGAGATCCTCACCGGGTCCGAACCGGCCCCTGAAATATCGAGTAAATGGTGATTGTGGCAAAATTCGATTGATGACTCCCGTCACCGCTCCAGGAAAGACCTGACGACGTGACGCGCCTCATCGGTATCCACCGCCCTCAACATGGGGAAAAGCTGTCGGCACTCCTCAAACGACAGCATCTTCACCATTCTTATACAATCGATCTCGTCGCGGGTGTGCGGAAAATCCGCCGATTCACCAGGGAGCTCGCTCTTCATGAGGATTTTGATGAAAACGAGGCTCCTGGCTGCCAGGAGATCCAGGGGCTCAGTGGTGAGCTCCGGGTGGAATGCGTACAAGAGGGTCAGGACGTCCCCGGGGCCCAATGCCTGGCGCCTGTTGAGCCATGGCTTCACCACCGGCTCCAGCAGGAACGTCACTTGAAGCTTCATGTTCCTGGGGCGTCTTCGGTTCATTTCGTTCCAAAGCGCCCAGTGGATGTATCCGGCTTCCACATAGAACCGGTCCTCCTCCCGGTGAGCGAACAGGTCGATCAGCGCCTGGGCCCGCATGGCGTCGCGAAGTCTGAGGCGTGCTGCATCCGCTCGGGCGAAGATTTTGACGGACTCGACGACAAGCTCGAAAGCGCCTTGCATCGAGATTTGGTAATAGGCCATCAGGGCTCTGGTCGCCTGATGCTCCGCACGATAAACCGCTGCTGCAGGCGAACCGGGCTCAATGGCCGAAGCCTCACCCCCTGCCGCAAAAAACTCATGAATCCCGATCAGGTGCTCGAGATAAGGCTCAACCTGAAGCACGGCCTTTCCTTCACGGCTCAAGTCCCGAGCCAGGCGGCACATTCCTTCAGCATGAGCCGGAAACTCGAAGTCCTGCCCCTCCAGGTACTCCTGAATTTCCATTTCGCCCCGAATCATGCTCGGGAATTCAGGAACCGGAGGCTCTTCCAGGAGTATCAAATCGTGCTCCCGCATTTGGCGCTCCGCAGCGGGCAGCGTCTCGGGGCGATGCGTTGAAAATGCGAGGGTTGTGATTCGCATGTCCCCAATCTCCAGGCGCCGAAAAACATGCGCCAGACCGCAGGAATTCACGAAGCAACTGCACTCGAAAGACGACGGGGCCTTGCAGGTTTCCACCTGGCAGAGGAGCGATCCAGTCCATACCTTTTGGGAGTTTCAACGAGAGCCCACTGCATGGCTCCACAGCAGCTCCCTCACCCTGGACTCTATCTCAGTATCCAAAAAAAGCCCACGAAGAATGGGGATCTTCGTGGGCCTTGGAAATCAGTGCCCGGAGAAGTCTGTCAGACCGTTCAGGGCCTGAGGAACAGCTGCCTAATCAGCAGAGGCTATCGCAGGCTGGACCTCGGCCTCTGCAACGGCTGCAGGCTGCTCCTGGAAATACATCTCCTTAACCTTGAGCAGGTAAATCACCAGGGGGCGATAGGCCAGGTGCGCCCATTTGGCGAAGGGGACTTCCAGTACCAGCATCGGAACGGCCACCATCATGTGAATGATGTAGAGCCCGTAAGTCGGGATGGGCCAGTTCAGCAACCGGGTGAAATGAATGAAGATACCGGTCATGGTGGTCAACTGGAGGAGGATCAGGAACATCCAGTCCGTGGAATGCGAATAGCGATACGCTGGCTTGCTCTTCTTCAGGCGGCCGATGATGGCGTAAGTGGTCCCGTACATGATGGCAAAGGTGGCATAGTATCCCACCAACCGGATGGGATGCCAGAGGGCATACTCCGGCAGGTCCCTCTGGAACTTCAGGTTCTCGAAGCCCAGCCCGTTGATGAAGACCACGACCAGGAGGAATACAGATGAGTAACCGGTCATGATCATGAGGTGAACAAACCACTGCATCCTGTCCGTACACTGCCCGAAGCGCTTCTGGGTGAAGACATGAACGATGAGCTCCTTGGCCTGGCTCGCATAATACTTGATGGGCACTTTGAAGGCCAGGTCCCCCATGATGGACTTGAAGCATCGGAAAACATTGCTGAGAAGCAGAAAGGAAAGGATGGCCGCCATGCCGAGGTCGGCGAGCTCGATCTTGTCGGATGGCCAGACCGTGTTCAGCCTGGCATTCTGCCAATCGATGTTGTCCCCGTGGAACAGGAGCAGCCCGAGCCCCACGAGCAAAGCCACGGTGGAGATGGCGATGATCTCGAAGCGCTCGGAGGTGTAGAACTTCCGGGAAAACCCCGTCCAGTCGTAGGCTGAGGTCAGGTAACGGCGCAGGGCCATCATGGTTTCACCCGGCTCGGCACCGCGCGGACACGCGGTGGAACAATCCCCGCAATAGTAGCAGAGCCAGGGTTCGGGCGACTTCAGGATCTTCTCGGTCTGGCCCAACTGGATGTAGCGCACGTACTTCCTGGGAAAGGGGTTTTCAGGGGTGGATAACGGACAGATGGCCGTACAGTTCCCACAATTGTAGCACTTCTGGGCCTCGGAGAGCCCGAAATGCTTCAGGTCGTGGATCAGGTTAGGATCGACTTTGTTGCTCATCCCAATGCCTCCTGAAAGATGATCAAATCGGTCAATGGATTATTCCTGCGGACCGAACAACCCGGATCCGACGGGGAGACGGCAGCCGAAGCGCTTGCTCCGGACCGCCCTCCCCCCCACTCGAGCGATCGCAGGTCTGGGTGCTCGTCCTAGAATCCCTTGTACGGGTTCGGCCCAATCTCCTCCAGCCTTGCAGAGAACTCGTCCAGGAGCGTGGCGAGCGTGGTGTAGTCAGTGATGGAGACGGACTCGAATTTTACGCGGTCCGACTCGAGCTGCAGACGGTCCAGAGTCTCCTTGACCTTGCTCAGGCGGATGTTGGCCAGCTCACTCCCTTTCACGAAGTGGCACTGGTAGTTCTCACCGTGCTGGCAGCCCAGGAGCAGCACACCATCGATTCCCTTTGAAAGCGAATCTGCAATGAAGACCAGGTTCATGGAGCCGAGGCAGCGCATGGGAATGACGCGCATCCACGGGTTGAACTTCATGTGCCGGAACCCGAGCATGTCCAGAGCCGGATAGGCGTCGTTCTCGCAGGCCAGGACCAGGATGCGCGGTTTCTCGTCGTATTCATCCGGCACGTTGATGGCCTTGATCATGTCTCCGATCATGGGCACCGAGTAGTTCTTGAAGGAGATGATACGCTCGGGGCAGGCGCCCATGCACACACCGCAGCGACGGCACCGCGTCGGCTGGGGCAGCGGGTTGCCCTTTTCGTCTTCATTGATGGCACCAAACGGACACTCTTCCGTACACCGCTTACACTGCGTGCAGCGCTGCATGAAGAACTCGGGATACGTCATGTCGCCCGCTCGAGGATGAACGGCTGCGCCTCGGCTGGTCAGCTCCACGCACTGGATGGCCTTCATGGCCGCACCGGTGGCGTCTTCAATGGAATTGGCCGCACCCATGGGCCGACGCACGCATCCCGCAGGATAGATGCCGGTTCTGCGGCTTTCATAAGGGAAGCAAATGAAGTGGGAATCCGGGAACCCGTATTTCAAACCGGGCAGCTCCGGCCCCTGGCGGTACTGGAGGTTCAAAATGTCCGAGGCCAGGATGACATCGGTCGGCACTTCCGCGGCTTCCTCGCCTTCCTTGGGCTCCTTGGCTCGAGGATCCTCACCAAAAGCCGACTCAGGCACCATGCCGGTGGCGAGGACAACCAGGTCGAGATCACCCAGGCTCACGGATTCACCAAGGAGCTCATCCATGAAATCCACCGCGATGTCGTTGCCGCTCACCTTCACCTCGGGATCCTGGCATCGGGCGAAGATGACTCCGGATTGCTGAGCCTTGCGATAGAAGTCCTCGGCCTGCCCCGGCGTGCGCATTTCCTTGTAGATGATGAACACGTTGCAGTCGGGGTTGTCCTGCTTGATCAGGATGGCCTGCTTCAGGGAGGTGAGGCAGCAGGCGGAGGAGCAATAGGGCAGGTGCTCCGGGTCGCGGGAGCCGGCGCACTGGAGGAAGGCCACAGTCTTCAGCGCCTTGCCGTCGCTCGGGCGAGCCACGTTGCCGGCCAGCTTCATCTCCTCGAACTGAACGTTGGTGATGATGTTGGGGGATTGGCCGAATCCCAGCTTGGCATCCAGCTTGGCGGGATCATAGGGCTGCCAGCCGGCGGCCATGACCACGGCGCCGATCTGGTGCTCGGAGCTGGTCCCATTCTGCTTCACCTTCACATCAAAAACACAGGGGCCACCCGCCAGCTCTTCGACCTTGGCGCCGGTATAGACCTTGATGTTGGCATTCTTCTGCACCGACTCGATCAAGGCATCGATGTCGTTGGGCACGACTTCTTTGTAGGGAAAAGTCGCCTTGTCGGTCACCTTCTTCTGGAACCCGCCCAACTGCGCCTCTTTTTCGACCAGGACGGCCTTGTAACCGGCCTTGGCGACTTCGAGGGCTGCAGTGAGACCGGTGATGCCGCCGCCCACCACGAGAATGTCCCTGGACAGCTCACGCTCGAGCTTGTAGGGCTCGGGCAGCTCCGTACCCTTCAACTTGGCCGCACTCATCCGCAGGTAGTCTTCGGCCATCATCTGCGTGTCTTCTTCATTGGGCGGCTGACACCACACCACCTGCTCACGCAGGTTGACACGATCCATGATACAGCCTTCAAAGTTGAAAACATCGTACATAACGCGGGGTGAACAGGCCGCGATGATGAGCGTGTTGGCCCCTTCCTTTTCGATGTCGCTCTTGATGAGCTCAACGCCAGCCTGGCTGCACAGGTTGGGATGGGTCTGACAAATCGCTGCCTTGCAGTCTTTCGTGGCCACTTGGCTGAGCTGATCGATGGCAAGGGCCTCTCCAATGCCGCACCCGGTACAAATATAAGCTGCAATCTTGTGTTCCATTGATGTCTACCTCCTCGCAACGGATTGGATGGCTTTGAGAGCCGCTGCCGTGCCATCTTGAACCGATTCGGATACGCCTGCGGGAGTCCTCGTGCAACCGGCGGCGCAGATTCCGGGGCCGGCGACCAGTGAAGCCACGAAGCCGTAATCGTCGTAAGGTACGCTCATGGGCAGCGGCTCGTCAGACGTCGTGGGCTGCATCCCTGTAGCCAGCACCACCAGATCGAAATTCATCTGGTGCAGTGATGCCGTGGTCGTATCCTCCACACGCACCGTCAGGTTCTTGGTGGCGTTGTCCTGCTCGATTTTGGCCACCTTGCCCTTGAAGAAAATCACGTTGGGATCTTCCTTGACCATGCGATAGAAATCCTCGAGCCGGTCTGTCGCACGGATGTCGATGTAGAAGATGTAGACTTTGGCATCGGGATACTGCTCGCGCACATAGGTGGCCTGCTTCATGGAAGCCAAGCAGCAGATGCTGGAGCAGAAGGGGAGATGGTTCTCGTCTCGAGACCCCGCACACTGGACGAAAGCGACCGTTTCCGGAGCTTTCCCATCGGAGGGTCTCACGATCTTCCCCTGGGTGGGGCCGTTGCCTGCGGCCAATCTCTCCATCATCACGTTGGTGACGACGTTGGGGAACTGGCCGGCCCCGTAGGAATCGAGCTTGGCGACGTCATAGGGCTTCCAGCCTGTCGCCCAGACGATGGTTCCCACCTTGAGATCCATGGTCTTGGCGCTCATGTCGAGATCGATGGCATCGTAGGGGCAGGACTCTTTCACTTTCTGCGCTTCGCTGCTTTTCACCAGGGCGGGGTCCAGCACATATCGCAGGGGGAAAGCCATGTCGTGCGGAAGGTAGGCGGCCTTGACCTTGTCCATGTTATAATTAAAGGGGTTGTCGATCTCCATGCTGCAGGCTTCGCCGCACTTGCCGCAGGCAGTACACTTCTCGTTCACATAACGCGGGCTCAACTTGATGGCCACGTCGAAGTTGCCCTCCTCACCGGACACCGACTCCACTTCCGCCATGGTGAAGAAACGGATCTTGTTGCTGGTCTTGATCCGACGGAAGTTGATTTCCAGTCCGCAGTAGGGGGGACACAATTTGGGAAAATACTGATGAAGCTGGGCCACCCGACCTCCGAGGTACGGGTTCTTTTCCACGAGATACACTTCGTGGCCCGCTTCGGCTGCTTCGATGGCGGCAGTGAGCCCGCTCATACCGCCTCCGACCACCAGAATACTTTGCGTTACTGCTTTTGCCATGCTTATCCTCCTAAGGCTGTTTGAAATACCGAGAACCCCGCCAGCGATCGGGCGCAATCTCCAAAAGTATCTGTTCAGGCTCTAAGGCACGGAGCTTGCTAGAGAAGTCCCCATAAATCCATGTGCTTATATACACAAAGCTACCTCGCCTTGCAACAAAAAGATCAGAAAACCGAGACGCCGTCAGCTTCGACTCATCGCCTGGCAAAAACGGAGCGGCGGTCTCCAAGGACAGCGGATGAGTTTTGTGAAAAAAAGGTCACAACTCTCTTGCCTTCTCCCTTGCAAATTCCTCACGCCTCGCTTAAGGTGGACGGCGTCCGCTGGATGAGGCTGATTCAGACAGAGGACCGCCAATGCACAATCCGAAGGTGAATACTGAGCCTCCGAGTCGTTAGCGCTGCACCCAAGCAGGATGAATCTGAAGAACCTAAAGAATGGAGTAGAAACATGGATGACACCGGATCCAAGAGCAGGTGGGTAGAAATGGCAGTTAAACTGGCGCTGGCTTTCGCCGCCCTTTTTCCGGTCTACGCACTGTTTTATGTGACCTTTCCCGGGTCGCTTGTCGCGGTTTACGTGATCTCGGCGATTCTTATGGCCGCCTTCGCTCCGTGGGAGAATCTGAAAAAGAAGCTCCTGTCCTGAGGTACCCGAACGGACGTCTTCCGGACCTCATAGGGTTGACCATAATCCTCAGACCTTCCATCAGCCGGCTCGCCGAGCCGGCCCTTCCATCCTTTCAGAAACCCCGCCTGCTCGCGCCCGTCATTCGAACCGATGTCCAGGCTCAGAACATTGATATGGAAGGAAGTCCAGAGGACTCAACTCAAAACCTTGGGGAGATTATCACATCAGAGCGAAAATTGGGAGAGACTGCGGTGAAGATTATTCAATATACAGAGTCCGAATCACGAGTTTTCGACACCCTGCCCGCCAAAGGGGTCACCGGCCGGGTTGTCATCGGTCAAGCCGATGGGGCCAAGAATTTCTGCATGCGCGTATTCGAGCTGACTCCCGAGGGACACACGCCACGACACACCCACGATTGGGAGCACGAGATCTTTGTCCATTCGGGGGTAGGTTCGGTTTATCGGGAAGGGCAATGGGTTCCCATCAGAGCCGGCAATGTGGTGTTCGTGCCGCCCGGAGAGGAGCACCAGATCAAGAACACTGGCAAGGCTTTGCTGGTTTTTGTTTGCCTGATTCCGGCGGGAGCACCCGAGCTCTAGCTCGACCTTGATCCGGTGACTAGGAAGCCTCCACTTGTCGGAGGACCTCGCGCGCTTTCGTGAAGCCCGGATCCAGCCGGATGGCCTCCTGGAGCGACTGACGGGCGTTCTTCCTGTCCTGGCGGCTGAACTGCAGCACCCCGAGATTGTAGAAGATGACCGGGTTTTGGGGATGGCTCTCCAGCGCCATCCGATAATAAGCCTCCGCCTCATCGTATTTGCCCTGCCGCCGCAAAGCGATGCCAAGCCTGTTGTAGGTCTCCACCTGATCGGGATCCAGTTTGATGAGCTTCAAAAAGAGCTCTTCGGCTTCGGCAAAATGGCCGCTCTCCATGTAAGCCTCCGCAACCCTGCGCAGGATGTCCCCGCGCTCAGCCTGGGAGGATTGTTTGACGGCTTTATCGAAATATCCTCGCCCCTCGTCATCCCGCCCCTGACCGAGCAGCAGCTTTCCGAGGCTGACCTTCCGATCGGTGTCCATGGGGCTGATCTCATCGGCCCGCGTCAAAGACTCGATGGCCCGGTCGATGTTCCCCTGCTTCAGATGGAGCTCAGCGCAGGTTTTGTGCGCGGGAAGATACAAGTCGGAGAGCTCCAGCGCCCGGTTGAGACACTCCTGCGCCTCTTCCAGGCTTCCGAGAGCCAATAGGCACTCACCCTTGATGGTCAGCCACTTGGCCTTCAGTTCCTTCAGATTGGCTTCGGCCTCTTCCACTCTATGGAGAGCTTCCCGGTAATATCCCATCTCTTTGAGCCGTTCGACCTCCCTGAAGAGAAGATCCTCCGGGTTGCGGAGTCGTTCGAGCACCGCTTCAGTCCGACTTTTGAGGATGCTGTACGAGAAGGGTTTCACGACATAGTCGAATACACCCCACTCTCCCACAAAGGCGATGACATCCTGGAGAGCCTCGCCGGAAACGATGAGAAAAGGGATGTTCCGAAGGTCAGACTCCCGACGGCAGCGTTTGAGCAGTTCAATGCCGTTGAGCCTCGGCATGTTGATGTCGGCGATGACCAGGTGGAAAATCTGGGTACGCATTTTGTGCCAGCCTTCCTCCCCGTCGGCCGCCTCTTCGATGGATTCAAAGCACTGCATCCGGTAGAGCATTTTCTTCAAAATGCTTCTCATGGAGGGATGATCTTCGACTACCAGGACCCGCATGGTGTACCCGCCCCATCGTGCATCTGCCAGAGCGCAGCGGAAGCCGCCGGCCCAGGTTGGATGAGAGATGTTCTCGTCAGCAGAATCATTCGGCCATGCATGCCGACCGCGCAGACTTTGAAGCACAGTTCTGTGAATTGCATCTATTCTTTCGGCGAATCATTTTCTCCACTGAATGACAAAGCTCTTTGTTATCTTTGAAAATCTGCTCTGTAAGCATGAAATATGCCTAACCCCTTCGAAGATTCAACCTTCGGCCATCACTGAACGATCCGCCGGCTGGAAAATCATCAGAATCCGTTGAAGCCACACTCTTCAGCCATCCTCATCCTGAGCCCTCGGTTGCTCCTCCGCTGTTCCACCGGCAGTGCTCTGCGTCGTGGGGCGCGGGACCCTTTCCACCGGGCGGAGCGTCTGGATTTCGACAGAGCTCGATATTCCCAGCTCCTTGAGGCGACGGGCCGCTGGGAGTATGCGTCCCTCCAGGGTTCCGACGGCACGGTTGTAGGATTCGACCGACCGATCCAGCCCGCGGCGAATCTCGGCAAAATGCACCGCCATGGTCTGCAGGCGATCATGAAGGGACTTCCCGAGCTCGCTGATGGAAGCCGCATTGGCTGCCAATTGCTCCTGTTTCCATCCATAGGCAACAGACCTCAGGAGAGCGATGAGAGTTGTCGGCGTGGCGAGAATCACCCGGTGCTCCACGCCATATTCGATCAGATCCCTGTCCAGTTCGAGAGCGGCACTGAAAAAGGATTCCCCCGGCAGGAAAAGGACCACGAATTCCGGTGCCGGCTCAAACTGCTCCCAGTAGGACTTGCTGCCGAGCAGCATGAGATGCGAGCGAATCTGGCGGGCGTGATCCTTCATTTTCTTCGATCTTGCCGATTCGTCGGCCGCTTCAAGGGCTTCCAGGTAGGCCTGGAGCGGCACCTTGGAATCCACCACCACATTGCGGCCATTGGGCAGCTTGACGATCATGTCGGGCCGCAGCCGAGAGTCGCTGCCGCCGGAGGCCGTTTCCTGCAGGGAGAAATCGCAGTGCTCGACCATGCCTGAGATCTCGACCACGCGCTTGAGCTGCATTTCGCCCCATCGACCCCGAACCGAAGGCGTCCTGAGGGCCTGGACAAGGTTCGCAGTCTCCTGGTGGAGCCGGGCCTGTGTCTTGCCCAGCGATTGAACCTGCTCGGTGAGCGAGGCGTAAGCCGTCGTTCTTTCCCGCTCGACCTCGCGGATTCGCTCATCCAGTCTCGACAGGGATTCCCGCAAGGGCTTCACCAGTCCGTCAACGGCGAGCCGTCGGGTTTCGAGATCGCCTCTGGCACCCTCCTGTACTCTCTCAAGCACTGCTCGCGCCTGGTCGAGGAAGGTCTGTCCACTGGTGCGAAGGGTTTCGGAGGAGATCGCCTTGAAGGTATCCGACAGGCGAGCCTGTACGTCGCTCAGGGTCTGCAGCTTGTCACCCCACGCCTTTTGCTCTTCTTCCAGTCGTGTTCTGGCCTCGGAGAGCCTTGTCTGAAGATCCATGTTCTCCTGATGCAGAGTGAGGAGTTGGGCATCCTTTTCTTCGAGTCGCACCGTCAGCTCCGGAATCCTCAGATTCTTCTCTTCTGCGGCGGCGCTCCTGCTGAGCAGATCCCTGACTTCGGCATCCAGGCGATCCGACTCCTCACGAAGGTTCGATACGACCGATTCCATGATTCTCAGCTGCTCGTCCCTGAACTCGATCCGGGAGAGGAGCGCAGCCTTTTCCAGTGCGGCTTCGTTTCTGAGCCGCTCTCGCCACTGTCCGGTTCGGCTCTGGGCAATGATCGCAGCCGCCAACAGCCCAAGCAGAGCTCCGGCAGCACCGGTCAACCAGGGCACCCAAATGGGGGAGGATTCCATCATGCCTTCTCTTCGATCCTTTGACTGAGTGGAATGGGAACGGACTTGCCGTCTTCGGCGAACGAATCCGCAACACTGCTCCAGGCTCTCTATTTCGATCCCATCACCCTGTCAAGGGGAGCCGCGGCCGGCAGCCGCTCTGTCCCCCCTGGAGCCCGGCTAATTTGCCTTTGACAGAAGAGAGGGTTTTGATTACAGGTACATATGTGCTGATTTTCACATCATTTGGCGCGTTTCATGAGCTGCTCCGACCCCGGAGCCTCTTCGGGACGTGGTGGTCTTTCGCCATTCCGGAGCCCCCTATCCTCTGCCGGGCCTAGGGGCAGTTGCGCTCCGGGGACCCGACGCTTTCGCATGTTCGATTTGGTCCGCAGGATGAGTGGAGCTCGACTTGAGCTCCGGAGCAGCCCGGCGGGCAGGAGATTCCCATGGCAAACGTGGTAGTGATTGGCACCCAGTGGGGTGATGAAGGCAAGGGCAAGGTCGTGGACCTGCTCACGGAGCGGGCGGAATATGTCGTCCGGTTTCAAGGCGGGAACAATGCGGGTCACACCCTGGTGGTCGATGGGCGGCAGTTCATTTTCCATTTGATCCCATCCGGCATTCTCCACCCGGGAAAGGTGTGCATGATCGGGAACGGCGTTGTCCTCGACCCCGGAGTGCTGATTCAGGAAATGGACAAGCTGGACGCCGCCAATATACCGGTCACCCCTGAGAGCCTTGCCATCAGCCGCTACACACACGTCATCATGCCGTACCATCGCGCCCTGGACGAAGCGCGCGAATCCCGGAAGGGCAGCACCAAGATCGGCACAACGGGGAGAGGAATCGGTCCCTGCTACGAGGACAAGGTTTGCCGAAGCGGGATTCGCATGCATGACCTGCTGGATCCCGCTCGTTTCCGGGAGAGGCTGGATGCGAATCTTGAAGAGAAGAATTTCATGCTGAAGCATTACTTCGGGTCTGCTCCTCTGGATGGAAACGCCATCGCCGATGAGTATCTCGCCTACGGACAACGACTGGCACCGTACGCGACCAATGTCTCCGAGGTCCTTCAGAAGGCCGACCGGGATGGACGCAACATCCTCTTCGAAGGAGCGCAGGGCACACACCTGGATATCGATCACGGCACCTATCCCTTCGTCACCTCCTCCAATACCGTTGCCGGCAATGCGTGCTGCGGCTCAGGGATCGGGCCGACACGCATCCACAAGGTCATTGGTGTTGTCAAAGCGTACACGACCCGCGTCGGGGGCGGTCCGTTTCCCTGCGAGCTTCTGGACGAGACCGGGCGGCAAATCCAGAAAGTGGGGGGGGAGTTCGGCGCCACAACGGGTCGCCCGAGGCGGTGCGGCTGGCTGGACATGGTCGTGGTCAACAGCTCCATCCGATTGAACGGGCTTTCTGGTCTGGTGATCACCAAACTGGATGTCCTGACGGGAATCCCGACTCTCAAGATCGCCGTGAGGTACAAGTGTGGAGCCCAGGAGGTTGGCTCAGTGCCCCCCGAGCTGAAGGCCCTGGAGGCCTGTGATCCCATTTATGAGGAGCTTCCGGGCTGGGAGGAGAGCATCCGGCAGGTGCGGCGCTTTTCAGATCTCCCCGAGAATACGCGTCGTTATCTGAAGGCCATTGAGGATATGGCGTCGATTCCTCTTCACCTGGTTTCGGTGGGACCGGGGAGGGACGAGACGATCATCCTGCAGAACCCATTCGACTGATCTTTTCTTCGGTCGCTGAAATTCGATGAGGCTCTGTTTCTTCGTTATCCAGAGCCTGAACAGCCTTGAATGGGGAGCGATGCGCCCTCACAGGAGCTCGAGCCCCATGGCCGACCTGCACTTGAAGGTTCAAGGAATTCCTGTGAATAGCCGTACTTCTAGATGGTGACTCGATAAGCTCTCCAGGAAGGCAGCCATGAAGACCCGACGCAGTGGAATTCTCTTGCATGTGACATCGCTCCCATCCCCTTTCGGTGTGGGAGATCTCGGCCCCGGAGCCTATCGCTTTGCGGATTTCCTCGCAGATTCGGGGCAAAGCCTGTGGCAGGTGCTTCCTCTGACCCCGACCACTCCCGCCTGCGGCAACTCCCCTTACTCCAGCCCGTCAGCGCTCGCGGGGAACGCCCTTCTCATCAGCCCCGAACGTATGGTTCAGGACGGCCTCCTGCAGCCGTCGGATCTTGACTGGAGCTGCGCATGGCCGGAGGAGAGAACGGACTATGATGCCGCAGGTCATTGCAAGCATTGTCTGCTCGACAGGGCCTTCGACAGATTTCGCGCGCACATGCACCGCCACGCCGCATTCCTGAGCTTTTGTCAGGACAACCTTCGGTGGCTCGAAGATTATGCTCTTTACGCTGCCCTGAAGGTGCAGTTCAACGGAGCGCCCTGGACCTCGTGGCCCCTGGAAATCCGCGATCGGAGGGAGGAGGCGACGGCCTACTGGAGACAGCACCTGGCGGACAGAGTTCAGCGCGAGAAGTTCGTTCAATTCGTCTTTTTCCAGCAATGGCATGCACTCAAAGCCCACTGCAACCAGAAGAGTATCCAGATTGTGGGAGACGCTCCCATCTATGTGAGCCTGGACAGCTCGGACGTATGGGCCAATCGAGAAATCTTCAGGCTGGACGAGGCCAGACAGCCCACCCACGTGGCGGGGGTCCCCCCCGACTATTTCAGTCCCACCGGACAGCTCTGGGGGAACCCCATCTACAATTGGGATGCCCTGAGAGAACGCCACTACTCCTGGTGGATCATGCGGTTGGGGTTCTATATGGGGCTTTTCGATATGATCCGCCTGGATCATTTTCGAGGCTTCGTGGGGTACTGGCAGGTGCCATTTGGAGAAGAAACAGCGGTCAACGGGGAATGGATCCAGGCGCCTGCCTGGGAGTTCTTCGCGACCCTGCTCAAACGCTTCCCCTTCCTGCCCATCATCGCTGAAGACCTCGGAATCATCACGCCGGACGTCCGAGAAATCATGTCACATTATGGCTTTCCGGGCATGAAGGTGCTGCTTTTCGGATTCGGTGGAGACGTGGCGTCAAACCCTTACGCACCGCACAATCTCACCCGTCACAGCGTTCTCTATACGGGAACTCACGACAACAACACGGCCAGGGGCTGGTTTCGCCAGGAGGCCGGATTCGGAGAGCGGGACAATCTCGCCCGCTACCTGGGCCGTGCGGTCGATGAATGCACGGTGGCCGTTGAGTTGGTGCGCCTGGCACTGATGTCGGTTTCAAACATCGCGATTCTTCCTATGCAGGACCTGCTGGGGCTCTGTGAGGACGCACGCATGAACGTCCCTTCGGTCGCTCACGGCAACTGGGGATGGAGACTCAGACATCAGCAGTTGACGCCGGAACTGGCTGCATGGCTGTCGGATCTGGTGCATCTGTACGGACGGGTCTGAAGCACGTATTTTGACAGAAAAGCAGGATCTAAATCGATGTTGACGGTATTCAGATTTCGGGATAATCACACCAGGATCCCTTGTGTTGGGGGAGTGAGTTTCTTAAGGGGTTCTCGAAAATGATCATCGGCGATGATATCCTTGCCAGAACCTGCAAGGATATGATTGAAACTATATTGCTCACCCTCGAACATGCCACCAAGGGCACCATCTACCGTGTCGGGCCCATGCCAGTGCTGCAGGCTGTTCGGGTGACCTCAGGTTACCGCAATCCCACCACCGGGCTGATCGAATGGGGTTTGCCCGAGACCTCGGACTACAATCTCCCCGGCAAGAGCTGGGAGCAATATCGCGATCGACCGGGTTCGGTTCTCGAAGCCATGGGATGGTGCGTCGAACGGCAGAAGAGCTGGACAGCGGATGACCCTTACGAGGATGTCCGCAGTGTTCGCAAGCAGCTCAGCGGTGAGATTGAAGACTTTCACCATATGGAACCGGTGCTCGTGCGCAAGTCCGATCTTTACGGAGAACGACTGAGCGACCTCGAATACCCCCTGGACAATCTGGGGCGACCCATCTGGAAAAACACCGAGTACGTGGTGGCTGCCGTCATCAAGATCCATTTCAAACCTTACAAGATCAAAATCGGTAACCGCTCCACCAAAATCATCAAGAAGCTCTCCCGAACCCTGGGCACCGAACTGCTTTCCCTGCACATCCGCGGGACTTTGTCGGATGCACAGAAGAGGCTGACGCGCCAGCGGCTTCAGAGCTGCAACGTGCTGGCTCATGAACTTCGGAACACCCTGATCAAGCTTGGCTTCACCACTTCGGCCATCAACACCGAGATCGGATATCTGAGGGAGCAGTGGGAAGCTCAAGTGGAAAAAGCATTCCCCGCCCTGGAAACCAAACGGTCCATCCTGAAGCGCTTGAGCGAACTGCTCGAATCGCAAATGCCTTTCACCAATGGCAATCAGCAGCTGGCCGGAGTGAGTCGAGACCTGCTTGCGGACCAGGCTGAGATGGCGACCGTCTGCCTGATGCCCCACGTAGCCGAAAGATGGCTTCACCACAAGATTCGGCCAAGATGGAACAAGCTCTTGAGTGAGAGTCCGCTATGGGTTTCGGCGGAGAGCGAAATCCTGGAGCTTCTCAACAGGCTTCAGGATGCCATCTGGATCGGGACCACCGAAGCCTGGGCCGGCCAGGTGAAGCACATACCCGAGGACCTGCGGGAGACCTGGCGAAGACTGGCTTATGTCGATTTCACGGTGGAAAAGGTTCCGGTACTCGAGGAAATCATCAGGCTGCTGGATCATCCGGACCTCCAAATCCCCCACAAGCTCCAGACCAAGAAGATTCTCACCTCTTTGAAAGTGCTGGCTGAAATGATCCCGGACGTGGAGGAGCGGGCCAACCGCATCATCTGCTCCCTCAAAAACGGGGATCCCCCGGAAGGCCTCTGAGACCCTCACCGAAAGCCCGGGACGTCAGACCCCATCCTTCTAGACAGCTACTGCTGCTGAGATTCGTTCATCCGATCTTCGAGGGCGTAGACAATGGTTATGCGCTCGGGGGCTCCTGAAGCGAGCTTCAGCGACGGCGGTGTCAGCACCAGACCCGTGGTGACGGACCCCGATCGAGTCATGGAGTCCAGGCGGACAGGCGTCGTGTAGATGGTGCTCACCTTTTCCAGGATCTTTCTGCCCCCAATGACCTTGACGGTATCCGGAACGACTTCTGTTTTCACGAGGGAAAGGTTGTCGGGAAGGCGGCCGACCCAGTCCACCTGAATGGGAAGCTCCTTGGTCGCCGGCACATCGAGGGTCACCTCGATGGTGCTCGGTTGAACCTTGTTCAGAAAGACCCCGGGAGGCACGACAATGTTCTCCTGGGTGATGGGGAACATGTTGGACCCTTCCGCAGCCTTCTTGAGATCCACTCGAACCTGAACCTGCCCCGGCTTCAACGAATTGATGAGAGCACTCGATCCGAAAAGCTGAACGCGCACCTCATCCACCGAAGCGTCGAGGATCTCGAAATTCGCCGGACGGTTGATGTACTCAATGGGAATATTCAGGGCGACGATCTTATCCTGGCCCCGAGTGAATCCCAGCCAGATGCCTGTAATGATGAAGAAGGAGAGGACTGCGGCGATGGAATGCTTGATCCGCTCCCTTCTCTTCTGGTGAACGGGCACCCCGTCCGTCAGATTGTAGTGGTTCTTCAGAATTTGCTGCAATTCCTCAGCCTGGCCGATGGGCTTGATCCAGTTGTCTTTGGCCACGGTCACACGTCCGCGTTCTTCGGAGACCGCAACCACCAGGGCATCCGTTCGCTCGGCTAGCCCTGCAGCAGCACGATGCCTTGTTCCGTAGAAGCTTGGAAGATCCTGGCGCTGGGACAGCGGCAGAAGCACTCCCACCTCAGCCACACGATTCCCCGTTACAATCACCGCACCATCGTGCACCGGATTCTTGGGCCAGAATATGCTGAGAAGCATCTCCTGGGAAACCGTTCCATTCCAGGGGATGCCGCCATGAACGACTTCAGAAATGTCCTCTTTTCCCGGGAAGACAATGAGCGCTCCAATGCGTTTCTTCCCCATCTGGTAGATGCTTTCGGTAACGCTCTCAATCGGCGCGGCCTGCTCCTGAGCGGGAGTCCCCCACAGAAAGGCCCTCAGATTCCGAGCCTGAAGAGCTGTACGGATTTCGTTTCGGAAAACCACAATGATGATGATGGCAGCCGCCGTCGTGATACCCGTCACGGCCCAACTGGTGAGGATGAGACCAATGGAGGCTGCCACCTCCTTCAAGATCCAGAGCGAAGTGATCCCCACCAGAACTCTGAAAGCGTTCGTGCCCTGGAAAACCACGTAAACGCGGAACAGGATGTAGCTGTTGATCAGGATGTCTACGACATCCTGCCAGCGCACCGTGGAGAAAATGGAAAGGAAATCACTCATGGGCTTTCACTGACTGCAGTCATAAGCGACCAGGGAACCGCATCATGGCGGTTGCCCGGTCAATCCGTAATGCTGAAACGCAAGACTTCCAGAACACGGTTATTGTGATCGGTGATCTCAACACGCCAGGGACCTTTGTCCGTCTCCCGAAGCTGGATCACGCTGTAGGTTGACCACTTGGGAGGGTAGAGCCTCAACCTCGTCTGAGTGCTCAAATCCTCACGATGATACCATCGATGGTAGATGATCGCCGGCTGAGGCACCGGATCGAAAGACGTGTAGCAGTAGACCTGGCCGATACTGACTGGAAAAGCAATGGCTGACCTCACGGGAACGAGGTTCTCCACCTTTTCCGCCATGACAGCCCGAGCCATCTTCAGTTTCGGCTCTTCAGCCGATGTCGCGGGTCCCGCCTGCTGAGGCTGTGCAGATTCAGTCTGACCGCCGGCGAAC
Source organism: Syntrophobacterales bacterium (assembly GCA_041310025.1). Lineage (GTDB taxonomy): Bacteria > Desulfobacterota > Syntrophobacteria > Syntrophobacterales > Syntrophobacteraceae > JALOOX01. Next base: position 21,246 of record JBFYYO010000005.1, read on the forward strand.
GGGCAGCCGATCAGCAGGGCGAGTCCTAGAGTAAGGATGATCAACATGCTCCTGGATTTCAGGTTCACGAAACCTACCTCCACAAGAATGCCCGTTGGAAAGAGTCGTGGTGATGGAACGACGTCATGAGGCGACTGCACCGGGCGAGGGCTGACCTGTGTGGAGCCTGCAGACCAAGTGAACGGAGCTCACGAAACTCGGGAGGTGCAGTCATTACTGCGGTCCGGAAGGGCACTCCGGTCGCCGGGGTGCCTGCGGGATGAGAAAGAAACGCCCTCTCATCCATCCGTCCACTCGGGGCTTTGGCATCATTGCAAGGCACTTCGGTCGCCCGGGTGCTTGCACAGCTCAGACCTGGACTATTCCTCAAATGTTCTTCCGAAGGCCAGGAGCGATCGACCGGGTAGGCCGGAGAGCGACGGGGCAAAGCCCTGTTTCAAAATAGCATGACTCCCTCGATCGTCAAGCCCTTTTATCCTGTGTCCATGGGCACTTGCTGCCTGAACCGCTCGTTGCGGAAGCCCCACCGACCTGCGAAGAGCTTTCCAAAGCAAGCGGACAATGGTAATGCATCAGGCGGAAAGAAATTCAGAATCCGCTCTGCAGCAGAGTAATCTGTGGCATGCAAACAGAGCGCATGGAGGGCACGGAGAGCCTGTTCATCCGGCTCGCCTTGGCCTGACGAGCGTCCGGCCCATGAGAGCCCTCCCTTGAGTCCATCGGGAGAAGTCTGGTGGAGTTGGGAGGAACAACCGCATGTTTTACAGAGCAAGAGGAGCGAGGTTCTGCAGAAACCCCGCCTTCATGGCGCTGAGCAGGGTCGCCCTGGCGCTCCTGCTCTGTCCCTTGTTCGCGTCGGCAGCTACCGAGCCATCGAGCGGCATCGTGGCGGATGTGTTCGACGGCGACACCATCATGCTGAGCTCAGGCGAGAAGGTCCGATATCTCGGCATCGATGCCCCCGAGGTCTCACACCGGAGCTCACCGGCCGACTGCTTTGGCCATGAAGCCAAGACACTGAACAAGAGTCTTGTGCTCCACAAGAGGGTCCGTCTGCTCTACGATCGAGTCAGAACGGATGGTCACGGCCGTTTGCTGGCCTATGTCTTCGTGCCCGATGGGCGGTGTGTCAACGCTGAAATGGTATTGCAGGGCTGTGCGTTGGTTTTCCATTCCGCGGATGGCTTCGGCAGATTCGAAGAATTCCTCGCCCACCAGAAAGTGGCCATGCGGGCTCGCCGCGGACTGTGGGGGCAGTGCTCTGTCAAACCTTCTGACCACTACCCGGCCAATCGTCGAAGCCATGTCTTCCATCGTCCCGACTGTACTTACGGCCAGCAGACCGGGCCCGGAAATCGAGTCCGATTCGATTCCAGGGCGACGGCCCTGGAGGCCGGGTTCAGCCCATGCCGTCGGTGCAAACCGTGAGTGAAGAAGAGATGTCCCATGAATCGCCTCTACCCTGATAAGCCAATGATCGGTGTCGGTGCCGTTATTTTCGACGGAGCTCAAGTCCTCCTGGTCCGGAGAGGCAGGGAGCCCGCCCTCGGCAAGTGGTCTCTTCCAGGTGGTCTCGTGGAGTTGGGAGAGACCCTGGAGACTGCTGTGTGCCGAGAGGTCCTGGAGGAGACCGGCCTTGATGTCCGGGTCGACGGCCTGGTGGCGGTCCTGGATCGGATTATCCACGACGATGAGCGCAGCATTCAATATCATTACGTCCTCATGGATTTCCTCTGCCACCCCCTTCACGGAATGCCGACTGCCGGGAGCGACGTGACGGCTTGCGGTTTTGTCCCGCTGGAAGAATTGCCGTCGTATCCTCTCACGGATGGGACCGAAAGGGTCATCCGTCGGGCTTTTTCCGCGAGGAATCTGCCCCTGCCTCCCATTTATGATCCTGCCCTCTGACCAGTCCGCTTATTGTCGGATTTCGGATATTTCCCTCTGCAGTGAATGAGCTACCCGTGATCATTGCTTGACTTCACGGCGAGCCTGTGCTTTATGACTGACCAGTCCGTCAGAAGGAAGCTCGGCAGCACGAGGACGACCAGGTGAAAACAGACCGTCACAAACAAGCGGCCCGTGTCCTGCTCCGTAAGCTGGACCAGGGCAAGACAGATCCCGAAGCCATCGCGCGGCTTCTGGCACAGCACCTTCCCCCGAAGCCCTCGTCGGAAGGGGATGTGGAGGAGCTCGCCCGCTGGTTTGTCACGCTCAGAGACACCCTCTCCAAAGGATCGCTTCAAGGCGCCACCAGCTTTTCGCGCCTCTTGGAAGTGTTTCGACAACTGGTCCAATTGAGGGGCGTCGATCCCGAAGCCTTTTATGTTCGAGTCCTGGAGCACCTCGTCGTACGGTCTGAGGGAGAAGAGCCCTCATCCATGGCTGCAAGACGCTCAACCCGTGAGAGAATCCTGGAAGCGGCTCTGGATGTATTTTCGGAGAAGGGATTTCATCTCGCCACCGTGGACGAAATCGCCGAGCGGGCCGTCCTGGGAAAGGGGACCGTCTATCGGCATTTCGCCAACAAGGAAACCCTTTTCAATGAGCTGGTGCAGTCGCGTCTCCAGGAACTGGAGCGAGACGCCAACACCGTCCTGGACGGCCAGGATGACGTGCTCACCATGATCACCAAGTACCTGCGCATCTACTTCGCCTTCTTCGATCGCAACCAGCGCCTTTATCGGCTGGTGGTCCAGGAGGGACTCGATGTGGGTCGACAGGTCCAGGAGGTCTATGTCAAGACGGTGATGCGGCGTATCCCGGTGCTCAAGCGAAAAATCTACGCGGCGAGCCAGCAGGGCGAGCTCAAGGATGTGGACTTTCAAACGGTGTTCTATGGGGTCATGGGGTTTGTGCACGGCGTCATTGAGAAGTGGTTGGCCAGTGACTGCTCCTATTCACTGGTGGATGAATTGCCTGTAGTCGTGGAAGTGCTTTTTTACGGTTTCGTCAGAAATGGTCATCATGTCGAACTGGGACAGGAGGAAGGAAATGGAAAGAAGTGAGCTCGAAAGCAAAATTGTCGATATCATCACCAACCAGCTGGGCGTTGAAAAGGACGCCGTCACTGCCGAGGCCCATGTGATCGATGACCTGGGGGCCGACTCCCTGGACGTGGTCGAGCTTGTCATGGCCCTGGAGGAATCGTTTGACGTAGAGATTCCCGATGACGATGCCGAGAAGATTCGAACGGTGAAAGATATCTTCGATTATCTGGATCAGGCCCTAAAGGGAAAATAGCATCCCGGAACAGAAGAGCGCAGACACTCCATGGAGGCTCGTGGATGGTCTGCGCTCTTTCTTTGCATCATAGGGTCGGGGCCTGCTTCAATCAGACCGTTGCGCGGCCTGTCCGTGAATGGTCGCCCAACATGCCGAGGGCGATTTCCCTCTCTTCCTGAAACCGTTTTCGCACCGAAGCTCTCACTTCCGAGCTGGAACTGCCAAACTGCCCGCCTCGTGCCGCATAGAGCTCGTCGATGACCTTGCGAGCCGAGATCCGGTCGGACGACATCCCACCCTCCTCAACGGCTCGGCAAAAGAGCCTGGCTGCTCCCATGGCCCCATGCTGGACCGCCGTGCTCCAGAGCACTTCCTGCAGCGCCTTCGGCTGAGCCCCCATATCGACCCCGGTCCTCTCCCGTATCTCCTCCAACGCGGGGAGATAGTGGCTCCGTTCTATGAATTCACGCTGAAGGTCGGCAAATCGATCGGGGCTTTCCACCGCAATCCGCTTCCATTCACGAGGCATGGCTCCCCCCCGGCCCCCGGTGTTGGCCGGGCCGGCAGCCCTGAGCCCCCGAGCCCATTCGGGAGCCCGCTCGTCCAGGAATTCCAGGAAAGCGCTCATGGTCCCGGCCCGTGAGGATATCTGGTATTGACCATAGGACGTCCCGCCCTGACGATCGTAGCCGATGGCATCGACTCCGGCATCGCCCGATTCGAATTTTGCCGACAGGCTGCCCAAGCCCTCGGAGGTTCTATCCATTCTGGGGGAGAAGGTGGCTGCACGGAGCGCAACCATTCTGGCCAGAGGAGCCATGGTGGGGTCCGCTGCCAATCCTCCCGGGGCAAGGGCGAGCAGAGCGCCGGCCCTGGAAGAGCTCAGGGCATTCAAACGCAGAAGTGTGGAAGTGGCTGCCGCCTCGAGTGAGCCCGCCCCGCTGCCGGGTGCGGCGTTGACGGCAAAACCCGTATCGACGGTTCGGCCGACTCGTGCCTGGGGAGTCTGCAGACCTCTCTCCAGCTGGGAGGAACGTTTTTCCTTCCTCTGGACATTCTTGCCTGCGTGCTGCTGGCCCTCCAGAACACTCCTGAACCCCCCACTCTCCGCGGTCTGCACGCCGGAACGCCGCGCCTGACCAGTTTTCGCAGGTGATGTGGACACTGTTTTAGATGTGGAATTGGGTGTGTAAACAGTCATGACGCATTCCCTTCGACGAATCATTGCTGGGGCTCGCACTCGTAATCTGCAAGAACCGTGCACTCTCCATGAGCCCCTGCTTTCCGTCGACGGACGGTTCAAGATTGGCGGAGTCTCTGCTTACGGTCTCCCCTCGCTTTGACTCGCGCCCAACAGGAGGACGGGGAAGTGTGATGTCAGCATTCTGACGGGGCATGAGGGGCATTCTACCGGGCAAAAACGGCATTTCATCCATCGACGGTGATGCATGGAAGCACCTTCCGCCAGCTTGCCCGGTGAACCATCACGGCTGGCCCAGAAGTGGATGGGGCTTTCCGTATTGACCGACGGTTCGATTGTGATATCTTTATCGAGAAGGGGAAGCGTGCAGATCTTCAGAACTGCTTTGGCGACATCCTTCTGGTGCAGGCAATTCCAGCCTCACGGCCGAACCACCATGAGAGTGAGAATGGGATGGAATCAAAATACGAGGTTGCCCGATCCGACAGCGGCGGCTGCTTCATCTGTCACAATGAGGACGAGGAGCTTTATCTGGTCCGCAATGCGAAGACAGGGCAAATGACAGCCCTGTGCGGCTGCTGTCTGCTGCCGAGGCTTGACGGCTATCTCATCGACAACACGAGGACTTGGCCTGTCAAGTGCTCCATCGATCCGTGGAAGCGTAAGCCCGTCACACCTCCCGAGTCCGATTGAACGCCCCCACGAGTCGCTGCTGCAGGTCTCAACCGATTCCCCCTTGCAGACCAGCCGGCTCATCCACCCAACGACTCCTGACCATCCCGACGATCATCCGCGGAGCATCGCCTGGCACACTCGATCCAAGTCCTGGCTAAACCGATTGCTGTTCCCTGGCAACCTTGGGGAGGACGTTGTCCAGTATGCCGTTGATGAACGCGCCTGAATCCCCTGAGCCATAGGATTTAGCCAGGTCAATGGCTTCATTGATGGAAACCTTGGGCGGGATATCCTGGCAATACAACATCTCAAAAACAGCAATCCTGAGAATGTTGCGATCCACAACCGGCATGCGCTCGAGTCGCCAATGCTCGGAGGCGGAGACAATCCTTCCGTCGATTTCGTCCCTGTGCAGACACACGCCGAGCACGAGCTGCTCGGCAAAGGGACGCACGTCCGCTGGAGCATCAAAATGCTCATAGAAGAGCGGCAGAGCATCGGCCGGTGCGGCACCGGTCATGTCGATCTGGTAGAGAACCTTCAAAGCGATTTCCCGAGAAAGCCTTCGGCGACCCATTGTTTCACTCTCTGGACCTGAAACCGTCAGGTCAAAAATACAGGAGAATGTTTCCCCCCAAGGGCAGCCCAAAAGCGATTCGCGCCCACCGACCTGGGGTTCTCGGCAAGAACCCTGTTACTTGACCTGCTTGATCAGATTCACCATTTCGATGGCCGCCATGGCCGCATCCCATCCTTTGTTCCCTGCCTTGGACCCGGCTCGCTCAATGGCCTGCTCCAGGGTGTCCGTGGTCAGGACACCGAAGGCTATGGGCACGTTGCTGTCGAGGCTCACCGACGCAATGCCCTTGGAGACCTCACTGGCCACGTAATCGAAGTGGGGCGTCGCTCCGCGGATGACCGCCCCCAGGCAGATCACCGCATCATAGCGACCGCTGAGCGCAACCTGCTTGGCGATGAGGGGGATCTCAAAAGCGCCGGGGACCTTGAAAACATCGATCTGTTCCTCGCTGCCCCCGCTTCTCTTGAGGGCATCCAGGGCCCCCCCGAGGAGACGGTCGCAGATGAAGTCGTTGAAACGGCTGATGACAATCCCGAAGCGCAAACCCTGCGCCAGCAGCTTCCCCTCATAAACCTTCATGTCACGATTCCTTTCCCTGCACGCAGCTCAGAAGGTGTCCCATTTTGGTGCACTTGGCACTGAGGTATTCGATGTTGCATTCATTGGGCGGGATTTCCAACGGTACGCGCTCCGTCACGGTGATCCCGTAGCCCTGCAGACCGACGATCTTGGTGGGGTTGTTCGTCATCAGCTTCATTTTGCGAACCCCCAGCTCCACGAGCATCTGAGCCCCGATGCCGTAATCTCTGAGGTCCGCCTGAAATCCCAGGGCTTCATTGGCCTCGACGGTGTCGTAACCCTGCTCCTGGAGGGCGTATGCCTTGATCTTGTTCACAATCCCGATACCCCGACCCTCATGATTGCGCATATAGAGCAGCACGCCTTTGCCTTCCTTGGCGATCTGCACCATGGCCGCCCGCAGCTGCCCCCCGCAGTCGCACCGCAGGGATCCGAAGACGTCTCCGGTGAGGCACTCGGAGTGCACCCTCACCAGGACATCGTCCTCGTGGCTGATTTCCCCCCTGACCAGGGCCAGATGGCTGTAGTCGTCGATGTCGTTCCCGTAAACGATGACCCGGAACTCCCCACCAAATGAAGTGGGCAGCTTGGCCTCCGCGGACCGATGGACGAAGATCTCGTTCTGCATCCGGTAGTGGATGAGGTCGGCAATGGCGACGATCTTGATATCATGCTCTCGGGCGAAGACCTCAAGGTCGGGTATTCGCGCCATCGTCCCGTCGTCTTTCATGATTTCACAGATGACGCCCGCAGGCTTCATACCGGCAAGGCGGGCGAGGTCCACGGAACCCTCCGTCTGGCCCGTACGAACGAGCACACCGCCCTTTTTGGCTCTCAGGGGGAAAATGTGCCCCGGACTCACCAGATCCTCCGCCTTGGCCTGATCCGCGACGGCCGTCAGGATCGTGTGGGCGCGGTCCGCGGCGCTGATGCCCGTCGTCACTCCTTTGCGAGCCTCGATGGAAACGGTGAAGGCCGTCTGGAAACGCGAAAGATTGTTGGTCGCCATCAACTGGAGCCTCAACCGATCCACCCAGTCGGGTGTGAGGGAGAGGCAGATGAGCCCACGGCCGAATCTTGCCATGAAGTTGACCGCTTCAGGGGTCACCAACTCTGCCGCCATGCACAGATCGCCTTCGTTTTCGCGATCCTCGTCGTCCACCAAAATGACCATTTTGCCCTGGCGGATGTCTTCAAGTGCGTCGGAAATACTGGCCAAAGGCATCTTAAGAAACTCCTTCCAGATAATTGGGTACAGACGCGCTGTTGGCGCGCTGCGATTGCTGCCGGCTGTCTATAACATGAAGCAAGCCGGTCCTCAAGCAGGCCAGCCCAAACCTCACAGCGAACACAAGAGCCTGACCGAATCAGCTTTCTAAGGCAAGAAACCGTGTTTGCGAAGAAAGCCTGCATCGATCCGGCTGACCTGGGCTCCCTCCTCTCCCCCGGTGCCGGTCCAGGGCGCGGTCACCTTCTCGACATACTTGCCGATGAGATCTGTTTCGATATTGACTTCCTGGCCGACCCGCAGATCCTGAATGGTCGTCTCCCGCGCCGTTTGCGGCACGACGTTCACGTCGAACTGCCCTTCACGGCAGCCGTTGATGGTCAGGCTGATCCCATTCACGGCCACAGAGCCCTTTTCGATGGTGTAGCGGCCGAGCTCCCTCGGAATGTCGAAAAAAAGCCGGATGGAACGACCTTCGTCCTTCCGGTCCGCCAGTCTGCCGATGGCGTCCACATGGCCGCTCACGAGGTGCCCCCCCAGGCGGTCCCCGAGGCGGAGCGCCCGCTCGAGATTGAGCCTCGCACCCGGCCTCTTCCCGCCCAGCGTCGTTCGGCTGAGAGTCTCTGCAGACACATCCACGGTAAACTGACTTCCCTTGAAAGCAACCACCGTGAGACAGGCCCCGTCCACAGCGATGCTCTCACCCAACACCAGCGGGTCGATGGGGAACTGGGCCTGAATCACCATGCGTGCGTCGAGCCCCGTTCGGTCTGTGCGCACCAGGAGCCCAATCCCTTCTATCAATCCTGTAAACATGGCGAGACCATCTCAGTAGAGCCTTTCATGGAACCGTCCGGAGATCATGAGATCTCCTTCGAATCGTTTCACCCGAATATCGAAGGCGGGGGTTGCAGAGGCCATTTTGTCCAGGGACCGGCCAGCCAACACGGGAACCGCTGCCTCATCCCCCAGAAACTTGGGAGCGTAGAAGAGAAAGAAAGCGTCAGCCAATCCTCCATCGATGAAGCTCCCCATCGTTCTGGCCCCGCCTTCCACAAGCAGGCTGTTGACCTCACGCCTTCCCAGCTCATCCAGCAGACAACTCAAATCCACCCCCTTTTGATCCCAGGGGAGACGAATCACCGAAGCACCCGCGTCAACCAGGGCCTCTTCCCTTTCTTTCGGGGCTTGCTCAGAACAGGCAAGCCAGAGGGGGGCCGTTTCAACCGTTCTCACCAGGGCGCTTTCCAGGGGAATGGCCAGTTGACTGTCCAGAACGATGCGAGCGGGCTGTCGGCAGCGAATCCTTCCGGGCAAGCGGGCCGTGAGCTGGGGATCGTCGGCCAGAGCTGTTTTGGAGCCCACCAGAATCGCGTCGAGCTCACAGCGCAACCGGTGAACGAAGTGCCTGGAACGTTCGTTGGTCACCCACCGTGAATCCCCGGTTCGGGTTGCCATGCGCCCATCGAGGGTCGCCGCTGCTTTCAGGACCACATAGGGCCTGCCCGTGGTCATGTGCTTGATGAAGGGTTGATTCAATCTGCGGCATTCGTGCTCAAGGATTCCCTCGACCAGCGGAATCCCCCTGCTTCTGAGGAACCGGCTCCCACCTCCATGAATCTGGCGATTGGGGTCGCTCATGCCCACGAAGACACGGGCAATGCCCGCTTCGAGCACAGCCTTCGTGCAGGGAGGCGTCCTTCCCTGGTGGTTGCACGGCTCGAGTGTCACGTAGAGATCGGCATTCCGGGCGCCTTCCCCCGCATCGGAGAGCGCATTCACTTCAGCATGAGCGGTCCCCACGCGCCGATGATAACCCTCCCCCACGATCTTGCCCTCACGCACCACGACGGCGCCGACCAGCGGATTGGGACTCACCCATCCCCTTCCTCGGACAGCCAGGCGCAAAGCTCTCTTCATGAAAGCTCGATCAAGGTCGGACACATCTGAAGGACTTTGAAAGGACACGGTCGTTTTCTGGGCATTTCAAGGTAGTGTGGCGCTCTTTATGAAAGCCGGCCTCAATGTGCAGCTCGCGAAGCCTTGAAATCAGCGCGCCCCCCGAAAACCAACCATCATCGGTGGTTGGGGAAAGCACAGCAAAATTCGGCCACTTCGGCCCGCAGAGCCCTCAGTTTCTCCTTGTCTCCAACGGCCTGCAGGGCACGATGGATGAATTGCCCCACATCCTTCATGTGCTCCGGCTCCATTCCCCGCGTGGTGAGAGCCGGGGTGCCGATACGGATGCCGCTCGTGATCTGGGGCTTCAAAGGGTCGAAGGGAATCGAGTTCTTATTGGCCGTGATCCCGGCCTCATCGAGCGTCTCCTCGGCCAATTTCCCCGTTAAACCTTTGGGGGTCAGATCCACCAGCATCAGATGGTTGTCCGTGCCTCCGGAGACGAGTCGGTATCCCAGCGCCATCAGTTCCGAAGCCAGTCTCTTGCTGTTCTCCAGAATCTGACACTGATAGGTTCTGAATTCAGGCTGCAGAGCCTCCTTGAAGGCCACCGCCTTGGCCGCGATCACATGCATGAGCGGCCCCCCCTGGATGCCCGGGAAGATCTGGCTGTCCAGAAGCTTCTCGTAGCGGGCATGGGAGAGGATCAAACCGCCTCGGGGTCCCCGCAGGGTCTTGTGTGTCGTGGAGGTGACAAAATCCGCGTGGGGAACCGGGTTGGGGTGCAGGCCGGCACACACAAGACCGGCGATGTGCGCCATGTCGACCACGAGGTAGGCCTCGACCTCCCGGGCGATCTCCTGGAATCTCGCAAAATCGATGATCCTGGGATAAGAGCTGGCCCCGGCAATGATCATCCTGGGCCGATGCTCGCGCGCCAGTTGGGCCACCCGATCGTAGTCGATGGTCTCGGTCCTGGGATCCACCCCGTAGGAGGCAACCTTGAAGAAGCGGCCTGAAAAACTTGCGGGGCTGCCGTGAGTGAGATGCCCGCCCTGGCGCAGATCCATGCCCAGGATGACGTCCCCATATCGCAGGACAGCGAAATAGACGGCCATGTTGGCCTGGGACCCTGAATGGGGCTGAACGTTCGCGTAGTCCGCCTGGAAAAGCTGCTTGGCCCGCTCCTGTGCAAGCCTTTCGGCCACGTCCACAAACTCACACCCCCCGTAATAACGCCGGCCGGGATAGCCCTCCGCATACTTGTTGGTCAAGACAGACCCTTGAGCCTCCCGCACCGCCGGACTCACGAAATTCTCGGACGCAATCAGCTCCAGCTTTTCTCGCTGCCTTCTCTCTTCCTCTTGGACCACGCGGGCTATTTCAGGATCCACGGCCTCTAGGTACGACATTCAGAAATCCTTTCGCCTGGGGAATACAAGGTCTTGCCAGCACGATGAGCACCGTTTCCGCTTATCACGTCCGAACCAAACCTTCAATGAGATCCAACCGTTTCTGGTGACGACCTCCTTCGAAAAGCTCCTGAAGCCATGTGTCCAGGATCTCGACTGCCAGGGCTTCACCGATGAATCGCCCGCCAAGGCAAAGGACGTTGCTGTCGTTGTGCCGCCTGCTCATTCTGGCCGAAAAAGGCTCCGACGCCTGCACCGCCCGGACCCCTTTGAAACGGTTGGCCGTCATACACATGCCTGTGCCGCTCCCGCACACCAGGATCCCCCGGTCCACCTCACCGGAGGCCACCGCCCGGGCGACACGGGCCGCATATTCCGGATAGTCCACCGAGCTGCCGTCGTGGGTGCCGATATCTTCGAAATCCTGATGGAGTCCCATCAGGTGGCGTGCCAGCTTCTGTTTCAACTCCAGCCCCGCATGATCACAGGCAATCATGATCTTCATTTGCTGTGCCACCTTTGAAAAACAAGGCTTCCGTTCGTGCCCCCGAAGCCGAAGGAATTGGAGACGGCCACTCGGATCTTTGCCGTGCGAGGCTTGTTGGGGACATAATCCAGGTCGCAGTCCGGATCGGGATTTTCGTAGTTGATCGTGGGAGGGATACACTGCCGATCGAGCGTGAGGACTGTGTAGGCCGCCTCGAGTCCTCCCGCCGCCCCCAACAGATGACCCGTCATGGACTTGGTCGAGCTCACAGCCAGCTTCCTGGCGTGCTCCCCAAACACGGTCTTGATCGCCTGGGTTTCGTATTTGTCGTTGAGGTCCGTGGAAGTGCCGTGAGCATTGATGTAGTCCACTGCCTCCGGTCTCACGGAAGCATCTTCCAGGGCGTTCCGCATGCACCGCACAGCACCCTCGCCGTCGGGCGCCGGGGCCGCCATGTGAAACGCATCCCCTGACATGCCGAACCCGATCAGCTCCGCGTAAATCCTGGCACCCCGCTCAAGGGCTCTCTCCGCTTCCTCAAGAATCAGGATCGCCCCGCCTTCGCCCAGCACAAATCCGTCCCGATCCCGATCAAAGGGGCGTGAAGCCTTCTGCGGCTCGTCGTTCCGTGTGGACAACGCCCGCATGGCGTTGAATCCTGACACGGCCAGGGGAGTGACGGTGGATTCAACGCCTCCGGTGGCCATGATGTCGGCGAGTCCATTGCGGATGAAGTGAAACGCCTGCCCCACCGCATGGGTCCCCGCGGCGCAAGCCGTCTGGATCGAGAGATTCGGACCCTTGCAGCCGTGGTAAATGGAGATGAGACCAGACGCCATGTTGCCGATGAGCATCGGGATGAAAAAGGGGCTCATCTTCTTGGGACCCGCTTCCAGAAGAACCCGGTGATATTCCTCGATGGTGTGGAGTCCCCCCAGGCCGCAACCCATGATCACCCCCGCCCGATCCGCCACTCCGGCATCGATGGTGAGCCGGGCGTCTTCGAAACCCAGGCGCGCAGCCCCCAATCCCAGCTGCAGAAAGGGATCCATCTTCCTGAGCTCCTTTTTGGAAATGAACTCCTCAGGATGGTAGTCCTTCACCTCGCCGGCAATCCGAGTCGCATAACCGGTGGTGTCGAATCGGGTGATGGGACCGATGCCTGAGCGCCCTTCCATGAGGCCTTCCCAGTTGGATTCAATCCCGCATCCCAGCGGAGAAACGAGTCCGATTCCCGTGACAACCACCCGACGACCATTCTTAGACGTCATAGCAAGATTCCCCCATATTCAAGCAACCCTGCCACAACGCAGCGGGCTGCATTACCATCCCTATCCCATGAACATGCCGCCGTTCACGTGGATCACCTGCCCCGTGACGTATCCGGCGCCGGCCGAGACCAGGAACTCAACGGCTGCGGCCACGTCCTCGGGGGCGCCGTAGCGGCCCGCAGGAATCTGAGCCAGCAAGCTTTCCCGTGCCTTTTCGGGCATGTCCCGGGTCATATCGGTCTCGATGAATCCCGGCGCGACGGCATTTACGGTGATGTTCCGGGAGATCAGCTCACGTGCCAGGGAGCGCGTCAGTCCAATGATTCCCGCCTTGGCCGCACAGTAATTGCTCTGGCCGGGATTCCCCATGACACCGACGATGGACGTGATGTTCACAATGCGCCCGTAACGCTGTTTCATCATGGCCTTCACAACGGCCTGGGAGCAGAGGAAGACGCTTCGGAGATTGGTATCCAGCACTTCATCCCACTCCGAGGCTTTCATGAGTGCCAACAGGTTGTCCCTGGCCACCCCGGCGTTGTTCACGAGCACGTCGACTCTTCCATGAACTTTGATGATTTCCTTGAACGCCTCTTTCACCGCATCCGCATCGGCGACGCTGAACGGCATCAGGAATGGCGTCCCTCCCCCGGAAGCCACCGCTCCGGCCGTCTCCTCGGCAGCATCTTTGCCCGACCGATAGTTGACGATGACCTCAACCCCCGGCCCGCTCAACGCCACCGCCACGGCCCGGCCGATCCCCCGGCTCGCCCCCGTCACCACCACCACGCGCTTGTCGCTCATGATCCTCCTCTCCAGAAGCCCACTTCCCCTCTCTTGGCGCCCTTTGCGCCTTTGCGATGAGATCGAATGCGCTCCCTCAAGCCCCTCTAGGCCTCGCCCCGTTCGGTCCTGATCCTGCGGGAAAAGGCCGGGATGAACTCGAAGAGATCGGCCACCACACCGTAGGTGGCCACATCAAAAATGGGAGCGTTGGGGTCCTTGTTGACCGCCACGATCACCTGTGAGCCCTGCATGCCCACCACATGCTGAATCGCACCGGCAATACCTACGGCCATGTAGAGGGTCGGCGCCACGGTGCGGCCGGTCTGGCCCACCTGGTGCGAGGGGGCGATCCACCCCTCCTCCACAGCTCCTCGAGATGAGCCCACTGCACCGCCAAACAGCTGAGCCACATCCTCGATCAACGCGAAATTCTCAGCCTTTCGGAGTCCACGACCTCCTGAGATGATCACATCCGCTTCCGTGAGCTTGGCGGTCTGATCCCTTTCCGCAATCACTTCCAGGACCTCGATCCTGCTCTTGAAGCATTCCTCCGGCAGGGCCGTGGCGATGATTCGCCCCTGGTGGCCGTCCTTCTTTTCAGGCTTCATCACTTTCGGGCGGACCGTGGCCATCTGGGGCCTTTTATTGGGACAGATGATGGTGGCCATGACATTGCCGCCGAAGGCGGGCCGCGTCTGCAGGAGCAGCTCTTCATCGCTGATGTCGAGCTCGGTGCAGTCGGCAGTCAACCCGGTTTCCAGCATTGCCGCCACACGGGGAACGAACGAACGTCCCATACTGGTGGCGCCCGCCAGAAGGATCTCGGGCTTCTTTTCCCGCACCAGATGGACCACTGAATTGGCATAAGCTTCGTCGGAAAAGCGGGCGAGCTCGGGCCGGTCCACCACATAGACTTCATCCGCCCCATAAGCAATGAGCTCATTCGAGAGATCTTCCCCCAGGTTGCTTCCGAGGAGCACTGCAGCCAGGGTCACGCCCCGCTTGTCCGCCAGCTTTCGTCCCGCACTGAGGAGCTCGTGGCTGACCTTGTGGACCGTCCCGTCGCGCCATTCCGCATACACCCAAACCCCGGAGTAGCTGGCCAGATCAGCGGCAGGGCCCGTCCCCGCCTCGGGAAGCGAAATGGCTCCGAACTCGCAAGTGTCCACGCACATGCCGCAAAGCGTGCAGTCGTCCGAGACCTCGGCGGAAGTCTCTCCGACCTTGATGGCGCTCACCGGACAAACGTCCTCGCAGACCCCACAAACCGTGCACTTGAGATGATCGATCAATGCTTTCATAGGCCGGGCACCTTGGCTTCTTTCAAATATCTGAAGAGCTGCTCCACCTGTTCCTCCACGGCTCCTTCGAGCATGACGCGGTTGCCGCGCCTCGGCGGACTGAAGACGCGCACCACCTGAGTGTAGGAACCCGACAGGCCGACTTTTTCAGGGTCGAGCCCCAGCGCCTCCACCCCCCAGACCGGGACCTCGGCCTTCTTGGCCCGCATCTTGTGGCGCAATGACGGAAGACGGGGCTCCCCCACCTCCTTGATGACCGTGAGGAGAGCCGGCGATGGAACCTTCCACACCTCCACCCCTTCGTCGGTCTGCCGGATCACTTTGAGGTGCTTTCCGTCCAGCGCTTCGATCTTCTTCACGAAGGTCGCATAGGGAATGTCCAGAAGGGTTGCCAACTCGGGCCCGACCTGCGCCGTGTCGCCATCGACAGCCTGCTTGCCGCAGATGACGAGATCCACGTCCCCCAGCTTTCGAACCGCTGCGGCGAGCGTCGTCGACGTGGCCCAGGTGTCGGCCCCGGCAAAGGCCCGATCGCTCAGGAGAACGGCGTCGTCCACACCGCGGGAGATGGTCTCCCGCAGCGCTTCGGCGGCCTGCGGCGGCCCCATGGTGATCACCGTCACACGGGTGCTGCCGTCGGAATCCTTGATCTTGAGGGCCGCTTCGACGGCAAAGAGATCGAACGGGTTGATGATGGATTCCACCCCCTGCCGAACCAGCGTGTTGGTGTTGGGGTCGATCCGCACATTCTTGGCATCGGGAACCTGCTTGATGCACACCACAATATGCATGGGCATTGTTTCCTTCTCCAGGGGAGCTCCCGTCTAGAAAAAGCTTTCCTTGAGTCTCCCGTATTCTTTGTTCAGCTCCTGTCCGATGATGTTTCGCTGGATCTCGTTAGTGCCCTCGTAGATCTGGAGTATCTTGGCATCGCGCATCATCTTCTCAACGGGATAATCCTGCATGTAACCGTATCCACCCAGCACCTGGACCGCTTCCGTCGCCACATACATGGCCACATCCCCCGGAAAAAGCTTGCACATGGCGGCGACCTTGCTCATGTCGGCAGGCTCGGAATCCAGGAACCTGGCTCCCGCATAGACCAGCGCACGGGCGGCCTCGGTCTGAGTCGCCATGTTGGCCAGCTTGTGCTGAATCGCCTGAAAACTGATGATGGGCTTGCCGAACTGGATACGCTTGCGGGCGTATTCCACGGCGAGGTCCAGGGCGCCCTGCGCCAGCCCGACGCCCAGGGCGCCAATGCCCGGGCGGGACTTGTCGAATGTCTTCATGGCCACGATGAAGCCCATACCCTCCCGGCCAATGATTCGGTCCCTGGAGACCCTGCAGTCCTGGAAGACGAGCTCGCGCGTGGACGACGCCCGAAGTCCCAGTTTCTTCTCCTTCTTGCCGAACGTGAATCCGGGATCCCCCTTTTCCAGCACGAAAAAGGTGGCCCCACGGGGACCCTTGGAGCGGTCGGTGATGGCCAGCACCGAGTAGATCTCAGCATCGCCGCCGTTGGTGATCCACTGTTTGGTTCCATTCAGGATGTAGTCGTCCCCATCCTTGACGGCCGTTGTCTGGATACCGGAGACGTCGCTCCCCGCGCCGGACTCCGTAACACCGAAGGCCGCCAGCCGCTGACCGCCGGCAATATCGGGAAGGTATCTCCGCTTGAGCTCCTCGCTGCCGTAGAGCAGTATGGGATAAGCACCCAGGCCGCTGGCCGCAAACGTCGTGGCCACCCCGATACAGGCCTCGGCCAGCTTCTCCACGGCCAGACAATTCTCGAAGATCCCTCCCCCCATGCCCCCGTAGGCTTCAGGAATGTACAATCCGTAAAGGTCGGACTGGGCCAGCACCTTCACGAGCTCCCACGGAAACTCTTCGCCTTCATCCAGCTGCGCACGCTGGGGCCGGATCTTCTCCCTGGCGATTTGAGCCGCCAGGTCCTGAATCATCTGCTGCTCTTCGGTCAAAAAATAGTGCACATTGATCTCCTTTTGCCTCGCTCCATGGCTTTCAGGTGTGCTTGAGCCCCCATTTGGATTTCAGGTGCTCCAGCATGTAAAAGGCGTTGTCATGCCTGATCTCTGCGAGAATACCGTCCTCCGCCAGCTCCTCTTCCATGCGTGAAAACACCCGCTCATCCAACAGTTTCCCGGTGAGCAGGATGGCATTGGCGATGGCGGATCCTGTGGAACGGCCATGGGCGACCACAACCAGCTTCCGCACACCCAGCAGGGGAGCCCCGCCGACGTTTTCATGATGGTATCGACTCTGAAAGCGATCGAAGGCATCCCTGAGGACCTCCCTGGCGGGAGTCTGCCCCGGACCCAACTGGAATTCCAGCAGCTTCCAATAGGTCTCCGACAGCCCCTCGAACACCTTCAAGAGTACATTCCCGACAAACCCGTCACATACGGCGGCCTCGATCTGTCCGGCGAAAAGTCCCTGAGGTTCAACATTTCCGACGAAATGGAGGCGGGATCGAGTCAGCAGGGAGAAGGCACGCTGAATGACTCTCGTGCCTTTGATGGGCTCATGGCCGATGTTGAGCAATCCAACCCTGGGCATGGGCACATCTGCGGCCACTTTCAGGAAAAAGTGAGCCAAACCAGCGGATTGAGCTAAGTTCACGGCATCGGCGGCGGCGTTGGCCCCTGCATCGGTCAGGAGAACACTTCCCTCCAACGTCGGCAGTGAGACCGCCATGGCGGGGCGGCGAAGGCCCTGGACCAACCCCACATAATGCCGCGCTGCGGCCACGATGGCCGCCGAGTTGCCGGCGCTGACCACCGCATCGACCGCGCCTTCCGCCAGAAAGCGCATGGCTACGCTGAGAGAAGCCTCCCGCTTCCGGCGAATGGCCACCGGAGCAGCCTCTCCCATCCCGATGGTCTCCGGTGCATGCACCACTTCGACCCGGTCGGCTCCCCGACGATCCGCAAGGAGCTCACCGAGTCTATCCTCATGGCCAAAAAGGACCAGATCCGCGCTGCATTGCGACTCGGCCCCGAGGGCTCCATCCACCACGGCTTCAGGGGCAAAATCCCCCCCCATGGCATCGACCGCAATTCTCATGATACGGACCCTCAGCGCCCGTCAACCACCTCTACTCCTCTTCGGACTCCAGGACCAGCCGGTCATGATAGTAGCCGCAGGTCGGGCACACGCGATGCGGAAGCCGCATCTCATTGCACTGAGGACAGCGCGACAGGGAAGCCGGAGTCAGAAAATCATTCGCGCGCCGCTTGTCGCGCCTGGCCTTGGACGTTTTCCTTTTGGGAACCCCCATTGATTCTCTCCTTGTGGTCAATACTCAGAGCCTGCTCGAGCTCCACCCCGGCGCACACTTCAGAGTCCCGAATTCCGGGCGCCGGGCCAGAAAATTCCCGGTTCGAGCAGCCATAAAAAATGCATGAGCACAGGGGCATGACCGGTCCTATTCCGAAGACCCGTCAAGGCTGCGCACCCTTTTTTCGTCTGGAATGAAACCTTCGACTCGCGATATGTCGACTTCGCAGCAATGCTCTCCGCTTTCACTCTCCCGCAACATCAGGCAATCGTTCCTTCAACCTCAACAGCGAGGCGAAGGGAGACTTGTCAGCCCCCCCGACACATCGGCACGGCTCTTCATTCAGATTCACCCCGCATCGCGGGCAGAGCCCACGACAGGACTCCCCACACAATGCCTTGAACGGAAGAGCCAGGAAGATCTGTTCAGCGATGAGCTGATCGATTTCGATGACTTCCCCGTCAAAAAAATCGTAATCCAGCTCCTCCAGCTCGAGCTCGGTTTCCTCTTCCTGCGGAGACTGCGCCTCGGGTATGAGAAAGACGTCCACCGGTTCGTTCAGCTGCCATTCAAAGGGCGACAGGCAGCGGTGACAACTGATCTGCAAATTCCCTTTGACCTCGCCGACGATCCTCACATGATCCGGGTGTCTCTGGATTTCCAATTCCACCTGGATCGGCTTGAGCAGCTTCAGCTCAAACGGATCGTCCTCGGGCATGTAGGGTACCAGACGCGAATGATCCCAGTGGAGGTTGAGCGTCCTCCCAGCCTCAGGAATTTCGTCAACACGTATCCTCATTCACTTCCCTTGTCGGAATGCGTAAATCGCTGAGTATAGAAATAAGACATGTTCTGTCAAGCGATTTTAACCGGGACCGGAACGCTCGTCAAAATCATCTGAATCACCCAGCAATGCTACATCTTCTGGACCACCTGATTGACCAGGTCTTCCGCCACCATGCGGTAGATCTCCTTCCAGGCATCGAAGCTGAAGCCCTCTTTTCCCATGGAAATGGTCCGGGTGGATTCTGCCGAGGCCACGACTCGATCCCCTTCCCTGAGGTCGCATTTGGCCGTGAGAAGCGTTTTCCCCCAGATGGGCAGCACCTGTCGCAGGTACACGTTGCCTTTCTGATACTTCACGATCTCAGCCTTCAGGGTCATGACGGGAATTCCGGCATCGCCCGTCCACAGCAGCCCCTTGCTCCGAAGTGCCTCTTCGATCCCGTTCCAGAGCATCCCAATGGCATCCACATCAAAGAGCTCGCCCGTTTTGTTCGCAACGTCCACCACGCGGATCCTCACATCCTGCCTCATGGCGGGTACCGACTGAACAGGAGTCTCGTCGCGGGCACTCCCACATCCGGAGAGCAGGCTGAAGAGGAGGACCATGGCGCATAGCATTCTCAACGGTTTCATTCGGGGTCCTTTCAGGTCCATGCCGATACTCGGGGTTGGTGAATGGAACGGCCTCGGGATCAGAGAACGGATCAGCGCTCAATTCTGCCAGAACACCGAAGTTAGGGCAAGCAAATGTCTGAACAGCAAATGTCTGAGCCGACCCCGCCCCGCGGGAGCTGTTCATCGGGACCACGCAGACCGCCTTGAGTTTGAACAACGAGTGTGTTAGACGTACACTTGGTTCCTTTGCCGACAAATTTTAGTAAAATGAACACGATACACAATGATGGGTCGTCCACGCAGTCCCCGTTGGAACGGCGGCATGCGCCGCCAGGTGCTGCCCGGGTCAGCGAGGAAAGAGACGCCTGCTCCATATTGAACACTGTTCTGTGCCGAACCCTGAACTGATATCTGAGGAGAATCTGAATGAATGAAGCTGTCGTGACGCGGTTTCCTCCGAGTCCCACGGGTTATCTCCATATCGGCGGAGCGCGCACCGCCCTCTTCAACTGGCTCTTTGCGCGGCACCATGGAGGAAAATTCATCCTTCGCATCGAGGACACCGACCAGGCCAGGTCCACGGACGAATCGGTGCGAGCCATCCTGGACGCCATGGAGTGGCTCAACCTGGAATGGGACGAGGGGCCCTATTTCCAGACTCAGCGCTTAAACACCTACCGGGAGCATCTCCAAAAGCTGCTCGACACCGGGCATGCCTATTATTGCGAATGCACCCCGGAGGAGCTGGACGAGCGCCGCCGCGCCGCCATGGCTGCCGGGCTCAAGCCCAAATACGACGGTCGCTGCAGGGATCGGGGACTGGGGCCCGGACCCAACCGGGTGATTCGGTTTCGGTGCCCCGACCGAGGCACCACCGCTCTGAACGATATCGTCAAGGGACCGATACTCTTCGAGAATGTGGAACTGGACGATCTGGTGCTGGAGCGTAGCGACGGCGTCCCCACCTACAACTTCGCCGTGGTCGTCGACGACATCACCATGAACATCACCCATGTGATTCGCGGGGACGACCATGTGAACAATTCGCCTCGCCAGATCCTCCTTTACGAGGCTCTGGGGGCGCCCCTGCCTCACTTTGCCCACGTCCCCATGATCCTTGGACAGGACCGCGCCCGCATGTCCAAGCGGCATGGCGCCACTTCGGTCATGGCCTACAAGGAAATGGGGTATCTCCCGGAGGCACTCGTGAATTACCTGGTGCGTCTCGGGTGGTCGCACGGTGACCAGGAGATCTTCACCAGGGAGGAGCTCATCCAGCACTTCAGTCTGCAGCACGTGGGGAAAGCACCCAGCGTGTTCAATCC
Organism: Syntrophobacterales bacterium; assembly: GCA_041310025.1. GTDB lineage: Bacteria > Desulfobacterota > Syntrophobacteria > Syntrophobacterales > Syntrophobacteraceae > JALOOX01. The sequence continues at coordinate 41,917 of JBFYYO010000005.1, forward strand.
CGAGAAGCTGGATTGGCTGAATGCCCATTACATCAAGGAAAGACCCCCCGAGTCGCTGGTTTCAGTGGTCGAGGGTCAACTGTCCGAAAAGGGCCTGCCCCGGAAGGATCCGGAATACCTGGCCAAAGCGGTGAAGACGCTCCAGCCGAGATGCCGCACTCTGAAGGAAATGGCGAGCAGCATGGAATTCTACCTGGTCGACGACCCCCCAATGGACCCGACTGCCGCCAAAAAGTTCCTGACCCCGGCGCTCAGGGAGCCCTTCGAAAGATTGATCGGGATCCTCAACGACCTCGAAAGCTTTGACGAAAAGAACCTGGAACCGGCATTCCATCAACTGGTGGAAGACCTTGGCCTGAAGCTGGGAAAGATCGCCCAACCCGTGAGGGTCGCCCTGACGGGGTCCACGGTGAGCCCAGGGCTCTTCGAGGTGATCGATGTGCTCGGAAAGGAGACGGTCGTGCAACGCCTTCGGAAGGCCATGGAATGGATGAAAGGTGATTAGCCTTCGACTCTGACGGCGAGACTGGCAACCCTTCAAGACTGGGTTCTGACCGGACTGCGGTGAGGATGCCCTCACAGACTGGATGCCAAACGGTGTTGCTTCCATGAAGAATATGCGCGACATGCCCCTCAGGTACCGCCTGAGCATCCCCTTCCTGCTCCTCGCTCTGTTCGGGACCGTCTCGCTGGTCGTCCTCGCCATTCTCAGCCAGAATGCGCTGATTCAGCGCGAAGAGATGGAGAGGCTCAACGGCTACGACCGGGCCTTCGACCACAAAATCGACCGCCAGGGGAGATGGGCGGTGAGTCTGGCCTCCAGTTTCGCGCGGAACCCCGAAGTTGCCGAGGCGCTCGCCAGGCAGGACCGCCTTCGTCTCATCGAGCTGTGCTACGCTTCCTTCACCTTCATGAAGGCGCATTACGGGATCAGCCAGTTCAATTTTCACACCCTCCCCCCCAGGATGTTCCTGCGACTTCAGCGTCTCTACGAGTTCGGTGATCCGCTGGATTATCGGGGGACCATCTCCGACGCCATCTCCAACGCGAGCGAGACATTCGGGCTCGAACAAGGCCTCACGGGATACGGCATCCGCGGTGTCGCACCGGTATTCTTCGGGGACCAACTGGTGGGGACGACGGAGATCGGATTCAATTTCGGCCATGTGCTGTTGAACGAGATGAAGGAGCAGTTCGGCGTCGAAGCAACCCTCCTGTTTCCAAGGGAGAGCGGGGGGGGCTTTTCGATCTATTCGACCACCTTTGCCGACGCCATCGAACGAGATGACCCCGCCTATGCACGGGTCTTCCAGGATGGCTCTCCCGAAGTGCTGCTTCAGCGAATCGGGGGAAGGCCCTATGCGGTGTGGGTCAGAACCATCAGGAACTATGAAGGCCGAATTGTCGGGCTGGTCGAATTCGGCGTCGATCGAACGGACACACTCAGCATCACCGCCCATTACCGGCGGATCATGATCGGTGTCGGCCTTCTGGGGCTGTTCTTGTCTGTAGGGGCCATCTACCTCATCAGCCTCTATTTCAGCCGGCCTATTGCTGAGATGGTGGGGTTTGCCAGAGAGGTCGCTTCCGGGGCTCACGTTCACCCTTCCGGCCTGAGACCGTCGGGCGAGCTGGGAGTTCTGGCCGAAGCCCTGGACGAGATGCTCCTCTCTTTGAAGGATTCTCGCGAGAAGATCCAGGAATACGCCGACAACCTCGAGCACATGGTGCACCTCCGCACCCGGGCTCTGAGGGAATCCGAGGAGAAATACCGAACGCTCGTGGAAACCGTTCCGCTGGTGGTCTATCGATTGATATCCAGCGGACGACTGATCTTCATCAACCACTTCATCGAGGAGCTCTCGGGGATTTCGGCGAAAAAAGCCATGGACGACCCGGATTTCTGGAGGCACAAAGTCTTCGAAGACGACCGTGAAAGAGTATGGCCCCTCATGGAGCGATGCCTGCATCATGGCAGCGAGTTCAAGGCCGAATATCGCATCTCGCACACCAACGGGAAATCCATCTTCGTCCTCGACCATGCCATCCCGGTGATGGACGAAAAGGGGCAGGTCGAAATCGTGGATGGGTTTCTCGTCAACGTGACGGACCGCCACCGATTACAGCAGCAGATCCTGCAGACAGAGGAGCTGAGAACGCTCACGGAGATCTCCGCGCGCCTGGGCCATGAAATACGCAACCCCCTGGTCGCAGCCGGAGGTTTCGCGCGCCGCCTGCTAGAGAGCCTCCCCGCCGGGGATTCCAACCGGGAAAAGGTTCAAATCATCGTGCAGGAGGTGGCGCGCCTCGAGAAGATCCTGGAAAAAACCCTGGCGTACCTGAGACCGTTCGAAGTCAGCCTGGAAAAGGGCTCGCTCAACGACCTTCTGATCCAGGTCCTGGAAGAGCACAAGGATCTGTTCAGTGAACGCTCGGTCGTCTGTGGGCTCAACCTGTCCCTTTCACTGCCGTTCATTCCCCTGGACAGGACTCTCTTCAAGAAAGCGCTCGGCAGCACCATACAGGCCATGATCGGCTATTGCCCGTCGGCGGGAAAGCTCGAAGTCCAGACTTACGCGGGCGAGAGCCTGCTCCACCTCGACATGACCCTCAAGGGCGCGGTGGTCTCACCGGATGATATCGAGCATTTCTTCTATCCGTTCACGACCCGCCTGGACCCGTCGCGCGCCATCGACCTTCCCATGGCCAAAATGATCATCCACAAGCACCGGGGCGTTCTTCAGCTTCGCCGCAAGGACCCCAATCTGTTGCTGCTGAGCCTCAGCCTCCCGCAGTAGCCCTTGGCGGAAGCACCCCCGTCACAGAGGACTCAGAGGGTGCCCAAAAATTCTGAATGGGCGATAGCTCGTCATTTCCGCGAAGGCGGGAATCCAGACTCGATGAGGAATCTAAACACTCGCCTTCGCGGGGGTGACGCTGCGGAGTGCACTCTTTCGACACGCTCTCAGTGAAGCTGACTGCCTCTGCCCTTGCTCATCCAGAACAAAAACGCCCCTTCCTTGATCGCTTCGACCATGCTCCGAATGGCGTGGAGCAAATCGTTCTCGCCGGCGCCTTTGGCCATTTGGAAATCCACCAGCTTCGCGCCGTGCCTCGCTGCAATTGCTTCCAACTGACGCACAGCCTCCTCGTTTCCAGAGATGTCGACACCCTGCGCGAAGAAGAAGTTGAACAGCTCCCCGCCGTCTGAAACCAGGAAGAGGTCTTCCCGCTCACCCACGTTCCGAACGACGACCTCGATCCGATCATTGTTGGGCCAGCGCCAGTCGGAAACGATGACAAACCCGCTTCCGGTGGGCAGAATCTCCCAATCCCGGATCATTTCCTCCGACAAATCCTGCCACAATCTCTTCTCATCCATCACGGATTCAATCTGCCCCCCCTCCAAGCGACCAACAAGAGCTCACCGGGTCCCGATGCCACGTCGTCATCAGAATTGTCATATTTTCACAACAAACACAATGCAAAGAACAAAATTGTTCAAGCTTCTATTGGGCAATCCATGCCCAGGGATTCATATTCCATTGTGAGCTCCAATACTTGTACCTAACCCTCTCTCATATGCCAGCGATGGCTCGTCTTCTGCTCATACAGCGAGGAGTCGAAACACGTGGAAGCGGAGGGATCAGCGAGCGGTGGGGGCGCGGTCTTTTCTTTTCCAAAGACAGAGCTGAACGGAGGGAGGTGATGGGTGGCAGGCTGGTGCAAGCAACCAGCGATTCTGACCGGTGAGCGTTGCCTCGCGCTTCTGAGCTCATGGAAAACGCGGGCACACAGGGACTGACTGAGCATTTGTGCGAACTGATGGAGTTGAGGAGAGGGCAGAGTTTATGAATTCCTACCGATCGAAGAAAAGGACCATTGGATTAATCTGTATACTGATGCTGGGCGTTCTTCTTGGGAGCATCTCACCGGCGATGGCAGAAGATGAGGACAGGCCGACGGCATCTCTTTCCGTGGATTTTCTCACTCAATACGTCTGGCGAGGCTACGCGCTGAGCGACGACGCCAAGGGCATGGTCATCCAGCCCTCCATGACATTTGGTTACAAGGGCTTTGCGCTCAATATCTGGGGAAACATGGACACAGACGACAAAAACCCCGCTGGTCCCGAGGACGGTGTCGCCTGGAATGAGACGGATTTCACCCTCTCCTACAGCCGGGAGATTGTCCCGAACCTGACGGGAAACGTGGGTGTCATCTATTACGCTCTCGACAAGGTGGATGACTCATTTGAGGTCTACCTGGGGGCATCCTACGCATTGCCATGGTTCACTGTCGGCCTGACAGGCTATCGGGAGGTCTCTCACTACCCGGGATGGTGGGCGCAGTTGGATCTCAGCCGCAATTTCAAGCTTCCCTGCTACGACATGAGCATCGATGTGGGATCAACCTTTATTTTTCAGGACTCCGACGATACTCTGGCATACACGGACCCATCTAACCCCGACCAAGCCTTTTCGGGCTTTCTCTCGGGAACCCTCACTGCAGCACTGAATATTCCGGTCGCAAAATACTTCACGATTTCGCCCAAAGTCGGATACGCTTTTCCGCTAAGCGGGGAGGCGGGGGACTTGATCGAAAACCTGTCCTGGGATGGAGATGACGATCATTTCTTTGGAGGCATTCGCATCTCAGCCGCCTTCTAGCGCCGGCCCATGTCGTGCCTGATACTACAACGAGATTTCTTTGCAGGGTGGGCAAAAGCGGTAGCGTTGCCCACCGAAAAATGCGGTTTCACGACCACGGTGGGCAAGATAAAGACCTTGCCCACAAAAACCCGGCCGTCCGGAATACCATCCCGAACGGCCGGGTTTCATCATCAACTCGCAAGCTGAGTCGAATTCGACTCACATCCGAATCATGCCTCTCCCTTGGACTCGGCCGCAGCAGCCTTTACCTTTTTGAACTTGGAAACCTTCCCGTTGGGACCCGTCAAGGTCATGATATCGCCCTCGACCAAAACGGACACCTTGGTGCTCCCCAAGCTTCCAACCTGGACGGAGATGTGCTTCGTATCGCTGAACATGTAAGGCACGGTGTAGGCAGTGCTGCCGACCGTGATGGTTACGGCTCCATTCCGGGCGAAATCAAGCGTTTCGATACCATCTACTTTTTGCCACTTGCCGATAACATCCCAGCTGGGCTTCAGGGCGCATGATGAAGCCAACACGACGAGACAAAGAACAAGAGATAACCGTACAGCTTTCATGAAAACTCCCTCCCTTTGGCTTTTTGAAAAGTCCCGGTCCTTCAAACCAGCTCCCCAAAACTCAAACGCATGAGCAATCATCAAAGCCTTTTACCTGCTTTGAACGTCACTGTCCATCCTCAAGTTGAGCGGGGGAGCGATGTCCAACACACCCTTTTGTGTTTACCATACCCAGTCAATAGGCTAATCTTGAGCGGTTGAAATCTTGAAAATGAGACCAGATCACACTGAACCGCCGGAGAAATATGCCCAGTATTCGAAACTTCAGCATCATTGCTCACATCGACCACGGTAAATCCACCCTGGCCGATCGACTCATTCAATATGCGGGGCTGGTCTCCGACAGGCAGTTTCGGGATCAGATGCTCGACACCATGGACATCGAGCGCGAGCGGGGCATCACCATCAAGAGCCAGAGCGTCACGCTCCCTTACCGCAGCACGGCCGGAGAAGACTACGAGCTGAATCTCATCGACAC
>JBFYYO010000006.1:0-42403 GCA_041310025.1 Syntrophobacterales bacterium
AAGCGACCGAGCCATCGTCAGTTCCCCCGCTGGTTCGTTTCCTCATTCTCACGACCCTAGACTGTACAGATTGGGAGTCTGCAAGACCGATCCCGGTGTGTCAAGAGTGTAGGTTTGACCCCAACCCTGATCGATCCAGGGAGCGGTACTGGATGGCTTCGAGGAGGTGGTGGGAGGCGATGGACTCGCTGCCTTCGAGGTCGGCCGCCGTTCGGGCCACCTTGAGGATCCTGTGGTAGGCGCGGGCGCTCAAGCCCAGCTGCCGCACGGCCCCAGCCAGGAGGTTCTCGCCCGCCTGGTCCAGCTGGCAGTGCTTCTTGACATGCCGGGGCTTCATGAGGGCGTTGGAGTACAGCCCATCTTTGGAATAGCGCTCGATCTGCCGCTCCCTGGCTTCGATGACCCGCCTTCGGAGGGCGGACGAGGATTCGGAGGGCTGCGTCGAGCGCAGGTCTTCGTAGCGGACGGCGGGGACTTCGATGTGGAGGTCGATGCGATCCAGGATGGGGCCCGAGATGCGACCCCGATACCTCTGCACTTGGTGAGCCGCACACGTGCAGGCGCGGTCGGGCGATCCGAAGTACCCGCAGGGGCAAGGGTTCATGGCGGCAACGAGCATGAAGCGAGACGGATAGGTCAACGACACGGCCGCTCGGGCGATGGTCAGCCGCCCGTCTTCCAGGGGCTGCCGCAGCAGATCCAGGATATTGCGGCGAAACTCGGGGAATTCATCCAGGAAGAGCACCCCGTTGTGAGCCAGGGTTACCTCTCCCGGGCGGGGAATGTGCCCGCCCCCGATGAGTCCGGCATCGGAAATGGTGTGGTGGGGGGAGCGGAAAGGCCGCCGGTTCATGAGGGGCCGCCCGTCGAGGAGGCCCGCCACGCTGTAAACCTTGGAGGTCTCCAGGGCCTCTTCAAAGCTGAGATCCGGCAAGATCGAAGGAATGCGCTGGGCCAGCATCGTCTTTCCCGACCCCGGGGGCCCGATCATCAAGACGTTGTGACCGCCCGCCGCGGCCACTTCGAGACCCCGCTTGGCGTGCTCCTGACCCTTTACCTCGTCAAAATCCAGATCGTCCAGCCCATGGCCCATTGCGAACGATTCAGGGTCGTGACGCAGCGAGGGGATCACCAGATTTCCCCTGAGATATTCGACCACATCGGAGAGCAGCCGGATGGGCACGACCGACAGTTCTCCGGCTACGGCAGCCTCGGAAGCGTTGGCTTCGGGAGCCAGGAACTCCGTGTAGCCGGCCTGGCGAGCCTGGATGGCCATGGGGAGGCAACCGCTCACAGGCTTGACCCGGCCATCCAGGGAGAGCTCTCCGACCATCACGGTCTTCTCCAGCCGCCCGGCGTCCACCATTCCCATGGCAGCCAGGATTCCAACGGCTATGGGAAGATCGAACCCGGCGCCCTCCTTTTTGAGGTGGGCCGGCGCGAGGTTCACGGTGATCCGTTCGGCAGGGAAATGATAACCGCCGTTTTGGAGTGCGGTCTTGACGCGGTCTTTGCTCTCCCGGACGATGTTGTCCGGAAGCCCAACGGTGGCAAAATAGGGCAGGCCCGAGGACAGGTCGACCTCAACCTCGACGAGGAAGGCCTCAACACCAAGAAGACTGAGAGTGAAAACTTTGGAAATCAATGGAGTTTGTCCTGAAAAATATGGCTTGGCCAAAGCAAGTTGTCGGACCACCGAAAACAGTGCTCCAGCACGATAGCCTGGCGGTCTTTTGACCCTTCCCTCAGTGTGCCGTTCCGGCTGTCGGCCGTGGAAAAAGCCCGGAGGCTTTCCGCAATACCCAGTCTGGTTTGAGATCGGATCGGCTCGGACGAATCATCGGCGCTCCGTTCGGTCTATGGAGACCGTCTTTTGCAAGAATGAAGCCGGGAACACCCCGGTCAGAAGAGATCCCACCCTGGGGCGAATATCGGGCAGAGATTACACGGGCGGAGGCAGACTCCGCAACAGGGCGGAAGCCAGCCCTCGTTGAGGGACCGACCTATATGTCCTTCTTGGAGAAGTACCAGTCGGTGACCTGAAGCGACGCGTCTTTGACCCGCTTCTCGGCATCGTCGACGGTTCCGGGTGGGGGAATGATGACCGCATCGCCAGGCCGCCAGTCGGCCGGACAGGCAACCCCATGTTGATCGGCTGTCCGGAGGGCGTCCAGGACACGCATGATCTCGTCAAAATTGCGCCCGACATTCATCGGGTAATAGATCATGGCTCGAATTTTCATCTGTGGATCGATGAAGAAGACCGCTCGCACAGCGGCCGTGGCGCCACTCGGCTCATGGATCATGTTGTAGAGACGAGCCACCTTCTGGTCAAGGTCTGCGATGATCGGGAAGGGGATCTTCACTCCAAACTTCTCCTCGATGTTCCGGACCCAGGCAATATGACTGTAATTGCTGTCCACCGAGCTTCCGATGAGCTTTGCCCCTTTCTGCTCAAAGGCGGCCGCTCTCCTGGCGAAAGCAATGAATTCCGTCGTGCAGACGGGCGTGAAGTCCGCGGGATGAGAAAAGAGAATCACCCAGTTTCCCGAGGCCCATTCAGACAACCGGATAGGGCCATGGGTCGTGTTGGCGGTGAAATCCGGAGCGGGACCATTCAGCTCCAACCTGTCCAAAGTCGTTTCGACTGCCACATCATCCATTTCCAGATCTCCCTGTCATGAATGGACCCTGAACACTGCTCCAGTTCATGTCTTATCAGGACCCAGCCAAAAACATCCCACACCCCACAGGGGCCGCGAGCCATTCACCCAACAGACCGAGCAATTCCTTCGATGCGCAACCGCGCCTCCCCTTCGATACCGGAGTCTGAGCCGACACCCATTGACCTTTTCATTGAAATTAAGGACAAGAGCCCACTTGTAAACATCAGCCCCTTCACCCCCAAGGGTGGAGCTTGTAGCGGTGGTGGGGCGGCATTGTCCTGAATGTGGCGGGATTAATGGAATAGTTGGCGGGATTGAGTCGGTTATTTTGGGGAGAGGTTTTTTCGGACAGACTTCTAAAACCGCGTCTGGTTTGGTTTCAATGAGCCGCTGCATTCCCTCCGATTGTTTGGCACATGGATTGCTCTGGATAAAACGTAACCAACGAGAACAAAGCTCTTTCTCCTCAAAGCCAACCGGACTGCCCCGCCGGCTGGCTTTTTTTTGCCCTTTGCATCAGGCTCGATCCCTCTGCAGTTCCGGGTTCAACCACCACTCCGTGTGGTCCGTTCGTTTTGCGCCCCGCCGGAGGCTTCTGCCTGCTCGCAGAACCCGCTCCTCACATTCAGCGTTAGCCTACGAGCCCTTTCCCCAGCCATTGCGATGTATGCGGTCCTCCAGAAAACGCTCCTGTCGACCGGACGGCTGGTCCGGGTGTCCGAGGGGCACAAGGGCCAGCGGGATCACGTGCTCGGGGAGCCCCAGCAGCCGTCGCATCCCCTGCACCCGGTCCTCCATGGGATGGAAACCCGTCCAAACCGCGCCAAGCCCCAGGGCATGAGCCGCAAGGAGCAGGTTCTGGACAGCCGCCGAGCAATCCTGCACCCAAAAACCTTTGTACTTTTCGAGTGAAAGATCCCCACAGACGAGTATCGCCATCGGCGCCTGCTTCAGCATGGCTGTGTGGGGATGGATGCCGGGGATTTCGTCAAGGATTTTGCGATCGTCGATGACGACGAATTGCCAGGGCTGCTCGTTCCCGGCCGAAGGGGCGTTCATGGCAGCTTCGAGCAACAGGCGGATGGTCTCCTCTGAAATCCCGCCATCCTTGAACTTGCGAATGCTCCTTCGGGTCCTTATGGCTTCAATGGCATCCATCACATCGCTCCTCCTTCCAATCGTTCTCTAAGACTCCCCATCGATCAACAAGACGGAGCGGGACCGCCCTCCCCTGATCTCTCCCCGTCCCGTCCATAACCCACCGCAAAACAAGAGGCGAAGTCCAGCATTCCGTGAGCTTCGCCTCCCTTGACTCGATCTGCCGCACCCGATCTATTCTTCGCGACACGGCACGCAAATCCCGTCCTCACTGATACACTCATCGCAGTAGGTGCGGTGGCAGACCCGACATTCATGAACCGCAGACTCACGATCATAATCCTGACCGCAAGCCGAGCAGTCGAAACGTTCTTCGCTCATGGTTTTCTCCTCTCTCTTGAAAAACAGGGGGGTGAATCGACAGCAGCATCACAATATTCAATGCACACAAGGGGTCGCGAGAAGAGATCCACACCCCATCCGTCGATTCACAGGCTGGTCTGTATGATCCAATCATTATGATCCAATCATTCCATTCTTCTGCGCTCGTTGAGGATCGGAGCCGAATCTCTGACCTCCCCCCCCCGGAACTGTGAGCTCGTGACACGACTGGTTAGGCCAGGCGCCGTGGGCTATGCGAGACCGAATCCCATGTGGGCATAGTCTCTCAGCGACAACTTGGCTTCATCTACACTCCGCCCAATTTTCCAGGGCTCCATGAACCCTTCCATCTTGAGCTTCCAGCCATCCTCATCCCGGTAGACATCCGCCTCGCTGCAGGAAATCCCACACCCCTCTTCTCCAATCATTTCATAAAGATAGTTCAATATCTCTTCACGCTCTCCCATATCTCTTCTCCAATCCGATTCGCGTTTGGCGATTTCCTTGAGTCGATGCCTGCCCTCGGAATCATGACCGATGGAAGGCATCCCGGGGCATATTATACTTGAACAGCAGATCCTCTCAGCCCCGTACTCTTAATACTAATCACCGTTACTCAGTCAGCAAAGGATGGCGCCGCGGTCTCTGCCGGGTGACTCGAGAGCCGCAGCTCGCCAATCTGGTGAGGCGGGGATTGGAGTTTTCCTCTCTGCAACTGGGCCGACCCGGCCCAATGCGGGAGGATAGCAAGGTACCTGAACGGCACGCGGATAGCACTTGACGGAACCGATGGCATTGTGTCGAATGAGAAGGTAGCTTATCCATGCAGGGCCCTGCGAACCTTACGATCACCTTTGTTGAACATGCATCGATGTTGAATATTCATGCGAACATGAGGACAACCGCCCATGACCGAATCCAGCAATGTGTACGAATCCCTTGCAGCGCACCTCGATCGTCTTCCCGCAGGCTTTCCGCGCACCGAATCCGGCGTTGAGCTCCGAATCCTCCGGCGGCTTTTTTCACCGCAGGAGGCCGAGCTGGCCCAGCTGGTCTCCCAAAGACCCGAATCCCCCGAGGTTGTAGCGACGAGAGCGGGAATGGATGCCGAGGAGTTGTCGAAGAGACTGGAGGAGATGTCCCGCAAGGGGCTGATCTTTCGCATTCGAAAAGGGGAACAGGTCCGCTACATGGCGGCTCAGTTTGTGATCGGGATCTGGGAGTACCACGTCAACGATCTGGATCCCGACCTCATTCGCGACATGAATGAGTACCTCCCGCACTACTTCCAACAGCCGCACCAGATCAACACGAGCCAACTTCGAACCATTCCAATCCCCACGGCGTTGTCCGCTGACCAGAAGGTGATGCCCTACGAGGAGGCCCGCCGGATCATCGCCGAGCAGGAGCTGCTCCTGGTGGCACCCTGCATCTGCCGCAAGGAGCACCAGCTGATGGGTGAAGGCTGCGACCGCCCCATGGAATCCTGCCTCGTCTTTGGACCCGGCGCCCAATACTACCATGAGAATGGGCTCGGCCGTTTCATCGACCAACAGGAGGCCCTGCACATCCTCGAGGACGCCGAACGAACCGGCCTCGTGCTCCAGCCCTCCAACGCCCAGAAGGTCGTGAACATCTGCACCTGCTGCGGCTGCTGCTGCCAGATCCTGAAGAACCTGAAGTCCCTGCCCAACCCGGCCAGCTACGTGGCCTCCAACTTTGTCGCCAACATCGATGCCGACCTCTGCATCGGCTGCTGTGCCTGCCTCGAGCGGTGCCAGATGGACGCCATCCGGGTGGAGGATGAAGTCGCCATCCTCGATGGAGGTCGCTGCATCGGATGCGGGCTGTGCGTGCCCACCTGCACCGCTGAGGCCATCACGCTGGTGTCCAAACCGGAAAGTGAACGGACCGTTCCACCGGGAAGCTTCATGGAGATGTACCAGAAGATGGCCAGGGAGCGGTTTGCCAGGCTCAAGGAATTGCAGCAAAAGGGGGATTGAGGGGATTAGCTCACTGGACCTCGTAGAGTCCGACTTCGTCGATGGAGTAGGACCCGAGCTCTTCCGCCGAACGAGAGAGGAGCTCGACGACCTCATCGGAAGCCCTGCCCTGGTCGTAGCGTCCCTTGGAGTATTCGGAGACCGAAACACCCAAAAACCTTCCCTGAACACCGAAAAGCTCAGCCTGCAGGCCGATTCGTCGAGCCTCGAGGGCCGTGCATCGGCGAACCAGGTCGAGGTACTCCCCGAAGCGCTCCTCCCAGGAACTTTGCCATGCCGCAGCCCATTCAGCCGTAGACGACTCCACCAAATCCTGCAGCTCGGGGTCGTCAGACTCCGAGCTCTCCGTCGACAGGACGGTCAAAATGATCTGGCGCATTTCCGGCCATCCGGGCTCCTGGTAGAAAGTCCTCAAGTCAAGGCGCACGGTTTCCAGATCGGCATAGAGCTGCTCGATGCGATCCTGCAGGACACCGAGCGCTTCATTCGCCTCGGTCAACCGGCTCTGGGCTTCGGGATTCCTGACCGCTACGGTTGCGCATCCGGTCGATGAGGCCAGCAGAACCATGAAGAACAACAGTTTGTATGGAAACCGCATGGATGCTGTTCGCTCTCAGTGTCTTGGAGCGGTCCCGGGGGGTCTCACACAATTTGAACTAGAGAGCCCCGGGACCGAAATGCACATGGAAGCAATCAGCCCTGAATCTTACAGCATGCCAGCTGCAGCTCAGGGATGACCGGTCAGGTAGAGTATCTTGTAGGGACTTTTGGGATCGTTGGTGGTGACCACGATGGACTTCTTGTAGCCGCCGGCACAATTGGAAGGGCTCACGACGATCTTGATCTTTCCCTCCTTGCCAGGAGAGATGGCCTTGTCCCAGTAGGCCATGGAGCCTCAGCCAGGAAGGACCTTCTTGATCTCGAGAGTCCCCGCACCCGTGTTCCTGACCCGGAACTCATGAGAATATTCCTCACCATCTCCGATCTTACCCAGGTCGTGCTCGGTTTCAGGAAACTCTGCCACCGGGCTTCCGCCGGAAGCCACCGTCTGAGTGACCGGCACTGGTTTTTCCTCCGTGGATGCGCATTGCGCGAGAAACAAAGCCGCACCCAACAGCAGGATCAGCACAACTACTCGTTTCATTACCGCCTCACCCCTTTCTCTTTGTAGTCACTTGTTTTTTGGCCGGCTCACCAATGGGTCGTGTACTCCCTGCCCAACAAAAGATTGAGCTGGAGCTCAGTTTCAGGACCCTCTCACTCAGCCCTCCCGATGTGTCCTGAAAGCCGCCGTCACCCGCCACTTGTTTGAGGGGATTCTCCAACGCATTGTGAATCTTTCAGGAAGGCACATTCCTATAATCCATCCTGAAGCAAAAGCAAACGGGGATATCGCGGCCGCATCTACTGAGCTGCACCCTTGGTGGGCAGTTCGCAGCCGACTTCCTTGGTGGACCCGGGACCCGCCAGAGGTCTGAAGCATCTCTTGGTGCCCCCGCATATGGGGCATCTCCAGGATTCGGGGAGATCCTCGAACTTCACTCCCTTTGGAATCTTTCCTTTGCGGTCTCCTCTGTCGGGATCATAAGTGTATCCGCAGTTTACCGTCTGACATTGCCACATTTCCTCGGGTTTTGACATCACAGCTCCTTGTCTGAGAATGAAAACCAAGCCTCGGGTTTGACGTCAATACCTCCAGGGTCGGACCGCAACTCCAATGTTGCGTCAAGACCCCCCGGAGGCGATTGACCGACGAGATGATCACCGTCCACACCCCTCTCCTGCCGACACAGGCAACGTATGCCACGCCCATCGCGACGATGGTCGAATCACCTGCTTTTTTGGAATAACGACGGACGCTGAATAGTACGCTTCATGCTGCAGCGGACGGCATCCCCGAAAATCACCATGCTATAGTGTCATAGACCCTCTGCGGTCATGGAGCAACAATCCTTCACGATTCGAAAAAAATAGTTATTCTTTCGATGGTAGCAAGCCTCGGGATGCAAAAAGCCGGGGGAGACGCCGGAGGCATTGATCGAAGCTCCTGCTCCACTTGCCCCGAACGCCCGGCAAGGCCTGCTGAGCTCCGCCGATTATGGACAATCGCCTTGACATCTTCCTGCAGAATCCATTAAAGCGAGCCCTATTCCTGGGAAGCTGCGGCAGGCAGTGTTGAACGAGAGCAAGACCGTTTCGGAGGGTGCGATTCCATGAAAGATTGGGTGTTTCTGTTTCCGGGCCAGGGTTCCCAGTACGTGGGAATGGGTCGCGAATTCTACGAGGATTACAGCGAGGTTCGAGAGCTGTTCGAGACGGCCGGCGAAATCCTCAAAATGGATCTCGTGAAACTGTGCTTCGAGGGCCCCGAAACCGAACTGGTGCTCACCGAGAACGTCCAGCCGGCCATCACCGCCGTGAACCTGGCATGCCATACAGTCCTTCAGCTCCATGAAATCTATCCGGTCGCCGCTGCAGGCCACAGCCTGGGTGAATACAGCGCCCTTTTCGCAGCGGGAGTCCTTGACTTCCAGGACGTCATGCGCCTCGTCCAGTGGAGGGGCTGCCTGATGCATGAAGCATCGCTGTGCGAACCGGGCTCCATGGCGGCTATCATGGACATCGAGGAGGACCGCCTCAGAGAGATCTGCACCCTGTGCGACGTGGAAGTGGCGAACATCAACTCCCCCGACCAGATCATCATCACCGGCCGCTCTGAGCCTGTGGAGCGCGCCATTGCCTTGAGCTCGGAATCCGGGGCCAAGAAGTGCGTGAAACTGAACGTGAGCGGCCCCTGGCACAGTCGATGTATGTCCATGGCTCAGGAGAGATTCCTGCCTCATGTGCTCCAGTGCTCGTTCAAGAAGCCGCAGATCCCGGTGGTGAACAACGTCGACGCAAAGCAGCTGGAGTCGGCCGAAGAGGTCCCACAGAAGCTTGTCGGGCAGATTTGCGGGTCGGTCCTGTGGAGTCAGTCCATGGAATGGCTCATTCAGTCCGGCCACGACCATTTCGTGGAGGTCGGCCCCAAGAAGGTGCTGCGCGGACTCATGCGGCGCATCAACCGGAACGTGAAGATCATGAATGTGGAGGACTCGGAGAGCCTCGCGGCTTTCCTTCAGGCCAACCGGTAACCAAGGCATCCCGAGGAGCGGGGTTGCCCCGAAACCGGCGAATCGGCTAGATCCGTTTGAACTTGGACGAAGCCTTGACGCGGTCTGAAAACAGCTTGGCACATGTCGGGCAGTAGAGGTGATGCTCTTTCACATCGGGATGTGGAGCCGTTCGCTCTCGAACATGCGAGAGAAACCTCTCTGTGGCGAACAGCTTTCCGCAGGCTTCGCATTTCTCGAGAATATGCCTGCCGACGATCTCATCCCGGATCACGATGGTCCTCACGGCCTCCACTTCGTCCATTCGAATGGCACCGGTGGGGCAGATGTTCGTGCAGGTGCCGCAGCCGATGCACAACCCCGCCACGGGAACCACGAAGTTCTTGCCTTCCCGTTTCTCCATCTTGAGCGCACCCGCACCGACGATCTCCTTGCAGACGCGTATGCACAACCTGCAGCGAATGCAGCCATCCGGCGGAGGTCCCAGATCCACACCGTGCTCAGCAGCCAGTCGCCGAATCGCATGGGCCTGGGGAGCCATCTGGAGGAGATCTTTGAAGGCTTTTACCCTGGCCCTCTGCACGGCCTCCCCCTGAGACTTGATGCGCATGCCTTCCTTGACCCTCAGGACACAGGCAAGCAGGAGCGAGGAACGGCCGACCGTGCTCTCCACCTCCACCGCACACAGGCGGCACGAACCGGAAGGCCTCAGAGCCGGATGGTAGCAGAGCGTCGGAACCTTGATGCCCTGTGCCCGAAGGGCTTCAAGAACTGTGCTTCCCTCGTTCACTTCACATTCTCGTTCATCAATGGTGACCTTCACCATGAGCGCGTCTCCATTCTGGATCGTGGGCGGGACTGGTCGTCAATCTATGATCGCATCTTGCAGGGATGAAACATACTCCTGCAAATTCATGAGCTCGGAAGTGAGCACCTCGATTCGATGCTGCATCAAGTCCCTCAGAAACAAGATGCCGCAGATCCTTCCCTCCTCCGCGACGGGAAGGCACTCCGTATCGGTCTCCAACATCATGGCGAGCTGCTCGTCGATCCTTTCATCGGCCCGGGCAGCCACCCACCGGTCGGACAGGATGTCAGCGATGACGGTCTCGCCAAAGGGCCTTCCATCGGATTTCACGTAGCTCTGGAGGATGTCGCCTTCAGTGAGAAGCCCTACCGGTTCCTCGTCCCGGACAACGATGAGAGCCGACGTCCTCTCCCGGGTCATGACGCGAATGGCGTCTTCAACCATGAGGTCATGGGAGATGGAGTGTACTCCGCGGCCTTTCCCGGCTAGCAACGCTTTCAGGTTCATTCACGCATCGCTTCCTTTAGGGTGATCGGATGCTCACGGTGAGCGAACTATGCCCGTCAGTGACGCGTCCCGGGCACGCTCGGACATGCGCTCATGCCCTGACCGGCATGGCGCGGCGACAAATCCTGCCCGTTTGCAGCCGATGCCGGATTCCGGATACTGTTTGCTGGATGCCGGATCAGAGAAGCCCCCCTCCAGACCGGGGGACCCGTTCATCGAGTATTCCGCATCGGGCATCATCTTGAGCCAGCCGGGCGCAAATCCCTTTGCCGTTGTGGTGGGCACAAGAAGACGTGCCCACCCTACAAGAATCGTTGACATTACTCGGAACCGTAGGGTGGGCACAGGTTCATCGTGCCCACCGGAACCGGTCATCCACTTGCGCCCTCCTGGACTAGTCTTCCAGAATGCGAAGGCAATCCTGAGGCAAGCGATGGGTGCCTTTCTCGTCCAGGCTGACTTCAATCAAGGCACCCGGATCGTTCTTGGTCATGTCCGGGTCGGTCACGATGCCGTGCAACCCGACGTATGCATTCATATAGGGCTCCCAGCTCTCATCATCCGACTTCCGGTAGACTTCCACTCTCTGGCCCCTGCGAAAAGCCATTTGCCCCTCCTCTTCTGAAGACCCCCCTATTGCGCCGGCAATATTTCGGCATGGCGCCCCGCCGCAATCTTTCTGGCACACTGGACACACAGGGATCGGCCCTCAACGAGTGGGCTCACCCCTTTGGTGCGCTTGGCGATGTAATCGTGATAACGTGCCGGCCCGAGGACTGCTCCGCATTGCTCACAGTATTCCAGCCTGAGCCGGTTGAGGACGGTCCCGCACAACCTCAGGCACCTTTCGCCATTCTCATCCTTGATGACCATCGCTTCATTGGGACAGTTGGCGGCACAGGCCCCGCAGGCAATGCACCGCTCCGAGGTGGTCCGGAGGTCTGTGGGCGAGGGATGGTCGAAGTTGAGGTACCCAAGCTGCAATGCATCGACGCCCATCTTGTCCCGGCAGATTTCCACGCACAGACCGCAGCGGCGGCAGATGTCGCAGCGAAGGCAGCGTCGTGCCTCCTCTCGAACGGCATTCTCCGAGTAACCCAGCTCCACCTGCTGAAAGGTGATGCGCCTCCGGTCGGTATTGAGGAGCGGCATGTGAGGCCGCGAAGGGATCATTTTGGTCGAGGCCGGAACTTCCAGGCATTCCAGCCTGCGGCGGCGCACGGGAACCTGGGGCCACTTGGGCTGGGGGATTCCCTGCAGATATCGATCAATGGCTTCCGCAGCCTTCTTCCCTCCCCCGATGGCCTCGACCACTGTCGCGGGCCCTGATACGACATCCCCCGCGGCAAAGACACCCTCCACAGAGGTCTCCATGGTCACCGTATTCACCGTGATCGTGCTGCGTTTGGACCACCTGAGGTCCTCCAGGGTCGTGAGGCCCGTCCGGTCGATCACCTGACCGATGGACGAGATGACGGCATCGGCCTTCAGCGGATGGTCGCTGTCCTTCACGGGGACGGGGCGCCTCCTGCCCTGCTCATCCGGCTGCCCGAGCTCCGCTCTCAGGCAGCGGAGGGCCGTGAGTGTTCCATCCGAGCCCTCAACGGCCACCGGGACCGTGAGAAACGCGAATCGGACGCCCTCGTCCTCTGCCTGGATCACTTCCTCTTCATGGGCCGGCATCTCGGACCGGGTCCTGCGGTAAGCGACGGTCACCTCCCGGCAGCCCAGCCGAATGCAAGTGCGAGCCGCATCGATGGCCACGTTGCCGCCCCCGACGATGACGACCCGCTCGCCCGGCAGGTGCCGGTCCCCCAGAGCCACCCGACGCAGCAGGTCGATGGCGTTGATCACCTGCGGATAGTCGTCTTCGCCCGGGATCATCAACTTGAAAGCACTGTGGGCCCCGATGGCCACCATGAAGGCCTCGAACCCCTCCTCCCGCAACTGCTCGAGTGTGACGTCCTTGCCCAGCCGCGTGTTGTAGCGAAACTCCACGCCCAGGCTTTCGATCATCCCGGTTTCCCGGTCGATGACCTCACGGGGAAGTCGGTACCTGGGAATACCCACCATCATCATCCCTCCCGGCACGGGAAGAGCTTCGATGATGGTCACCCGATAGCCCTTGAGAGCCAGGTAATAGGCAGCGGTCATACCCGCCGGGCCCGCTCCGATCATACAGACTTTCCGTCCGTTGTCGGGGGCCTTGGGCGGATTCTCATAGCGCATTTCCGACATGGCTCGCTCGGCGGCAAAACCTTTCAGATATTTGATGGATATGGGCTCGTCCATGCGTCCCCGAACACACATGAACTCACACGGATTGGTGCAGACCAGGCCGCAGACCCAGGGAAAGGGATTGTCCTCACGGATGATCTCGGTGGCTTCGGCGTCCCGCCCCATGCCGATGAGTGTCAGGTAGCTGGGAACGTCAATGCCCGCCGGGCATGCCATCTGGCAGGGGGCAGGCGCCAGCTTGACACATTCCCCCGTGGGACAGTTGTGTGTCTCGATATGGCTCTCAAAAGCCTCCCTGTGCTCCGTGAGCGATGCAAGGATTTCACGGCCCAATTGGACACAGCTCTCGTCAGGACCTTCCTCTACCAGGGAGCGGGCAAGGTTCTCTATGGCACCACAGTGCTCGGGCCCCCCTCTCCCCCAGGAGATATCCCCCACGAGCTTCGCCACTTCCTCCGCCCTTTGTCTGCAGCGAGGATGGACGAGACGGCCGGAAGAGATGGCTTCAGAAACAAATCTGAGGGTATTGGTGACCTCACAGATGGGATTTGTCATGCATGGTTCCCTTTTGGATTCATGGGTTGAGCGCTCCGAACAAGCTCTACTCGAGGGAAGTCATCGCCCTCGCATATCGCTCACGTCTGACCTGGGGTATTTCTTCCGGCGTGCCGAAATGAAGGCAATGGGTTGTGCAGACCGTCACACAGGCCGGCTTGAGCCCCTCGTCGACGCGGTCCATGCAGTAGTCGCACTTGACCACCTTTCCCTTTTCCGGATTCCACTGAGGAGCCCCCCAGGGGCATGCCGACATGCAGGTCTTGCAGCCCACGCACAGGCTCTCGTCCACAAAGACGATCCCGTCCTTCTCCCTTTTCTGCATGGCGCCCGTAGGACAGGCCGCAACGCACCAGGGGTTTTCACAATGAAAACAGGGCATGAACGTGTACGCGCTCTTGGGCAGGCCGCCAACGAACTTGGGGCCGATGGTGATGATCTGGCAAGGCCTGGGACCCGTCGAAAGCCCCTTGTTGCTCTTGCAGGCCACTTCACAGCTGTGACAACCGATGCAGTTCCTGGAATCCTGAAAGATGTAATATTTGCTCATTTCTCTGGTCTCCCTGTTCATCAATATGAAAACACCCCCTGGATGTCGACGTGACGTCATGGCTTGTCGGAGTGCGCCCCGCCATCCCTCCTCGGGTCGGCGAAGACATGCACAGGCCTCCCGGCAGGGGGCTTGGTGACTATCTCAGAATCCCCCATGTCCCTCAATGCTGTTGAATGAAGCTCAAGGGGTCCGGCCCGTACCCCTCTCCCAACCCCTCCCGTCAAGGGAGGGTAGTCGTGAGGTAGTCACTAAGCCGCACGGATGGAAACAAACGTATCGTGCAGCGCCGGGCTCCCTCCGACCAGGTCCGAAATGTTCTCCTGCAGAGCGCTGTCCGATACCCCTTTGTTGAAACAGCGGGTCGCCCATTTGGCCTCATGCCCGAATCCGTGGAGCATGAAGACCGTTTCGGGGTGGATCAGATCGGTCACATAGGCCTTGATTCTCCCCGATCCCCGCTGGGATTCAATCTCCACATAGGCCCCGTTCTTGACGCCCAGCTCCCCTGCTCTGCGGACATTGATCCAGAGCACGTTCTCCGGAACAAGCTCATTCAGGTAAGGGTTGTTCTGCGTCGATACATGGGTATGCAACGCACATCGCCCGGTGGTCAACCTGAATCGGCCTTCGGCATCCGGCTTCACCGGCTCGTAGGCCGGAAAGGACTCATAGCCGGCGCCCTCCAAAAGGGAAGAGGCCAGCTCAATCTTTCCGGAGGGCGTCTTGAACTTGAGCCCATTCGCGCGATCCCAAAGGATCTGCTGGTCAGTATAGGCCACAAAACCCTTCTTGTCGAAGTCCTCCAGCGTGAAACCCGTTCCCTCCAGCTGCCATCGCACCAGGTCCTCCATGGACTCGTACGGGAAATACCGGCCGATTCCAATGCGTTCGGCAATCTGCTTGAGAATGATGGCGGCGGGACGCGTGTCGTGCCGAGGGGATACCGCCTCCCTGCGCAGGAACATCTGAGGCTTCAGTCCATTGGCCTGCTGAACGCAGTCAGTCCTCTCAAAGTATATGGATTCGGGCAAAATGACGTCCGCGTACCAGGCGATGTCGCTGTAGTTGATGTCGATGGCCACTATGAGGTCCAATCGGTTGAGGGCCTCCTTGGTCAGATTGGTGTCGGGAATGGACATGAGCGGGTCAAACCGGTTGGCGATGAGGGCCTTGATGGGATAAGGATCCTCATTCAGGATGGCTGCCGGCAGCATCTGGGGAACACCGTGGCTCGCATCGGGCAGGGGGAAATCGGGAGTCCCCGCCTTGTCGAAACGGATCGCCTCGACCTTGGGAAGCTCCTGCTCGTTGAGCTTGCGGGCCGGCTTGCGCCCCACCTCCCCCGGACCCTTCTTGATGAAATAGCCCCCTTTGGCTTCAATGCTTCCCATGAGCACATTGAGCATGAGGATGGAGCGGCGGAGGTAAATCTCGTTGACGTGATGCGCGCCCCGATATCCCATGTGGAAGATCACGTGCGGTTTGTCCCGGCTCACCTCCCGAGCCAGCTTCACGATCTCTTCGGCCGGAATCCCGGTTTCCTTCTCAGCCCATTCCGGCGTGTAAGGACGAATGAACTCTCTCAACTCGCGAAGCCCGAGCACCCAACGCTCCACGTATTCAGCATCGTAGAGGTTTTCCGTCAGGATGACATGGATGAGGGCATAATTCACGGCCAAATCGGTTCCCGGCCGGATCATCCAGTATCGATGAGCCTTGGTGGAAGTGACGCTCACCCGTGGGTCGATGGAGGTCAGGGTCGCCCCATTCTCCATGGCCTCGATCACGGCATTGACGCCTTTGACTTCGATAGCCTCGAACATGTTCCGGCCGTAGAGGATGATCTGCCTGGCATTCTTGTAATCCATCCCCAGTTGGGCGTCCGTGTAGCCGAAGAGGGACCTGCAGGCCGTGTTGACCGATCCCTTGCACAGGGCGTCGTGGGTGAAATGGTTGGGGGAGCCGATGGCTTTCATGAAGGTCTTGCTCACGTGGGTGGCAAGATTGGTGCGCTCCCCGAACACCACGCTGCGGCTGCCATGGGTATCCATGATCTTCTTGAGCTTTTCTGCGATCAGGTCGAGGGCTTCATCCCAGCTGGCTTTCCTCCAGCCATCCGATCCGCGCGGGCCGGCCTGAATCATGGGAGACTGCAGCCGTTCGGTATCGTTGAGCAGCGCCGTCCCCGCAGCACCGCGAGGACACAGGCTCCCCTCGATTCCCTGCACGTGCGGATTGCCCTCCACCCATTTCACCTGCCCGTTTTCCACCGTGACCTTGATGGGACAGCGCACGGAGCACATGAAGCACAGGCTGTACACTTCCTTTTTCATACATGCCTCCCATACCGGCGAGCGAAAGCCTTTAAACGCCTGCCGGGAATGCAATTGTAACAGATGATGGTGCTGCCAACCAAGATGGCCGCAGAGCCATCCAAGGCCCTCGTTCCGTTCAAGTCCAGAAGCCGGAGCATGAAGCCCTTCACATGACCGGACCAATGGCTCCTTCAAAGAGCCTCAGCCTTTCATGGGCACCGGGGGCTCGACCAGGCACCGGGACTCTCGCCGGCCATTCCGGCACGCTCACACGATCATGGCCGCTGAAGAGCAGCTTCTATCCTCCCCTCCAGGTCTTCGATCTCCATGGGCTGCACCAGGCAGTCGTCCACGCCCATCTGCATGGCCTTCATCACCGTGTCAGCCCTGGGATGGCCGGTGATGGCGATGACCCGAGAATTTCGGTGCTGGGCTCGAAGGAGCTCCAGGACGCTCAAAATCTCTCCATTCCATGGCTTGACATGCAGAAGGACAAGATCAGGATCGGAGCCTGCAAGCCAATGCAGGGCGTCGCCCGCCGCGTGAAATATGTCAACCCGGTGGCCGGTTTTGGACAGAAGGCGATGAATCAGACGGCAGCTGTCCCTGTCGTCGTCCACCATCAATACCCGCGCCATGAGAGCCCTCGAAGTCAGCGATTCGTGTCGCCTCGAAGAGCAAGTTCTGTACCATGGGTATTGAGTCGTGATGGACCACACTGGACCGGGGGTACGAGGCTTCCCAGGGTCATTCTGCAGGGAAACCGAGCCCGCTTTTCGGTGGTTTGTCTCTTTGGATCAAGAGCTCTTCATGCCCAGTACTGCAATAAACTCCTTGCAGTGCAATAACTTGCATGCATTAAATCAACCAATGGATTTTTATAGACTATTCGAGAAAAGATCCCACAGGTCTGTCTGAAATCATTGCACACTCGCGGCATTATGGGGAGACCTGATAGCAGCCTGGCGTGGAGGAGACCCGAAACGGGCCACTGGGAGCCCAGGTCTGGGGAGGTGTGGGTGAAGTCTGTCTTTCACTGTGGGCCATAGGATCTCCAGCGCAGGACCGCAGGCATGGCGACCGATCCGTCTGCCCCCTGGCATAGAATGTGCTCATGGCCCCAGCGTACGGCGGTTTTGGGGGCAGCGGACCAGGACTCCGGAAGGACATGGCTCCTGGCTCAAGCTCGAAGAGTTGACCTTCGCTGTGGTCTGTATGCCTTTCCACCCATCCTCTCTCCCCTGTCGACCTGGAGCCCCGGCACAGCAGGGAGCACCGCATG
Source organism: Syntrophobacterales bacterium (assembly GCA_041310025.1). Taxonomy (GTDB): domain Bacteria; phylum Desulfobacterota; class Syntrophobacteria; order Syntrophobacterales; family Syntrophobacteraceae; genus JALOOX01. Next base: position 17,520 of record JBFYYO010000006.1, read on the forward strand.
CACACCCGGATCATTGGTGTCCGTGCGGCGCCTTCTGTAGGGGGCACTCGCTGAGCTCGCCGGGTCGGAGAGGGACCGGGGGCAATCATCATTCACTCATCGGTTCAAAGGGGGTATTTATGAAGCGCTACTGGCTATCCTTAATCGTTGCACTGGGTGCAACTTTCTTCATGATCTACCAGAGCACGTTGCTCGCCCAGCAGTCCACGCCGTCTCCGGCGCCTGCCGCCACAGAAGCCAAACCTGAGACAAGGCCCGAGGAGAAAAAGGTCGAGGCGGCGGCTCCCCTGGAGATCAAGCTGGACAAGACCAACCTCGACAATGGGGGCACCATCACCGTGACCGGCCAGGCGCCCGCTGGCAAGCCCGTCTATATCGAGGTTTCGGCCGATCAGAAGGTGCGTGCGTCTCGGTTCGACTCGGAAGTGGACAAGGAAACGGGAAAGCGGCCCTATGTCCTCTACATGACCCATGAAATGCCCGCTTCTTACAAAATTTACGTCCCGACCACTCAGAAGGACGATCTGGACAAGATCAAGAAGGAAGGCAGCAAGTGGAGTTATTCCCAGGCACTGAAAGACCTCGGAGCCGACGTCGCCTACTCCGCTCCGGGCAAAATCAAGATCGACCGCTACCAGGCCACCCTCATGGGAAGCATCGTGGGCTCCCGAGGCGACCTGCTGCCCGCCATGGATGACAAGGAGAACAAGAAGCGATCCATGCAGCTCGTCAAGGCACGATTCCGAAGCCCCGGCAAGGTCTTTTCACCCACTGTGGACGTCAAGCCGGATGGAACCTTCACCGCCAAAGTGAGCATTGAACCTGGTTCAGCTCCCGGCAAGTATTCTGTGCGGGCCGTGGTGGATAAAGACTTGAAAAGCCAGCCGGCTGCGGTTGAAAATGTCGTCGGTTTCCCCATTATCTACATGAGCAACGCCGGGACGAGCATCAACCTGCTCGGGCCTTTCCTCCTGACGCTCGCCATCTCGATCTTCGGGGTGCTCATGGGCGCTGGCGGCGGGTTCATCCTGAACCCTCTGCTCGTTTCCATCTGGCCTCTTCCCCACACGGTGGTGGCCGGCACCGTCATGCCGACGGTTCTCTTCTCCCAGGGCAGCGGCATCTACAATTACTCGAAGATCAAATTCATCAGCTGGAAGCTCGGGGTTGCCATCGGTCTCGCCATGCTGGCCGGCGGCTTCATTGGCCCCAAGATGACCGAGCTGATCACACTGGATCAGTACAAGTTTGTCTTCGGCTGGATCCTGGTCATCCTGGCGGGTCTGATGTTCTGGCAAACCACCCCCGGCTACCTCGAAAAGAACAAGAAGGAACAGGCCATTCTCAAAGAGTTTAAGAAGAGAGCCGAGGAAGCCGCCAAGGCCAAAGGCAAATAAGACCTCTATCGACCAAGAAAGGACCTACGATCATGATCGTTGAATTTTGGGGACAAGAGTTCAAAGTCAATGTGGTTCTTGGCTGTATCGGAGGTTTTCTGATCGCCATCGTATCCTCCATGTTCGGGTTCGGCGGGGGACCCTTCATGGTACCCCTGATGACCGTCGGCCTGGGCCTTCCCATGTACGTGGTCGTCGGAAGCTCGCTTCTGGCCATCTTCTTCAACACCCTGATGGGGACCGCACGCCACTATCAGTTCGGCAACTTCGACGCGACATTCTTCCTGGTCATGTTTCCGGCAGCGATTCTCGGCGGGTTCATTGCTCCTCAGATCGCCAAGAGAATCAGTCCGCTCATGGTCAAGCGGGTCGCCTGTGCGGGTCTTCTGATTCTGGCCGCAAACCTGCTCGGGCTTTTCTGATCCACTGATTCACCCATTCGGGATATGAGGGGAGACGACTGCCCCACAAGGGTGGTCGCCTTTCCTTCGCCACTTCCAGCCCCCTCAGAAACCGGAAATCAGAGACAGGACGATCTTCGACTTAGAAGCAGGCTGTACATTCTCGGCGCCTGACCCCCAATGGGACAAATCCAGGCTCCTGCTCGTCTCCATGCCGCCCGGCACTGCATGTCAAACCAGGTTGTTCAATCGATCCGGGCTGCACTATACTTGGAATTCAAATCTTCACATCAACCCGATTCCTCCCCGAACTATGGAGACACGAGCTCATGGCGAACATATTGGTCCTGGACGACGTTGGTGACGCGGTGGTATTGATCAAAAAGATCCTCCAGAAGAAGGGTCACACCGTATTCGGCTTCACGGAGGAAGAGGAAGCCATTCATTACACCGCGAGCAACCCGGTCGACCTCGCCATCCTGGACATCAAGCTCAAGAAGATGGGTGGCATCGAAGTGCTGGAGGAGTTGAGAAAGCTGAAACCGGACCTTCGCGTGATGATGCTGACGGGATACCCCACCCTGGATACCGCTCGGGAAGCCCTGAGGCTGGGCGTCAGTGAATACTGCGTCAAACCCATCGAAAAAGAGGAACTGGAGGAAAAAGTCGCCGTAATTCTGGCAGAGGCCGAAAAGAAAGCCTGAACATGCCGCGGATCCCATCCTTGAGGCAGATTCTTTATCGGGTTTTTTTTCCCGATCGTCTGACGCGCCGAAAGTACATTTCCTTCAAGGCGCTTCTCGAAGAAGACCATCGCTGCCATCAGCTCATGGCCCAGATCGAGCGTATCCACAGCGAGCGCACTCTGGTGGACTTCTCCGCCATACGGACCCATTGTCAGGATCTGGTTCGCGCGCTGGAGAGCATGGTCAGACATCTCGAGCACATGGCCCCGCGCGCCTACGGCTCCCTTTCGGAGGTAGTCGGCCGTATTCAAGCCAGGATGCAGCCGGACCTGGGTCCGGAGCCTCTCGAAGGACCCAGTGTTTTCGCCCTCAACTTGAGCGGCATTCCGCCGGATGCCGAACAAAGCGCCGGCGGCAAGGCGGCTCACCTGGGGAGAGTGGCCCGAGACCTGGGGCTCCGAGTGCCCCATGGCGCGGTCGTCACCGCGCACGCCTTCCATCGCCTTGTGGAGGCCAGTGACCTGCGCCAACCCATTCACGAAATCCTCTCCCGTATCCGCCTCGACGACCCTGCTCTTCTGCAGCAGGCATCGGAGGACCTGGTCCGTCTCATTTTGGATGCTCCTCTTCCGCCCGAGATCATCGCAGCCATCGAAGACAAACTGAACGACCTCGAAGGCGAGATCGTTCGAGACTCCGAGCACAGCCCGTCTCCAACCGCAGGGGAGTCCGGGGCACGCGAGCTCTGCACACCAGGCATCCGTTGGGCATTGCGCAGCAGCGCCGTGGGGGAGGATTCCTCCATCTCATTTGCGGGACAATACCGTTCTGTCCTGAATGTGGACAGTGCTGGCATCCGCACATCCTACCAAGACGTTCTCGCGAGCAAATATTCGCCGCGGGCTCTCGTCTACCGCATCTCCCACGGTCTTCTCGACGAAGAAACGCCCATGGCCGTCCTCCTCATGGAGATGATCAGGGCCAGGGCGAGCGGTGTCGTGTACTCGGTGGATCCTGCCGCTTCCGACCGCGAGAGCGTCATGATCTATTCCACCTGGGGCATGGGAGAGGCGCTGGTGAGTGGCGAAGCCAGCCCGGACGTCTTCCAGGTATCGAGAAGTCAGCCGAGAAGAATCCTGAGGCGTGAGCAGCACTCCATGGAGACCAAGCTCGTGCCCGGAGATGCCAGGGAACTGGAATCGGTTCCCCTGGATCCATCGGAGCAGGATTCCTTCTCTCTGGATGACGAAAGTGTGCTGCAGCTGGCCGAGTGGGGCATGCAGCTGGAAAGCCTGTTCGGGTCTCCGCAGGACATCGAATGGTGTGTGGATCAGCAGGGAATCTTGTTCCTGCTCCAGTCGAGGCCTCTCGAGCTGGATCCCCGCAAGGCCGAGCATTGTGAGCTCGAGATATCCGATGAGGCACCACTTCTTCTGAAGGGTGGACAAACCGCAGCCGGCGGCACAGCCGGCGGGAAGGTGGTCAAGGTCGCTTCGCCTTCTGACCTCCGGCAGGTTCCGGATCGAGCAGTTTTGGTGGCGGAAAGGCCTTCTCCCGACTTCACTCAGATCCTCGGCAGAATCTCGGCGGTCGTGACCGATCGGGGCTCTGCCGCGGGGCACTTCGCCTCCATCGCCCGACGCCACTCCATTCCCACCATTGTCAACCTGCCGGAAGCCACCCGATCCCTGAGCCCGGGGGACGAGGTGATCGTGGATGCCACTCATTGCAGGATCTACCGGGGGAGCATCGAAGAGCATGCCAGCAGAACCTGCCAGGTCGCAAGGGATACGGCCCAGACACCGGCCATGAAGCGGCTGGGGCGCATCCTCGAACATGTCTCCCCGCTCAACCTCACCTCCCCCGAATCCCCCGATTTCACAGCATCCAACTGTCAGACGCTCCATGACGTCCTGCGTTTCGCCCACGAGAAGGCCATCATGGAGATGTTCTCCCTGGCCGAGGAGAGGGGAGTCGGAACCCGAGGCGCCAGGAAGCTCCAGAGCGAGCTGCCCATCACCCTTTATCTGCTGGATCTCGGTGACGGCATCGATCCCGAGCGATCCCGGGGTGATGAGATCACCCTCAAGGAGGTGAAGAGTCGGCCCCTTCAGGCCCTGTGGCGCGGGCTCCGCCATCCGGACCTGGACTGGGCCAGCCGTCCCCAACCCGTGGACTTGGGGGCACTCGAACAGGTCACCGCCGGGGGCGGCATCATCGGCCTCGAATCAGGGATCCTCGCAAGCTTCGCCATCGTCTCTCAGGACTACATGAACATCAACATCCGCTTCGGGTTCCATTTTGTCGTCGTGGACACGCTCTGCGGTCCGACGCCGAGCGAAAACTACATCTCCTTTCGATTCGAAGGGGGCGGCGGCGTTTCGAAGGGCCGACAGCTTCGGGCCGTGCTGCTGGCCAAAGTGCTCGAAACATCGGGGTTCGAGACAACGGTCGAGCAGGACGTCATCGTCGCTCGTGTTCGAGAGCAGGAATCGGACGCCATCCAGAAAAGGCTTTCCATCCTCGGCCGTTTGCTGGCATTTACCCCCTTGATGGACATGGCCATGCACGACCGCGACGATGTGGACCGACTGGTGGGTGAGTTCATGGGAATGGATGCAAACTCCGATGGCTGAAGAACCATACAAGCTCACATGGATCACGGATCATTTGGCCGTCGGACATGCGCCCATGTCCTACGCTGAGCTGGAGTCCATCAGGGAGCAGGGCATCGACGCCATAGTCAATCTTTGCGCGGAATACTGCGATCTGCATGAAATCGAGAAGGATTCAGGATTCCAGGTCTACTATCTCCCCATCCGGGACGACCACGCGCCCGATCCCGTGGAGGTGGAAAAGGCTCTGGAATGGCTCGACGAAGCCATCTACCTGGGAAAAAGGGTATTTGTGCATTGTCGCCTCGGGATCGGGAGGACCGGCACCTTCATCACCTCCTACCTGCTGCGGCGGGGGTTCGGTCTTAAGCTCGCCGAAAAACAGATGAAAAAGGCGCGATCCACCCCCACCAGCTTCAGTCAGTGGAGGTTCCTCAGGAAGTACGACAAGAAAGCGGGGAGGCTGACCATTCGCGAGCCGTCCCTCGAAACCGGTGAGCGCCGGATCGACCTCAGCCCTTACTTCGACGAGTACGAAAGCGTCGTCCGGGAGGCGCAAAACCAGCTCGGCCTTCAAGTCGCCGAGGATCTCGAGCACATCAACAGCGTGGAATGCGAAAACGGCGCTTGCGCGAGAGTCCTCATCCTCCAGCTCGTCGAGGCGGCCTACCTGCTCCACCACCTCAACCGGAAACTCTCCCAGGAGGCGCGGCTGCTGATCATCCAACGCGCGCTGACGGCCCACTGCGCCCTGCTCGGTGCTTCACCGCCCAGAGCTTCCGCAGGAGTTGCTGTCGTGATTTCAGAGTCTTCTGATGGTGACCTGGGCGATGCGTGCCTCATCGGTGATGGAGAGCCTGCACAATACGTCTGCCCGCTCCATCAGGAAGGGAAGTGTCTGGCGGGGAGCCACCGCCCCATCGGCTGCCGATTGTGGAGTGTCAATCCCCTTCTCACGCATGAGGCGGGGCTAGGAACGGCCTGCGCCACGGAAACCGACCTGACAACCGGTTCTCGCAGCATCCGGATTGCAGCCGACGAGGCTCTCTTCGAGATTTCCAGGCGATTCTTTTTCGCTCTCAACGGGAGGTTTCTCGATGATTGCTGCCTGATCTTTCCCCTCACCGAAGTCGTGTCGGGGAAATATGTGCAGTCTTATTTCAGGGTCCTGGCCCGCATGGGATCTTAGAGGGTATAAAAAACGCCGCCATATTTACTTGGCGTCATTCCCGCTTGTCCCTGCCGGGAATCCAGAGGCGCTTAGGTTCCTGGATCCCCGCTAAAAGCATGCGGGGATGACGTGCGAGGGATATGAGCATCTCATTCTGTGAAGGTGTGTTGAGGCAGTTTTAACACTACAATGAGAAATCAAACCAGCTGCACTTTCACGGTAGGGTGGGCAAGGTCTTCATCTTGCCCACCGGAAGCGAAGGTGCCCTTCTCGGTGGGCAACGCTACCGCTTTTGCCCACTACCTGAGAAGTCTCGTTGTCGTATTAACACTGCAACGATGAATTGAGCCAGATGCTATTCGAGTGCAGGGTGGGATGCTCGGATCAAGAGCCCCTGGCCGGGCGCGTCTTCAGGATGACGGCGGGCCGCGTTGGGTCGTCGGTGACCACGATGGCGGACTTCACGTCGTTCTCGTCGCACCCTTTGGGATTCAGCGTGATGATGATCACGCCCTCTTTCCCCGCAGGGATGGATTGGTCATAGCGGCCGACGGACCCCCCGCAGCTCGAAATCACCCGCTGGATCCGGAGAGGCGCCTTGCTCGTGTTCCTGATGATGAACTTATGGACCACGGTTTCATCGGCGGGCTTCTGTGCCGCTGCATCAGCCGCTTTGGAGGCTTCCGCCTCTGGCGTGGGGGATGGAGCAGCTTCGGCACTCCTGGCCGCACCCAGCGCCGCTTGGTATTCATGCAGGTCGGTCATACTGCAGGTGGCGGGCTCCTCATCCTTGAAAAGCCCGAGGTTCAAAAGATTCTGGTTCGTCCAGCTGCACCCCGAGGAAACGAGGAGCAAGAGAACCCATATCGCAGCCCTTGAACTCCGTCGCATTTCCTGTCTCCCTTTGTCAATTGTGTAATGAAATCACTACATTCGCACCGGAAAAAGCATTGAAGCAACGGCCCCTAGAAAGCTGAATCTCCAATACAGCACCCATTACGCGCATCTTACTATAATTTCAAGCTTTTTTTTCATCGATGCACTTAAAATCCAAAACTCATGCAATCGTGGCTTCAGGATATACTGGATCGTCAGTCCGCATCACCTGCAGACAATCCTCTCATCACCCCTTCGTGAAGCTTTTCCAGAGGCGGCGTCAGGACCCTGCCGTACTGCCTTCGGAAACCCTCCGCTTCCGCCACAGCATAGCGCAGGACAGCCTTGTCCGACTCGGAGAGCACCCCATCCGCAGAATGACTCAGGAGCCCTCTCAGGAGGGAGAGGATGCCAAAGCAGCCCAGGCTGAGCAGGGTGATTCTTCGAAGCAGAAACTGTTGTTCGAGAACCTTCGGTCCATGCAGCACCAACCCCACTACCAGCAGCCTCCTGACCGATCTCACCGATTTCCGGCAGAAGCGGAGGGCCCGCTGGACATCCCGGTCAGCAGCCGAGGATCTGCAGCAAGCGGGGCCCAGTATCAACCGTATCGCCCGCCACGCTCTGCCCGCCGCTCCCCCCGCTCCATCCAGCAGACGAGCTGCCGTGCGGAGGAGCTGGATGGCCGGATAGATGGAATGGATTTCGGTCGTGCCCTCGAAAACGGTGGTGACACGGAAATCCCGCATTCTCTTCTCGTAGGGGTGGGTCGTCAGATATCCTGCACCCCCTGCCACCTGGAGGGCGTCGTAGACACTCTCCCAGCCGCGTGTCGTCCCGAAGAGCTTGCAGTGAGATGTTTCAATGGCGAGGGGGCCCAAAGGGTCCTCTCTGAGCAGATGGGCCACCCACTCGTTGATGCAGGCCGAAACCTGTTGATGGACTCGGGTCTTGACCAGCTTCTCCTGCACGAGCGGGAAGCTTTGAATCGGCCGGCCAAACTGCATGCGGGACGCTGAACGGGCCTCCATGTCCTTGAGGGATTGCGACATCATGCCCGCAGAGGCCGCCCCCAGTCCCAGGCGACCATAGTTGAGCGCCGTCATGGCGATCTTGAAACCGTCGCCCGCACTTCCCAGGAGATTTTCGACGGGCACACGGACGTCCCGAAAGATCACGGCCGCCGTGGAGCTCGCCTTGAGGCCCATCTTGGGCATGTCCTTCCCGATCTTCACACCCTCCCAGCCGGTTTCGACGATGAACGCTCCAATGGTTCCGGGCTTGGTAGGATCCAGCTGCGCAAAAGTCGTGAGGCCCCCGGCATAGTTGGCATTGGTGATGTAAGTCTTTTGGCCGTTCAGGATGTAATACCGGCCGTCATCGGACAGCTCCGCATGCGTCCGGATATGCTGAGCGTCAGAACCAACCAGGGGCTCCGTCAGGGCATAGGAGAATATCATCTCGCCCGAAGCCGCCGGTATGAGATATTTTTCCTTTTGGGAGTCGCTCCCGAAGAGCACGATGCCCTTCGTCCCGATGGAGAGGTGGGCCAGTGTGACGAGGCTGGCCGAGAGGTCCAGTCTCACCATCTGCTCCACGAGCCAGAGGTATTCATGCAGGTTCAACCCCAGCCCCCCGTAGCGGAGGGGAATAATCAGACCGAACAACCCCGTTTCGCCCATCCGTCGAAGCATCTCCTGCGGAACATGTCCCAGGTTCTCCAGCTCCGGGGGAGGGTAATCCTTGAGAATCTCCTTGTAGCGATCGAGAATGATGGTGACTTTTCCGAAGTTGATTTGCGGGGCGGCCCCAAACAGATCCCCCCTGTCCACTTTTCCGAGGTAGAGCTCCTCAAGAAAACCCTTGGAAGCCATTCTTGCCACCCCCCCGATCGACACGGTTCAGTCCACGAGATTCCGCTCGGCAATGCCTGCAGATTGCGAATCATCCCACAGGCAGGGAAGATCTCACTCGCTTCGCGTCAGTTCCTCTTTGGGCACAAAACGAAGGTTGCCGCTCGAGTTGAACACGTACTGCACTTTGCCTTTTCGAAAAACAACGTTCGACATTTCATAGTACCACAAATTGCCCTTGATGCTGGTTGGGGTGCCCTGGGCGAGCAGGACCTCTTCTGCGGTGCTGCCCACCGTGAAGAACCGCTCGTTCTGAGAACCGGTGCCGGCCTTGCCCGGCGAGAGCCGGATCTTCAGGTCACCGAAAAAATTGTCGTACTCCGAGAGTCTGCCATCCTTGAATCGCAGCTCGCAGAATCCGTACAACCAGCGGTTCCCCTCCATGCGGGTGGGAGTCCCCTGGATGGCCAGGACCTCGTCCATGGATGACCCGATGGTGTAGACGGCGGGAGGAGGCGAAGGCATGGCGCGCGACGGGAGAACGCGCACCTTGAGACTGCCGTCGAAATTATTGTAGCGCACGACCCGACCCTCCTTGAAGCCCAGCTCCGAAACTCCATAGACCCAGGTCTGCCCCCGCACAACCTCGGGAGATCCCTGAATCCGCAGCACATCCTCCTGGGTCGACCCGATGGTTATGAGCTCGGAAGCCGGTCCTGCAAAGGGGGGGATCGATTTCCGGAGGGGATCGACCGGTTGAGGGCGGGGGGGCTCAGGAGTCGCCTCAGGTGCGGCGGGAGCTCCTGGAGTCAGTTCGGGTCGTGAATCCGTAGCGCGGGAAGCATCAGAGGGAGCCTTGTCCGGAAGGGTCGATAACGTTGTCGGGGGCGCTTTCTGATCAACAGCCGAGAACTGGGCTCGAATGACAAGAAGGGAGGCCAGAGCAGCCAAAATCAAACCTGTGGAGAGGAGGCTCCGGCGACGCACGAACCTCCCTGGACCAACCGCTTGCCGCATGGGCTTGGGATGAGCGGGATCCCGCGGGCGGGCGGCAGGACGAGAGTCGGCCGCCCGGCGTTCGTCCGAAGGGTGTTGATCCTGGGAGCGCTCTTCCTCAAGCCACCCGCCGGCAATGCGGCGATAAGCTGCCGTGAGGGCCTTGAACTTCTCTTCAGCCCGTTCGCGATCCCTCAACGAACGCTGATGAAATCGATCCGGGTGCCATTCCTTGGCCATGCAGCGATAGGCGGACTTGACCTCCTTTCGCGAGGCTTTGCTGTTCAGCCCCAGAAGGCCGTAATCGCTCTCGCTGGCTCTTTCAGTTCGAAATGCCATGTTTCACAGCGCAATCATGGGGCTCGGAGCGAGGTGCAGTCCCGCCCTCGCATGGCAATGCCCGGTCGTCCTGAGCGTTTTCTTCGATTCAGGATACGCCAGGCTCGGCAAACCGGAGATCGGCGCTGCCTCCTGCCCCGAAATACTCACGATTCGAACCGGCATCCGCCTTCAGGTGCTTGCCGATTCGCGCTTTCCTTTGCCTCTCTAATACTCGATCTTCCAAATGATGAACAGTGGAACCCAGAAATTCGTTCAGTTCCGCCCGGTAATTTTCGATAAGGATTCCGAGATACTCCATAACACTCGTTTTCGATCAGGAGCATTGGAATGACATCTGTTGAGTACCCTCCCCATCTCGCCGACATCATCGAGTCCGCTGAGCGCCTGCCTCCCTTTCCTGACGTCGTCTGGAAGGTCGCGCCGCTCATCCGAAAGATGGCTCCCCTTCAGGAGATCGAGGCAGTCGTCAAATACGATCAGGTCATCGCGGCCAAGGTTCTGGCCATGAGCCAGAGTCCGCTCTATGCCCGGAAGCGCGGGATCAGCTCACTCCAGGACGCCATCGTCGCGCTGGGCGATCAGCAGCTGCTGGTGGTGATCCTCACGGCCTGTTCAGCACGCTATTTCACGGACGACGCCTCCGGCTACGATCTGCGATCCGGCGAGCTCTGGGATCATGCCATCGCTGCCGGCCTCATGTCGGAAATCGTCGCACGTCATTTTGGCTTCAAAAACACCTTGACCGCCTACACCGCGGGCTTGCTTCACGACATCGGGAAGACGGTATTGAACTTCCACGTCAAGACCTACTTTGAATCCATTATGGATGCCGTCAAAGAGCAGAACATCTCCTTCATCGAGGCTGAGCAGAGGATCCTGGGGATCGACCACGAACAGCTCGGCGCCCTCATCGCCCGTCGCTGGAGGTTTCCGGCGGATGTCACCGCGGCCATCGGCAACCATCACCGTCCGCTCGAGGCGGGAGAGCACACGGATCTCGCCGGTTTGGTCTACGTCGTGAATCGCATGGTATCGGCCATGGGCATCGGATGCGGTGCCGACGGCTTTCTGCAGCCCAACCACGACAAGGTCTTCGTCAGGCTGGGCATCAACGCGCAGCTTGCGGACAAGTTTCTTGTGGAGCTCATGGAAAGATACGATCAGGCCCGCGAATTCCTGAAGGCTTCGTGATGCCCTTCCCTTCATTTTCAAGTTGATACTTCTTCAAATATGGCTCAGAATCTGTTAATTTCGAAATCAACGAAAAACAGAATGATCCTGACACCATTTACGGACTGAGCCATGTTGATTCTTACGAGAAGGTTGGGTGAATCGATTCGTATCGGAGACGACATCACCGTTCTGGTCACCGGAGTGGACCAGAACAAGGTGAAGATCGGCATTACCAGTCCCCGGCATATTCCGATCTACAGGGAAGAGCTATACCTCAAGATACAACAGGAGAACAAGGAAGCCGCAGGTGTCAATGAAGGCGACCTTGATGAAATGCTGGGGCTCGTCGCCGAATAGAGCGGGCGGATGCCCATTTCAAGCGCTAAAAATCAGGAAAAATGACGGAATCCTTAGAATGCAGATAGAGACATCTCGCTTCGGCACACTTGAGTTGGGCGAAGACGTGTTCATTCATTTCCCGTGGGGCATTCCCGGCTTTGGAGCGCTCAAGCGTTATGTCCTTCTGGAGCATCGCAGCGGTCCGTTTCAGTGGCTTCAGGCCGTCGACGACCCCACCGTCGCCTTCGTGGTCTGTGCCCCGCACGTTCTCGGGTATCGCTACTCTCTGCCCTCGGAAAAGGCCGATCCCATCGAACTGGATCAGCCGGACGACCTAGCTGTTCTGGTCATGGTCTGCTTCGACCGGGAAAACAAGTCGTTGCGCCCGCACCTGAGAGGCCCCCTGCTCTTGAACGCATCGAACCGCAAGGCTTATCAGCTGGTCATCGACGCGCCCGAGCTCGATCAGGTGCTTGAGAAGGTCGAAAAGCCTTAGGTGCGGGTCCATGCCGGACCACACCATCGATCCCCACGCCCTGCGCTGTCGAATCCCCCTCATGAATCCCAGGGACTGTATCAAGCTTTTTGTTTACGAATGCCGGGGGCCGGGCCTTCCCAGCCATGAACCCGCCACCCCGGGGCTCGTCGGCGTCTGGCCGGAGCCGCCTTTCACCTACCTGTTCTTCGAGGGTTCTGCAGACCAGCCGGTTGCTGAATGGATCAGGGCGCAGCCGGGCTGGGAGCTTCTGAGACGCTACGAAATCGACTACGATCAGTGGCAGCAGGTCCCAAAGGAGGATCAGCAGGTGGGGTCCTTCGTCATTCCCGCTCTTGCACCCGTCGCGAAATCAGCCTGGCCTGCCGGGGCCAGAATTCTTCGAATCGATCCCGGGCTGGTATTCGGCTCGGGCCTTCACCCAACCACACGGGGTTGCCTGCTGGCCCTGGAACATCTTTTCGCTCACCGGCACATCCGGACGGTCGTGGATTTCGGAACCGGGACGGGAATTCTGGCCATTGCCTCGGCTCTGCTCGGAGCTACCCGTGTCGTGGCTGTCGACTGCAACCTGCTGGCGATCCGGGTCGCCCGAGGAAACTTCATCGCCAATGGAGTCAGTGAGACCATTCACGCCGTGGTGGCCGACGACCCGTGCGTCATTCGGCACGAATCGGACATCATCCTCATGAACATCGAATGGCCCTGTCTCACGAAGGTTGTTGCCGGCATCGATTGGCGCAGACATGAGCTGGCAGTGCTGAGCGGTTTCATGGACAGCCAGTGGCAGACACTTTTGGAGCTCCTGCCGGCCGATCATGCACCCATCCACCAGGAATCCCACGACCGATGGCGTACCGTGGTTCTGCAGGCGAAAACCGGAGAGGATTGATTCAGTTGATGAAAACCTGCCGGAAATGATCCAGGTTGTCGATGACGGCCCCGGCGCCCCTCACGACAGCAGTCAACGGGTCATCGGCGCTGTTCACTTTGAGGCTCGTGTACTGGACCAGCAGCTTGTCCAGTCCGCGGATCAAGGCGCCACCACCCGCAAGCCAGAAACCCTTTTCATGAATGTCCGCGGCAAGGTCTGGCGGCGTCTTCTCCAGGGCACGCTTCACGGCCTCGACGATGGACATGATGGGTTCCTTGATGGCCTCGCGGATCTCCTCGTCCGTCACCGAGAAGGTTTTGGGAATGCCCGTGAGGATCTCTTTGCCCGTGATCTCCATGGATTCAGGAACATCCAGGGGCGACGCCGTACCGATCTTCATCTTGACATGCTCGGCCAGGATTTCACTGATGATCATCTGGCGTTCGCGCTGAACATATCGAAGGATGGCTTCGTTGGCTTCGTCCCCCGCCACTCGCACCGATTCGCTGTAGGCCACGGCGAACATCGAAATGACGGCGACTTCCGTCGTGCCCCCCCCGATATCCACCACCATGTTCCCGAAAGGCTGATCGATGGGCAGCCCCGCGCCGATTGCGGCAGCCATGGGCTCTTCCACCAGGTGGATCTGGCGGGCACCAGCCTGCTCCGCCGCTTCAATCACGGCTCGCTTCTCCACCGAAGTGATCCCCGTCGGAACGGCCACCACGAGCTTGGGGCGCACCAACTGCCTGCGCTTCAGCACCTTCGCCAGAAAGGACTTGATCATCACGCTCGTGACTTCGAAGTCGGCGATGACGCCGTCTTTGAGCGGCCGAATCGTCACGATCCGCTGACCGTGCCGTCCGATGATGTTTCTGGCCTCATGCCCTACGGCGATGACCTGGTGCGTATCCTGGTTGATGGCAACCACAGAGGGCTCGTTGAGGACGATTCCCTTCCCTCTCAGATATATCAAAGTATTTGCCGTGCCAAGATCCATGGCGAGATCTTTGGAGAAATACCCGAACAGTCGTTCAAACATTGAACACCCTTCTCGTCAGCCGTTATCGCTTCCGCAATTGGATGGAGATCGAGTCTATAGACAATGAAAAGGCGGGTCAAACACTTTATACGCTCACCTTTTCACTTTTTGTGCGAAGAGCAGCGTACAGACGGCCGGAGACCAGCGGCCACAGCTCCTCGCTGCGTGTTCCCTCCTGGGGAAACCCAACCGCCCCCGATTGAGCCTGCAATCGAACGCCCTTCACCCTCGAGCCGATGAATTTCCTTCCGGCATCGGTTGCAGCCGTGAGGTAAGGCTTGGCCTCCTGAACCGTCATCCCTGGGAAAAGGAAACCGTAGCGATTCTCCCCCATCGCCCCCACCACAATCTCCCGAGGAAGCCCATTGTAAATGCTCGCGGCAAGCTCGCCCTGCCATCGCCGGAGCTGCCTGGGCGGCACCTTCGTGGATAGAATCTGCCACGGCTCGAATTGGACCAGCGCCAGAGCGAAGGGCAGGCTGTTGTGCATGGCGTTCGTCAAAGTGGCATCCACCCTGGCTTCAAAAGCGACCGCATTGAGCATTCCCGTGCTCGAATCGTAGACCCGCAGATGCTGGCACTCCTCCTGGTAGCAGCAGTGCTCCAGCTTCAAGCGCAAAACCTCGAGCGCATGCGTCACACCGAACTGCTCTTCCGGGCTCCATTCGAGCGACTGACGGGAGAGAAAAGCCATAACCAGCGTGTGCCCCAGAGCCATTTCACTGGGCAGGGCCCAGAACGTTCCCTGGTGGGGCAGACCCTCGGAAGGAAGAAAAAGAAAATGATCGCTGGTGCTGGGATTCAAGCGACCGACCAGAAGGCTCTTCCGGTTCTCCAGAACGTAGCCCATGAGGCCCTGGTTGGCAGGCAGACTCTGGTTCACCAGGCTGCGGGGCACATTGGAAGTAGCGGCGATGAGGTGCTGATCGGACCGCCCGGGCTGTCGCAAAGCGAGAAAACCGTAGTCACTCCCCAAGAACTGGCTGCATTCATTGAGAAAGCTCCCGCAGTACTCCTCCACCACCTCCTCTTTGAACGGCAGCTCGGCCAGCTTCTGCCAGAGCTCGAAAAGCCGCCCGTAGCTCTCCTGCCTCGACAGGCTCGCTTCGCGCTGAAGCAGAAAATGGAGCACGTCCGCCACTTCGCGGATGAGCTTCTGCTGCTTGTCGTTGAACCCCCACGCAAACTTGGTGTCAACGTAGAGCACGCCGCCGTCGCCGACGGGAACGACGAAAACCCCCTTGATGTGGGATTCGCCGTCGCGATAAAAAGGAATCGTCGCAGAAAGATTTAGAGCCCCTTCCTGCAGCTTATCCAGGTGGACGACCTGACCCACCTTCTGAACCTGAGACAGAATGCCGCTCTGCTCGAGCGGCAGCGAGACCCTCGCCGGAAGGTGCTTGCTGAGCGACTGGGATGCCACCATCTGCAGCTGACGGCTCTTGGGCTCGAGCACAAAAAGGGCCGTCGTGAAGGCTTCGAGGATATTGCTGAGGAGACTGACCAGTGACTGGAACGGACTGGATTCCATGGCTGAGACTCACTGTGATCAAGGATTCAAACGGAAGCCGGCCGGGCTTCCACGGGGAGTGCACGTTCATCACACCTGCCGACCACCGGCGCAGTCCATGGACACATCCGTCCAGTGCTTCGTTCTCCCTCCGTTCCACTGCCCAAAAAGGCCGGGCGGGGGCGGGCTCAGCCTCGCCGACTTCACAACGAACGTCTTCTGACCTCAAGTCCGGAACCGAATCTCTTGCCGGAAGGCTCTGCACAGGATGATTTTTTGAATAGTTGAGAAGGGCGAAAAAGTAAAGCGAGAAACAAATGGGAAAAATCACGATCTTGCCTGACACGTTGTGCAATCAGATCGCCGCCGGCGAAGTGGTGGAGCGCCCTGCCGCGGCTGCCAAAGAGCTCATGGAAAACAGCATCGACGCCGGCAGCCGCCGGATCAGTCTGACTCTGATCCAGGGCGGCCGCAAGGAAATCCGGATCGTCGACAACGGGTGCGGGATGTCCGGCGAAGATGCGCTGCTCGCCATCGAGCGGCACGCCACGAGCAAAGTGAGGACGGTCGAGGATCTCTCCAGTGTCCGGACCCTGGGCTTTCGCGGCGAGGCTTTGCCCAGCATCGCCGCCGTCAGCCGATTCGAGCTCGTGACGCGCGAAGCGGATGCCATCGCCGGAACCTACATCCGCATCGAAGGGGGAGTCATCCGGGGAGTCAAGGAGACGGGCTGTCCTCCCGGGACGCTCATCACCGTCCGGGACCTGTTCTTCAACGTTCCGGCCCGCCGGAAGTTTCTGCGAACGGTCGACACCGAACTGTCCTACATCAGTGATCAGTTCCTGAGACTGGCCATGGCTCACCCTTCCATTCATTTCCAGATGATGCACGGGGAACGAGCCCTGTATGACTGGCCCAGCGTCAAGAGCCATGAAGCCCGGGTGGGACAGGTGCTGGGGCCGGAGATGGCTTCCAAGCTGCGCCCAATCCATTCCCAGGTACCGTCGCTTTCCATCCGGGGCCTTGCCAGTCCTCCGGACCTCCAGCGAGCCGGCTCGCAGATGCTCTACGCCTTCGTCAACGGCCGCCCCGTTCGCGACCGGACCCTCAATCACGGCATCCTCTCCGCCTACGATACCCTTCTCCCCAAGGGCAGGTTCCCCGTGGTGGTGCTCTTCATCGAAATGGCCCCCGAGCTTGTGGACGTGAACGTCCACCCGACCAAGCGGGAGGTGCGATTCCGTCAGCCCGGGGATGTCCTGGACGCCGTGCGACGGGCGATCCGCGAAGGCATGGAGCGGTCGCCCGCTGCGGTGGGCACACCGACCATCCCGGCATCCTCAGCTTTTCCCCAGGGCCAGCCCAGAATACATCCCCACGGGCACCTTTGGGGGCGGGAGGATCAAAGCGGCCTCCAGGATGTCACCGGAGCACCCCTGCCCCAACCCGCAACACCTGCGCCCGTCCAGATGAACACCCGCTCTGCGGGGAGCTCCCCGCTCCGCCCCGAACCCCTTGTCCCTCTTCAGGATATCGAGCAGGAGCCCTACCCCGTCGGAAGTGAGCCCCGGTTCAGCCGGTGCCGTCCCATCGGCCAGGTCATGAACACCTACATCCTTCTCGAGGACGGAGACGGGCTGATCCTGGTCGACCAGCATGCAGCCCATGAGCGCATCCTCTTCAACGAGATTTCGGCCCGATCGCACCGAGAAGCCGGCCAGCGGCTCATGCAGTCCGTCGTCTTCGACCTCATGCCCCGCCAGGCGGCGGTCCTCCGGCAATGGCTTCCACAACTGAGTGAAATGGGATTCGAAATCGAATCGTTCGGGGGAGACAGCTTCGTGGTTCAGGCGGTGCCCGTTGCCCTGAGCCGCATGGCACCCGATCTCATCCTGAGGGACCTGGTGGAAAAGCTTCCGGAGGAGGAAACATCGCCCCGGATCGACCTCTGCACCAGGATCGCCCAGTCCGCCGCCTGTCACGACGCCATTAAAGCGGGCCAGAAGCTGCACCCGGAAGCGCTGCGGAAGCTCATGGAGGCATTGGACGCCGCCTGCATCGCCTCCACCTGCCCGCACGGAAGACCCGTCTGGGTCCGGCTCACCGGCAGGGAAATCGCCCGCATGTTTCAGAGGACCTGACGCTGACTAAGCCTGCCCCTGATCGATCTCGCGCTCCAGGCGGGCGATGTTGTCGCGGGCGAAGTCAATCTCCGGGTCGAGCTCCAGGGCCATCTTGTAGAGCTTGATGGCTTCCGCCTTGAAGCCGAGCTCCCGCAGGTTGGAGCCAATGTTGGCGTAGTCGATGGCCGAGCCCGGATCGATCTCGATGGCACGCTCAAAGGCGGCGATCGCCTCCTGGTGCTGCTTCAGTTTGAAGTGGCAAAATCCCCGAAGATTGTAGATTTCCTTGAGCTCGTTGTTGAGCTTTTCCGCTTCTGCCAGGGCTTCCAAAGCCTCGGAATACGCCTCCATGTCCTTGCAGCAGGACCCGATGTGCACGTGGATGCTGGCGACCTCGCGGGGATCCGGGTTCTGCCCGAGGGCCTCCTTGAAAAGCTTCAGGGCTGATTCCAAATCCCCTTCCAGCTCGAGGCTGTGGGCCATGAAGAACGTGAGATCGTAGCGTGGCCCGAAGACCTTGAGAAGCCGCTCCATCTCCTTCCCCATGCGGTCCTGCCCGAGAGTCCGCAGCATGACTCTGGCCGCATGCTGCGGAAAATCCGTGTCGCGGGTGCGGTCCAGGAAGTGGGCGCCGGGAACGATGGTGTAGACCGCGGGCACACCGAGCTTCGGGTGGGTGACATTCACCACGAGAACCTCGAGCCCGATTTGCGATAGCGCCTGGACGCACCGGTCGATCTCAACCCGCAGGTTGTCATGATCCAGGTTGGGGAGCGAGGCGATCGGAACCTTTGCGCCGTTGTCCATCAGGTAGCTGGCTTCTTCCAGGTCAGAGTACTTGGGGAGAGTCGGCTTGTAGGAGGTGTGCGTCTGGAAATCCCCGGCCAGCTGGGCGATCTCCGTCAATGCGCGGCACAGGGACTTCTCGGGGTTGGGGGTGGTCCCTGCCGTGAAGATGATCTCGCTCATCTCGGGGAACGTCGCCGGATCGTAGGCCAGGGCGCCCACCGTCGGGATCCCGGTATCCAGCGAAAAATCGCAGAGGTGGAGGCTTATCCCCTGCTGAAGGAATCTTTGCACCAGCTCCATGGCTGCGGGGTCGCGCAGGCTCCCGGGATCGATGGGGGGCGTCCTGAGCCCCTCGTAGCTCACCACGGACCCGACATGCCGCTCCACCACTTCGCAAAGACTCTGCAGGATGGCTTCCTCCAGGGTGTTTCCGGCCGCCGGTCCGTTGTATTCGTTGATGAGATAGAACCAGTCGACGGGAATCCACTGATCCTCCCCCCGCGTCAGGTTTCTCGCCATCACCCACCTCAGGGGGAAGTCATCGAGGAATTCCCGGCAGAGGTCTTCGGGGGTGGATTCGTCGTGGAGCGACCGCTTCAGCAGCCCCGGCCGAATCGCTCGGGGAGCCAGCTCCCCGAAGGTGTGCGTCGGAAACGGCGTCTCCCCAATGAAAGAGAAAAAACTGAAGCGCTCGATGAGCTCCATGAGGGCGCTCGCCTCGGACTGGGCGGGGGTCGCGCCCTTGCCCATCTGCTTCTGAGTTCCCGTCACCCGGCTGGCGTCCTGCCCGCACAGGCTGATATACACCGGGATGCCGAGTCGCCCCGTGTCGATGCGCATGGTCCGCGCCAGGATCCGGAGATCGACATGACTCAACCTTTCGCGCGCCCACGCAAGAGTCTCCTCGGGGGTGCGAACCTTGTCCTGATCATGCCGGAAGGTTTTGAAACAATCCTGAATGACGACGTTGGATGACATAAATTCTCCTGGGGTGACAGTTCAGCTCGTGTGAGGCTGAGTCCGCACCCGATGGACTGAAAATGCCTGTGACTTCTCTGAGGTGTGCTTCATTGGCTGGACCGCGCCTCATCCGCTTGATCCGCGAACCTCCGGATCAGGGCCAGTAGACTGCCGGCCGCCCGAGCGTTTTGCAGGGGGCGGGGGATTCCCTTGATCTTCACGAAATCCGAAAGGTTCGTCGGCCGGTGGAGAGCCAACCGCACCATGGTGTCATTGCTCAAAACGCGGAAGGGAGCCCGGTTCCGCCGGCGGGCTTCGTGCTCCCGAAACAGGTAGAGCGCCTTCAGGATCCGCTTGCCAACCGGGTCGAGCGACCGGGCACCCTGAATATGGATGAATCCTTCGGCGCGGAAATCCTTCGTGGGGATCTCCTGCTGGCAGGCTTTCTCAAAGGCTTCCAGGGCCGCTTCCCACAGCCCCTGTTCCACCAGTTCCGCCGCCAGCCGATGGCGCAGCTCGATCAAGTAATGCGTGTCGAGGCGCGCGTAATCGATCTGCTCCGGCCTGAGCGGACGCCTGCCCCAGTCGAATCGCTGCCACTTCTTGTTCAAAGAGACGCTGAAGTGCCGATCCAGAATATTCGCCAGTCCGAGCTGGGAATACCCCAGGAGTTTGGCCGCGATGGCCGTGTCGAAGAGATTGGAAATCTCGAGCTTGAAGTCCCGCTTCAAACCCGCGACATCGTTGGATGCCGCATGAAGCACCTTTTCGATGGCCGGATTCCCGAGGATCTCCGCCATTCCCTCCAGGCTCTTCACCGCCAGCGGATCGACAATGAAGTCCTGATCCCCGACGGATATCTGAATCAGGCAGACTCGCTCGTAATAGGCGTAAAACCCGTTGGATTCGGTATCCACCGCGATGAACGAAGCATCCGCCAACTCTGAGAGGAGACGTTCAAAATCCTCCGAATCCCTGATGACAACGGCGGCCTTCATACCCAACTTTCCCACATCCTGTCCCTATGGTAAAAATAGCGCCGAAGGGAGGTCGGACGATGCCTCGGAAAAGGAAAAAGAAGACATCTCCACACCTGCGCCCCACGAGTCGGAATCCCAAGGTTCAGAGCTTCTATACCCCTTTTGTGGACTTAGATCAACAGCTTACAAAGGACACACCCCGGGGCGGCTCCGAACCGAAACCTCCCGCACTGCCGACACCTCCGGCCCCGCCCGGGAAATCGGTGAACCGCGAAGAATCGCTCTTTCTCGAAGCCATGTCCGACGTGATCCCCCTCAACCGCCGAGACCGCCTGCGCATACCCCCCCCTCCCCCTACGCAGTCACCTCCCCGGTTCCTTTCTATCGAAGAGCAGGAAGTGCACAGTCACCTGACCCGGCTGGTGGAGGGCGAGCTGGATTTTGAAATGTCATTCTCCGACGAATACATCGACGGAGCCGTGGTGGGGCTCTCACCGCGAGTCCTCAAAAAGCTCCGTCACGGGGAATTCAGCTACCAGGACTATCTCGACCTGCACCGCATGACCCGGCAGGAAGCCCGGGAGGCATTGACCAGCTTCATTCTGGACAGCTTCGCCCGGGGATGCCGGTGCGTGCTCATCATTTCGGGGCGCGGCCTGAACTCCCAGGACAAGGAGCCCGTCATCAAGCAGAGCCTGGTCGTGTGGCTCACCCAGGCCCCCCTGAAACGGGTGGTCCTCGCCTTCGCATCGGCGCGGTCCTACGACGGCGGAGCCGGCGCCTTTTACGTTCTCCTGCGCCGCAATCAGGGCAAAGTGGCCTTTCAGGTCCCTGCGCGGTGAGGACGGGGGGCAGAGGGCAGAAATGGGAGGACGGCGATCGGAGGTCGGAAATCGGAGGGCAGAGATCGGATCATGGAGGCGGACGGAGGAAGGCAACGATCTCACAAACGTGCTTTGCCGCCGATCTCATCGATCCGCACCCGGATGACCAGCGTGTTCTCCAGCGCCGCCTCTTCGAACGATCCATCAGGCCCCCGCACTGGCGCATGATGCATGCGAGGGCCTTTTCCCTGGCTTGCAGATCCCATATGTGCTCCGCCGTCCCGAAGCCGATGACGCTCTCGTACCTCATGCCCCACCGGCACGGCCGGTCTGCACGGATGACGTCATGCAGGATATAGAATTCGAAGCAGACCCGGTTGTTCTTCGTGAGGACATCGATCTTGCGTCCTTGCGATGCCGCATGAAAATAGAGGGCCTCCCCATCGTAGCCGAAGCTCATGGGGACAATGTAGGGCTGCCCTCCGTCACAGAGGCCCAACCGGCAGACCCGGCTTCTTCGGATGATGTCGTCGATAGCCCGGCGATCCGTGATCTCTCGATCGTTTCGACGCATGCGATCTCGATCTCCTTTTGCCCCCGCTCCGACGCCGTCTCGAAGGGCGCCAGGGGGTGACCGTGGTGAACGGAGTGTTTAACCTGTCTGGGCTCCCTTAATTCAGGAGAAGAAACTGGCGAACCGGACTATGATCGTGGCATGAAAGATGGTGGGCCGAATGGCGACGCTCTCCCATGTCACCTCGCGGGGATCCAGGCGTCTGAAAGCACCTGGAGTCCCGCCAGGGACCTGCGGGAATGACGATTCAAGCGGCCAGTCAATCGTGTAGAGATGCATCCAGCAGGCGACGAAGAACAATGAATGATCGAAAGCAAACCCACTCCTCCAGGAATAAGGCGAATCACCGCGTCGGCTTCATTCTTCTGCTCGCGGCGTTTCTGTGCCTGGGGGCCGACGGTAAGCGGGCAGAAAGAATGCCCTCCCCCGAACTGCGCCAATCTTTCAGGTGGGACGCCACTCAATGGTCCGATACCCCCCTCTTCAGCCAGGACTTCTTCGATTCCCTGCCCGGATCCGTCACGGATATGGCCTCGGATACGCTGGCGGAAGCCATCGAGCACTCGCGGGAGCGCGCGCTGGCCTCGTCAAAACCCATTCCGGAACGAGTCCGGCGAGCGCTCGCTCCGTACTTCGATCCGCGCATCCTGGAGAAGGTGCGCTATACCACCGACTGGTCCGCTTCCGACGATCTCACGCTCTACCGGCTGGTCATGGCCAACGAAAACGTGCAGGCCGTGACACTCCATGACGTCATCGTGTTTCGGGAAAAGCGGTCGGTGGAAGACCTCTTCCTCTGGTCCCATGAACTGAAGCACGTCGATCAGTACGACCGGTGGGGCGTCCGGCGGTTCGCCTCCTACTACCTCACGGACCACCAACGGGTCGAAAAGGAGGCCGACGACCACGCCGTCTTCATCTACCGCAAGCTCCTGGAGCAGCACTACAACCTTCCCCCTTCCAAGCGCCCCAAACCGCCCTGAGCCTACCTAAATGAGCCGAATGCCTCCCAGCGATAATCTGGAGTGAGGCCACTGAGCGCCACGTCTGGCTCTGGCCGGCCCCGATCCTCGCACAGCCAGGCGCCTTATGCATGCGGACAGAAACCGCCAGCCGGCAGCACCGGCTTTGGTGTGCCTCGTGCTCGAAGATCCTCTTCAGTGCAGGCCGGAAGCCTTCATGTGAAGAGCGCTACGGCAGATTCCTCCCAGGAATGGCCGCCCATCGACCACTTCCCCTCAGGGTTTGGAGGAGGGAAGCCGGTACGGCAGTAACCCTGATTTTCATCAAAATCAAAGATGGCATGGGGATAGTCGTTGATCAGGAGCACCGCCTTCTTGTTGTCAATGGACCACCCAATCACTGCAAGTACCGGCTTCTCCCGGTTCGTGACATTCGCCGAGTTGTAGATGTGCACGGCATCCTGCAGCGGGTTGCCCTCCACTCTGGTGTCCAGTGCGTAGAAAAACCCGGTATCGCCATCATCCTCAAACACAGCCATGAACGGACCCTTGGGAGCTGGTCCCTCTATCATGGTCGGCGTTCCCACCAGATATTCCTGTTCCGCAACGACCTGAATGGCCATCTTCTCACTCCCCAAAAACCAGAATCAGTGACCCGCAAGGCTGCCTGCGGCCTCGGACATAACGAAAAGGGCTCTTCCGGCGGCGCGAGAGCCAATGAACTATGTGAGGTGAGCGACTCCGTTGAAGTGCCCACGGATTGCGCCGTCCGCTGCATCGGCCCTGGGGTTCGAAAAATGATAAGTGACAACACGGTCCCATTTTGTCCAAGTAGTACCCATCATCGCTTGCGCGCGAGGCCGTCAGACTTTCGTCTGACTCCGTACACCGAGCATAGAGCCCAGTTCGGACACGAGATCCGTATCCACATCGATCTCCCAAGATCTCGCGCAGTGCGGCTCCGGGGTCAACTTCCGTGGGTTCGGACCATGAAGCACAAAGCGCTGCTGAGGCTCGCCACGAACCTGGTTGCTAATACTGCCGTCGTATTCCCGCAGGGTCCAGTTCACACCGCCCGTTCCGGGAGTCAGGTATCGCGGGGTGTCGATGCCCAGCACAACCGAACTCTGCCGGTGACCCTCCGCCAGGAGCAGACCCACTTCCTCGTCTGTGAGGAGATCCTCCTCTGGAACGGTGTCGTCGCGACGAGCTGGCTGCGGAGCGCACAGGCCGTCGAACCAGACTCCCAGGCCGGCACGTATCAGCCGATGAGCTAGCGCCTTCGGCTGCCAAGGTGGCCGCAGAACCGGGGCGCCAGCTTCGAAGTCGACGTGCTTGTAGCTGAGGAACACCGTGTGGGAGGCGACGTGTCTCGCTGCGTCCTCGATCTGCTTGATCGAATCCGGATCCACCTGCATCACTGTCTGCGGATGGCCAGACGCACGCTGGCCCTTCACGTTCAGATAGTCAAGGCTGGCGAGGCACTCCCGAATGTCGCAGGCCGGGTAGAAGCGGCTGTTCCCTGGGTCGCCTTCAGCGATGACCCGTTTGTGCTTTTTCTGCGAAGTCCCCTTCTTCCATGGGCGGTCGTACCGGCGCAGACGAGCGGGGAGGTCCTGACACGGCTTCGACTCGTAGAGCGCGCGGACGTTCACCTTTGCAGCAAGCGAGAACACAGCACGCTGTCCCTTAGACCCACTGTGACGAGTCACGATCCAGAGAACGATCGACCGTCCCGCTTCCGTCGCCTGCTTAACGTAGCTCCGGAACACAGGACTGCTGGAGCTGTAGGCTTCGGGGCGGAGGATGCCCGCCACCTGGGAATTACTGTCAACAGCGTACTCGCGCCAACCCCTCAGGCGGCGGGGCTGGATTCTGCACACTATATGCATGGGAACCGT